>JBQCEN010000001.1:0-33811 GCA_051960215.1 Pararhizobium sp.
CGAGGACCGCCGCGACGACCAGGGCTACGACGATTTCGTCTCTGCGGTGGAGCGGGTGGTCGCCGCCGCCTTCGGCGTCGAGGCGAATCCTCATGACGCAGCCTGAGCAGCGCGCAGCCGGAAGCTCCGGCCTCCGCGAACTGATGCGCTTCCTGTCGCGCGGTCCGGCGACCGTCTCACCGGGCGCCGCGGCGGCTAGCGGTCACGTCCGTCTGGAGGCGGGCGACGGCCGGTCCCTCACGGTGCCGGGCAGGATCCTCAGGCAGGCTGTATCGGATGGCCTCGTCGGACGAACCGGTCCGGCGGCCGCGATGACGTCGGCGGGCCGGGCTTGGCTGAAGCGCGCGCTCTGTTCGTCGGACCCTTTTTCGGGACAGCATTCCGAACGCGAGCGCGCGACCGTCGAGGTGGACGGCGCGGTGACGGAGGTTTGCCTCAATGCGGCAGAATCGCCGCTCGGTCCGCTGTTGCGGATCAAGGACCGCAGCGGCCGGCCGTTCCTCTCCGACGAAGCCTTCCGCGCCGGGGAGCGGTTACGGGTGGACTTCGAGCGCGGGCAGTTGCAGCCGCGCGTGACGGCGAATTGGGAGGCGAGCGTCGCTTCCGGAGGCGGGCGCGATGGCGGCAACGGGATCGCCGAGCTGACAGACACGGCGCTTGCGGCGCGGCTGCGCGTGGAGCGGGCGCTTGCCGCGGTCGGGCCGGAGCTCTCCGGCGTCCTCGTCGACGCCTGCTGCTTCCTGAAAGGTCTCGAGACGATCGAGCGGGAGCGCCAGTGGCCGGTGCGATCGGCCAAACTGATGCTGAAGACGGCGCTGACGGCCCTGGCGCGGCATTACGCGCCTCCGAGCCGACCCGCCGCCCGCAGCCATCGCTGGGGTGCGGCCGGTTATCGGCCGGAGCTGCCGCGCGAAGATTGAGGTTGTCGTCAGTCCGCGAGCGCTGCGGAAGCCTCCGCCTTGATGCGCCCGATCATCGAGCGCAGCCCGTTTGCGCGCTGCGGCGTCAGGTTCTCGATGAGCCCGAGCTTGCCGAAGAGGTCGACCGCATCATAGTCGGCGATCTCCGAGGCGCGCCGTCCCGACATTGCCGTGAGCGCGATGGCGACCAGGCCGCGGACGATGTGGGCATCCGAATCGCCGCGAAAGGTCAGGATCGGATCGTCGCCGTCTCCGGACGCGCGCTCCGGCACCAGCCAAACCTGGCTGACGCAGCCCTGCACCTTGTTGCGCTCGTTCTTGTCCGCTTCGGGAAGCGGCGGCAGCGTCTTGCCAAGCTCGATGACGTAGCGATACCGGTCCTCCCAGTCGTCGAGGAAGGCGAAGTCATCGATGATGGTGGCGATATCGGCCATGGTCGGTCCCGTGCTCTCTGCCGCCATATAGGCGATCGGCAACGTGAAATCACGGGGGGAGCGGGAGAGAAAGACCGCCGCGGCAAGATAGGCAGGTCGTTCCGCGGCGGGCCGTCGACGGGCGCTTCTTCAGCGCTGCGGCGGCGCATAGGGATGGGGCAGGACGGTCTCGCCGAGGCTCACCATGGTGTGCGCGGCGTCCCTGACCTGTGCCGCCGTCGGCAGTGCAGCGGCGGTCGGCGCGGTCTGCGGCACGGCGACAACCGGTGTCCTTGTGGCGGACGGGGCGGCATCGGCGACCGTTCCGGTTTCGACCATGTCGGCCTTGCCGCCACCGAAATGGCTGTCGAGGTAGCGATAGGCGATCAGCGCGCCCTCCCGGGCCTGGTCGCCGAGCGCCGAAAGCGCCGCCCCGCCGGCCTTGCAGACGTCCGGCCGGCGCTGGCAGATCCCGGTCACGTCGTCGATCGCCGATTTGGCCGCCTCGATCGTGTCACCGATCGCCACCTGCTGCCCTGTGTCGGCCGCCGGCTCCGGCGTCGAACTGAAGAACGGCAGGATCAGGAGAACGAGTGCGAAGCCGAAGATCGCCTTGACGAGAAACCACATGGACCTGCCTCCGGTATTGCGCCCCGGTCTTCCGCCGGTTGAACGCTGTTTTCGTGTCGGATCGCTGCTCGACCACGACCGATTGCCGTCACCATAAAGCAAACATCACAATCCCGATTTGACGCAAGCGCCGGCATTCGAGGCAAATTCGATTAAAATTGAAAATATCGCTGCGGCGGCCGCCAAGGGGCCGGAGTTGCCGCGACCTGATTCGCGTCGGATTCAGCGCCTTTGCGGCACCTCAGGCCGGTCGTGCCGCGAAACCCAAACCGGCCATTAACCATAAGCGGAGTTCGCTTGCCGCGACCTGCGGCGAAGTCCCGCTTCACGGCGCCGCCCACCGCGCGAGACCCCCGTCCTTTATTCTTTCCTTAAGACGGCAATGCGAGCCTCGAAGCATCAAGAACGAGAACGAAATTCAACGGGTCCGGCGGTGCGCGTATCGAGTATTTCCTTCACGAGCCTCGCTGCCCGGGCCGACCGCATCGTCGATCATTGGATCAGTCCGGCGGTCGACGACGAGGAGGAGCGGGTGAGGCAGACGCGTCTCCTGCGCACGGCCGCGGGCGGCGCCGCGCTCGCCGTTCTCTGCCTGCCCGCCGCCCTTCTCCCGAGCCTCGGCCCGGCGACCGCCCTGGCGATCGCCCTTGCAGGCTGCGCGATCTGCCTCCTCCTTGCGGCCGCTCTCTCTCTTTCGGGCTCGCGCCTCCGAACGGGGGTTCTGGCGCTGGTGCTCGCGACGTCGGTCTTGACCCTTCTCTGCGGTGTGACGGGGGGGCTCGCCTCGCCCTATGGCGCCTGGCTTGCCATGCCGGCGCTCGAGGCGGCGCTCTTTGGCCGCTCGCCGCGCTGGGCCGCGACCGGAGCGGCGGCGGCGCTCGCAGGGGCTGGGCTTGCAGGCGTTTTCGCACTCGCCGTTCAACCGCTTCCGGCTTCGCCCTTCGCCCACGCCGCAGGCCTCCTCGCATTCCTCTGCTATGCAGGCATGCGCATCGCGGCGGCCGTCCATCCGGAGCCGCCGGTGGTGGAGCCGGGGGAGCGCGAGAGGCATGACCTTACGATGCTCGACAACCTCGCGGGGCTGGTGACGGTCCACGACCAGCGCGGCCACGTCATCTCCGTCCGCGGCGCCGACGCCGCCAAGGCCGAATGGCTCGTCCGTCCGATCGGCCGTGGCTTCCTCAACCAGATCCACGTCGCCGATCGCATCGCCTTCCTGCAGGCGATCGACGCAATCCGCAACGGCGCTCCGCACGCCGAGGCCGAGCTCAGGATGGAGCGCCCCTCGATCGTCCCCGGCGGCGACCAGTTCGTCCACCTCCACGTCGATTTCTCCGCGGCGCCGAACGACGAAGGGGAGAGCCTGATCGTCGCCCAGTCGCGCGACGTCAGCGCCGAGATGGCGCTGCGGCAGGCGGCGGCGCGCAAGGCCGATGCGGCCGAAAGCGCCAACGCTGCGAAGAGCCGCTTCCTCGCCGCCGTCAGCCACGAATTGAGGACGCCGCTCAACGCCATCCTCGGCTTCTCCGACGTGCTCGCGCAGGAGTATTTCGGGCGTCTCACGAACGATCGGCAGCGCGAATATGTCGAGCTGATCCGCACCTCCGGCAGCCACCTCCTCGCTGTGGTCAACACGATGCTCGACATGAGCAAGATCGAGGCCGGCCGCTACGAGATCATCGCCGAGTCCTTCGACGTCGCCGGCGCCGTCGCCGCTTGCGAATCGATGCTGGCGCTGCAGGCGGAGCAGAAGGGCGTCGCGCTGGTCAGCCGCGTGGCGCGCGGGTGCGGCGAGGTCGTGGCGGACCGTCGCGCCATCCAGCAAATCCTCATTAACCTGGTTGCCAACGCCATCAAGTTCACGGAACAGGGCGGGGTCGTCACCGTCGACGCCGGCATGCGCGGCGATCGCTTCATCCTGAGCGTCAGCGACACCGGCATCGGCATCGCCGCCGACGAACTGGAGACGATCGGCCAGCCCTTCGTGCAGGCGCAGGGCGGCACCGCCCGCGCCTACGAGGGAAGCGGCCTCGGCCTCTCGCTCGTGAAGGGCCTCGTGTCCCTGCATGGCGGCTCGTTCGCGATCGAGAGCAAGCTCGGGCAGGGCACGGTGGTGACGGTCGAGCTTGCCCGCGACGGCTCGGACGCCCGCCGCGCAAACCAGCCGGCGAAGCCGCAGATGGTCGAGTTCCCGCCGCGTCTTTCCGGCGCAGCACTCATGGAACGCAACATGGAAGGATGCGATGACGCGCAAGCGCGGACAGCCTGATCCTCGCCGCAGGGCGACGAAGAAGAGGAAGAAGAGCCTCGGCCGGCGCTGTCTGCGCATTGCGGGGGCGTTGATCGCGCGCCATCCGTCGGTTGCCGGCGGCTCGGCCGCCTTCGTCGTCATCTTCAGCTTCGTGACGGCCAATGCGATCTGGTATCAGCCGGGCGCCCATCCTTCCCCCTTCTTCGCCACCCGCGACATGCCGGCCGGCGCGCTCGCCAAGGCCGCCGCGCGGGCGGCACGCCTGAACGCGCGCAAGCCGTCCGTCGACCAGATCCTGCAGCAGCTCTCAAAGCAGGGCGGCGCCTCCACCGCAGGCGACGCGACAGCGAGCATCCCGGTCCCGCAGGCGGCTGCCGCACGACCGACCGCGCCGGAGGGACAGGCGCTGGTCGCGGCGATCCAGCGGGGCCTCGCGGACCATCAGTTCTACAACGGTCCGTTCGACGGCCAGCTCGGCGTTGCGACCCGCGCCGCGATCGAGGCTTTCCAGGCCGCGAAGGGCGAGCCCTTGACCGGCCAACCGAGCCCGGGACTTCTGGACGAGATCGCCGCGACGACGCGCAATGCCGTCGCCATTCCGCGCTCGCGGCCATCGACCGCTGCGGCCGCCGGCGGAGACAGGATCGCCGATCTCGTGAAGGCGTCGGCCACCGTCGAGGCCTCCGCGCCCGTTCCGGTGCCCTCGCGCCCGACGCCGGCGGCGCATGCGCCGTCGGATCTCGTCAGCCGGATACAGCTCGGCCTGCGCAATATCGCCTACTCGGATGTCGCGGTCGACGGCATTGCGGGGGCCAAGACCAAGGCGGCGATCCTCAGCTTCGAAAAGAACTACCGCCTCCCGCAGACCGGCGAGCCGAACCAGCGCGTGCTCGACAAGCTGGTCGCGATCGGCGCCCTCTGACGGACTGCCGCGTCTCATGCGCCTGAAGACGGAGGTCTGGGTCGCCGCGCTCCTCCGGCGGGTCTTTGCCGACGGCGGCTATGCCGCGATCGAGCGCCGCGGCGCCGATGAGGCTGGCGCGATCTTCATCCGGCAGCGCCGTCGGGATGGGCGTCACCGCCTCTTTGCGCCGGCGCCCCAGACCGTGTTCGAGACCGAGAAGCCGGCGGAGCGCGTCTTCGAGCTGCGGCTGGAAGACGTCGCGGCGGACCGGATCGACGAACGGCTCGCGCGCGAGCGGCGCTTCGACCCTGACCTCTGGATCATCGAGATCGAGGTCGAGGATGTCGCGCCCTATCTGACTGTCACCCGCGGCTGAGAGACGGTCGCTTCCTGCCTTTGGCGGCGGCCTCGCCGGTGTTCCTGTTCATGGACTTCGCCGCGGCCGCCCGGCCCTCGTGGACGTGCGGCATGTGCGTGATCGGGCGACGCTCCGGCTCGTCCGCCTCCGAGAGCCAGAGCGCGAGCCGCTCGGCCGCGGCCGCCGGATCGCGTTCAGCAAGCATCACGTCGGCGGCGGAAGGGCGGCCGTACAGCGGACCGAGGTGCGGATAGAAGCTTTCAAGCGCCGCGCGGGCGATGTGGGCCCCGACGCCGATCGCCAGCAGCGCATCCGCGAGGGCGAGGCCCCGGACGTCGAGCATGATCCGCTCGACGAGCTCGAACCGCGTCGCGAGGGTATCGGCAAGCGCGGTGGCGAAATAGGTCGGCTCGCCGGCGAGCGCGAAGCGCTCCAGCCGCGCCTCGGAGGCGGCCGAAATCCGGGGCACCCGGACAGGCGCGTCAGGCGAGCGGGACGGCGCGCGCAGCGCCGAGACCATGGCCTTCAGCGTTTGCCGCAGGTTCTCCTCGCGAGCCCGGCGGCTTGCGTCGGTTTCGTCCGCCGGTCGATCGGCCGCCACCTCCTCGGCGATGAGGCCGCGCAACTTCAGGGACCGGAGGACGGTTGGATCGCCGGTGCCGGCAAGCACCGCGACGCTACGCGCCGAGAGGCCCGGACGCCGGGCGAGCGAGCGGGCATGTTCCGCGCCCTTGGCGGCGACGATGCCGGCGATGTCGTCGTCGGAAAGCACGGTGGCATTCGCAAGGAAGGGAGCCGAGATCCCGATCGGCTGGTCGGCGATCTGCCGGACAACCGCCTTCGGCACGGTCTCGCAGCGTGACAACGCGGCTGCCGCCGTGCGCTTTGTCTCCGGTTCGGCCGCCTCGAAAAGCGGCGCGAAAAGCTCGCTGAACTGTTTCAGATCGTGACGGGTCGGGCGGCGAAGGCTTTCGAAGCTGGAGACGGTTGCCATGAGGACAACATCGAGGCGCCGGCCGTCGAGCGGCTTTTCCAGTTCGCGAAAACGGTCCGACACGAAAACACCCACTCGAACGCAACAGGGACTGGCGCGAGCCTAGGCGAAAAGCCTTAGCGAGCCATTAACCATGCATCCGTTGTAATCGCGGTGCCCGAGGGGGCTGGGTGAACCTGTTTCGCTTTCATCCGTGATGACGAGAAGCGGAGACGAGAATGGCCACCATCATACGCCTTGCCGACCGCCGGCCGAAGAAGACGCCGGCACGCCGCGACCCTGCCGGCGGCGGTGCGACGATCCTGATCTTCAGCGGGGTGCGCTATGGCGCGCGTCAGGCGGCGAGCCGACGCCGAAGCGCAGCCGAAGGGGGCAAGCAGGCCTGATCAGGCCCCGCCGTCATAGGAACTGCACGAGGCGCCGGCGAGGAACTTGCGGGCGATGGCCTCGAACGTCTGATCCTCGGCGATCGTCCTGAGGACGATGTAGCCGTCCGGCTTCGTCACCTCGACGAGGATCGACTTCTGGAGATCGGCCGGCTTCTGGCGTTTCAGGCCGATCATCTGCAGTGGGGTTGCCAGCGTGACGTCCACCTGCCGTTCCACCGCCGAACGGTCGTTCATGCTGTAGAGCTCGTTGGAGTGCCGGTCGAAGACGGCAAGCGACCAGAAGGGCAGGGGCCCCTTGGCCGTGATCCGCACGGGTGCGCTTGATACGTCGTAGACGCAGATCGCCGACCGGAGATAGGGATCGGCATTGGCGAGCGCCTCCGAATCCGGATCGTTGCTGAGCGCATGGAACCGCCCGGCCGGCCCGAGCTTCGCCACCTGCGACCAGGCGTCCCCGGTCGTGAACTGCGGGATCGCGAGGATGATCACGATGTGCAGGATCACGGCGCCGGCAAGACCGGCGAGGATGGCGATAAGGAGGCTACGCATGAGCGCAGCTCCTGCGCTTGATCGCCGGCATCTCGAGGCTGACGAGGCCGGCGTTGCCGGCCGTCGGCGTATCGAGGAGCGTCAGCACGAAGCGGATCGGCCCGCGATGCGAAAGCGCCATCCAGTTGCCGGCGACCGGCTCGGAGGAGGCGACGATGGTGAACGAGCCGTCAGTGCGGCGCAGCACCGCATGTGACTGGAAGGCGCTCGGAAGCGCCTCGTTCGAGGGGAGCGGCCTGTCCGCGGCATCCGTCATGCGCAGCGTCCAGAAGCGAGCCGCCGGCGTTTGGCCGGTGATCGCGTAGCTGCAGCGGCCGAGGAGCGGCCGGCCGCTGCTGTCGGTCGTCGCGATGAAGATCAGGCCTTCCGCCTCGCCGAGCAGGATGTCGCCGCTGCGGGCGCGATGCGCCATGGCGTAGGGATCGGCGCGGGAGGTCTGGAGCTCCGGCCATGCCTTCCAGGGGCCGATCGTGATGATGTCGAAGCCTTCGCCGATCCTGAGCGCATAGAAGCTTGAGGCGACGCCGCCGGCAAAGGCGATCGCAAGGGCGAGGGCGACGAGGAAGGGAACGCGCAGCACGGGATTGCGTCAGGCCTGTCTGTCTGCTCCGGCCGTCACTGTTCGACCGGCGGATAGAGGGCCGAGCTTTCGGCAAGCTCCGGCTGCGACTTGAGGGGTTTGGCGTTGGCGAGATCGTCGGCGATGGACTTCAGGAGCTTTGTCGCCGCATGCGACAGGGCTCGCGGCCGCTCCCGGGCGAGGCTGTCGTCGGGCTGGCCGGCCTTGGCGGTCAGTTCCTTGCGGGTCTTCTCGTCGGGCAGCGGGTTCTCGATTCCGGGGATCGGCCGCAACTCGACGCCCTGATGCGCATATTCCATGAGCTTGTGCCAGGTCATGGCCGGAAGCGTGCCGCCGGTCATCTTGTTCGAGGGGCTGTAGTTGTCGTTGCCGATCCAGACGGCGGTCGTGTAGTTGCCTGTGAAGCCGCAGAACCAGCCGTCGCGATAGCTCTGGGTGGTGCCCGTCTTGCCGGCGGTCACGATGCCGTCGAGCTTGGCCCGCCGCCCCGTGCCCCATAGCGGGATCTGCACCAGCATCTGGTTCATCTCGTCGGCCGCCTTCTTCGGGAGCACGCGCTTCGGCGCGGGATCGTCGCGGCGATGGTCGTAGAGCACGTTGCCGGAGTAGTCGAGGATCTGGTCGATGCCGTGGCGATCCGACTGCATCCCCTCCGCCGGGAACACGGCATAGGCCGTCGCCTGGTCGAGCGCCGTCAGCTCCGACGTCCCAAGTGCCATCGTCTTGTCCGTATGGACCGGCGATTCCACGCCCATGCTTCGCGCGGTCGCCGCGATGGCCTTCGTCCCGAGGAAGTCGCGGGCGAGGCGCACCGGCACCGTGTTGATCGATTTCGCAAGCGCTTCCGTCAGCGTCACCTTTCCCTCGTAGGTGCGCTCGTAGTTGCGCGGCGACCAGCCGTTCCAGGTGATCGGCCCGTCGGAAATCAGCGACTGAGGCGTGAAGCCGTGCTCCATCGCCGTCGCGTAGACATAGACCTTGAAGGAGGAGCCGGGCTGGCGCAAACCGCGCGTCGCGCGGTTGAACTGGCTCTCGCCGTAGTCGCGCCCTCCCACCATCGCGCGAACGGCGCCGGGGTCCGGGCCGCCGTTCTCGAGCGTGACGATCGCGCCCTGCGAGACGTTGTAGACGTCGCCATACTGGCGGAGGTTCGTTTCGAGCGCGTCCTCGGCGGCATGCTGCAGGTTCATGTCGACCGTCGTGCGGACGATGAAGTTGTGCGTCCTGAGGTGGTGCGCGGCGGCGATCCGGCGGACTTCGTCGTAGGCCCAGTCGAGGAAATAGTCCGGTGAATCGGTCTCGCCCCGATCGACGACGGTCGCCGGATGGAGCCGCGCGCCGACCACCTGCCCCTCCGTCATCAGGTTGCCCTGGACGAGGTTGGTGAGCACCTGGTTGGCGCGCGCGCGCGCCGCCGGCAGGTTGACGCTCGGTGCGTATTTCGAGGGCGCCTTGAAGAGGCCGGCAAGCATCGCCGACTCGGCGAGGTTGATGTCGCGCACATCCTTGCCGAAGTAGTATTGCGCGGCCGCCGCGACGCCGAAGGTGCCGCCGCCCATATACATGCGGTCGAGATACATGCCGAGGATCTGCTTCTTCGTCAGGTTGGTCTCGAGCCAGACGGAGAGGAAGGCTTCCTTGATCTTGCGTTCGAGCGTGCGCTCGTTCGACAGGAAGACGTTCTTGGCGAGCTGCTGGGTGATCGTCGAGCCGCCCTGGACGACGCCGTCCGCCCTGGCGTTCGTCGTCAGCGCGCGAAGGAGGCCGATGAAGTCGATGCCGTAATGATGGAAGAAGCGGCGGTCCTCCGTCGCGACCACCGACTTGATCAGCGTGTCCGGCAGCTGGTCGACGGGCACGGAATCCTCATGGATGATGCCCCGATGGCCGATCTCGTTGCCGTAGCGGTCGAGGAAGGTGACGGCGTAATCGTCCTGCGCCCGCCAGTTCCCCTGCGTCGCGTCGAAGGCGGGCAGCGCCAGCGCCAGCAGGAGGACGGCGCCGGCCGTCCCGAGCGTCAGGCCTTCGCCGAGGAGCTCGAAGAGGACCCGCTTGGCGCCGCGCACGCGGAAGCGCCGGAAGAAGATCGTGATCTCCTCCCAGGTCTGCCCGGCGTCGGCAGTCGCCGACCAGATCGTCGAATCGATCCAGGAGTCGATACGCAGAAGGATATTGGAGCGTTTGCGCGGGCGGTCTTCCTGGTTGAACGGGTCCTGCACGATCTCAAATCCCGGCTTGCAACCGGAGACCCGTCCCTTGACGGCCCGGCCCCGCACAGCCACTTTCCGGCTGCCGTCACGACGCCCCTTGCCGTTTCGTTTTGGCGCATTTTCAACCGGCAGACAAGGCCGCCACCGGGTGAGTTCGCCACACGATCAAGGGATAGAGGCATGAGCGACACACCCTTCTGGAAGCGCAAGACGCTCGACGAGATGAACCGGCGCGAGTGGGAGAGCCTCTGCGACGGGTGCGCGCGCTGCTGCCTGAACAAGCTCGAGGACTGGGACACGGGCGAGATCGCCTGGACGAACATCGCCTGCCGGCTGCTCGACGGCGAGACCTGCCGGTGCCGCGACTATGCCCATCGGCAGCGCCAGGTGCCCGACTGCATCGGGCTGACGCCCGACACCGTACGCAACCTCTCCTGGCTGCCGCCGACCTGCGCCTACAGGCTGATCGACGAGGGCCGCGACCTCTATTGGTGGCACCCGCTCGTCTCAGGCGATCCGGAAACGGTGCACGAGGCCGGCATCTCCGTGCGCGGCCGCACCGTGCCCGAAGAGGGCATCGCCGTCGAAGACTTCGAGGACTACCTGGTCGCCTGGCCGGCCGAGGAGGTTCGCTGAGGCGGCCGATGTCCTAACGACCAGCTTAAGAGGGCGGCAGAAGAAATAGGAAAATTATCCTTGACGGCGTCACGGTCGTCTGGTAGGGTTTCGTCATCGTCGAAGAAGTGCGGCTGGAGCGGTTCACGCGGAGGTCGCAGCGGCGGCGGGATGATGAACGGCGGAAGGCGCTCGGCATTTGCCGGCGCCTTTTCTCTTTCCGAAGGGGCGGTGGATGCCGAGGGCGCGCAAGGATGCAGGCAGCGCGGCGGCGATGCTCGCGCGGATGGAGCGGATGCTCGCGCGGGCGCTGTCTCGGGCCGAGACGGCCATGGAAGCGGCAGGCGAAAGTGGCGGCAGTGCCGCCGGCGCTAAGTCGATCGCCGAGATCGTCTCGCTGATCGCGCGCACGGTCGAGAAGATCCACGACATGAAGAGGATGTTGGCGAGTGAAGCGCTTGCAGCCGGAGCGGCCGGGCCGACAGAGGCGGAGCGGGCGACGCTTCGCCGGCAGGTGCAGGAATGGATCGAGGCGCGGGCCCACGAACGGGCTGCCGAACTCGTGGCGCGGGGCGCAGCTGAGCGTGATCGGAATGGGCGCGCTGAGTTGGACGGCGACCGGTCGGACGCCGATCCTGCTTCGCCCGCCGGAAACGAAGGATAGCGCCGGCGCGGACGCGGCTGAGGAGGCGGAACCTTTCGGGGCGGACGCCTTCGATCGCCTGCCCTGGCGGGACCAGCAGGCGGTCGCCGGCGACTGGGTGCTGCAGGGGCGGCGCGACCAGCGCCCACCGGACGGCGACTGGCGCACCTGGGTGCTGATGGGCGGCCGCGGCGCCGGCAAGACGCGCGCCGGAGCCGAATGGGTTCACGGGCTTGTGACGTCCGCCGGCGCTGAAACGGGAACCCTGCGGATCGCGCTCGTCGCCGAGACGCTGGGCGATGCGCGCGAAGTGATGGTCGATGGCGTCTCGGGCATCCTCCGGATCGCACGCTTTGATCGGCCGAGCTATGAGGCCGCGCGGCGTCGGCTCGTCTGGCCGACCGGCGCAGTGGCGCAGATCTTCTCCTCGGAGGATCCGGAGAGCCTGCGCGGCCCGCAGTTCGATTTCGCCTGGTGTGACGAACTGGCGAAATGGCGGCATCCGCAGGAGACGTGGGACATGCTGCAGTTCGCGCTTCGCCTTGGAGACCGGCCGCGCCAGCTCGTCACGACAACGCCGCGGCCGGTGCCGCTGCTTAAAGCGCTGCTTGCTGCGCCGGACACGGTGATCACGCGGATAAGGACGCTCGACAACCGCGGCAATCTCGCCCCGGGCTTCATCGAGGCGATGGAAGCCCGCTACGGCGGTACCCGTCTTGGCCGGCAGGAACTCGCCGGCGAGCTGATCGAGGATCGCGAGGACGCGCTCTGGAGCCGGGCGGCGATCGAGCGCGTCGGCACGCGCCAGCCGGGGCCGGTCGGTCGGATCGTCGTCGCGGTCGATCCGCCGGCGGTTGCCGCTGCGCGCAACTCTTGCTGCGGCATTGTCGTCGCCGGGCTCGACGCTTCAGGGCGGGCCGTCGTGCTCGCCGACGGCTCAATGGAAGGCGCGAGCCCCGCGGCCTGGGCGCGTGCGGCCGTCAAGCTCTATCGCCGCTTCGACGCCGACCGCATCGTCGCCGAGGTCAACCAGGGGGGCGACATGGTGAGCACGATCCTGCGTTCGGTCGATCCGTCCGTGCCGGTGACGACGGTGCGGGCGACGCGGGGCAAGTGGCTCCGCGCGGAACCGGTTGCCGCACTCTATGAGCAGGGCCGCGTGCTCCATGCGGGCGCCTTTCCGGCGCTCGAGGACCAGATGTGCAACTTCGGGCCGGAGGGGCTTTCCTCCGGCCGCTCGCCCGACCGGCTGGACGCGCTCGTCTGGGCACTGACGGCGCTGCTTCTGACGGGGCGCGGCGCGCCGCGTGTCCGCGGCATCTGACCGCCACGCCACGAACGTCTTTCGAAAAGGAAGAGATGATGAGGAATCCATTCGGCCTGCTGCGCCGGAGCGCAGGCGGACGAAGAGAGGTGGCCGAGCGCAAGGCGACGGCCCTCGGCGCAGGCTTCGTGGCCTTGCACGGTCACGGCGGGGCGCGCTGGTCTTCGCGCTCCTATGCCGGGCTTGCGAGCGAGGGTTTCATGCGCAACCCCGTCGCGCACCGCTGCGTTCGCGTGATTTCGGAGGCGGCCGCGGCCGTGCCGTGGCTCGTCTACGAGGCGGGCCGCGAGCATGATGCTCACCCGCTGCTCACGCTGTTGGCGAAGCCGAACGCCCGCATGGCCGGCGCCGATTTCATGGAGGCGCTCTACGGCCACCTGCTCCTGTCCGGCAACGCCTATGTCGAGGCCGTCACCGTCAGCGACGAGCCGCGCGAGCTGCATCTCCTGCGCCCCGACCGCATCACGCTCGTCGAGGGCGCGGACGGGTGGGTGTCGGCCTATGACTATGCCGTGAACGGGCGGCGTCGGCGCTATCCGGTCGAGCGGGATAGAGGTCTGCCGCTCCTGCACATGAAGCTCTTCCACCCGCTCGACGACCATCTCGGCTTCCCGCCGCTCGAGGCGGCGCACCGGGCGCTCGACCTGTCGAATGCGGCGGCCACCTGGAACAAGGCGCTGCTCGACAACTCCGCGCGACCCTCCGGCGCTCTGGTCTACCAACCGAAGGACGGCGGCAACCTGACGGAGGAGCAGTATTCGCGGCTGAAGGAGGAACTCGAGGAGGGCTATTCCGGCGCGCGTCGGGCCGGCCGACCGCTGCTGCTCGAAGGCGGGCTCGACTGGAAGTCGATGGGCCTGACGCCGCGCGAGATGGACTTCGTCGAGGCGAAGAATGGCGCGAGCCGGGATATTGCGCTGGCGCTCGGCGTGCCGCCGATGCTCCTCGGAATCCCGGGCGACAACACCTATGCCAACTATGCCGAGGCGAACCGCGCTTTCTACCGCCTGACGGTGCTGCCGCTGATCGCCCGCACCGCCGCCGCGCTCGGCGGCTGGCTCGGCCCGGCCTACGGCGCCGATCTCCGCCTCGATTGCGATATCGATGCCATTCCCGGCCTCTCCGCCGAACGCGACGCCCTTTGGCAGCGGATCGGCGATGCGGCCTTCCTGACCGACCAGGAGAAGCGGGAAGCCGTGGGATATCAGCCGGTTCGCCAGACCTGAAGATTCACCGCGAGAACTTTCTGAATCGCGTCGTGAAGTGCCGCCGGCAAGGCGGTGACGGCGCAGAAACCGAGCAGGAGGCGTAAGGACATGGACAAGGGTCTCTGGATCGACCTCGCCAAGCTTGCGGGCGCGCTTGCCGGTGCGGCCGTCTCGCTCGTCTATCTCTTGCCGAGGGGGCCGCGAGAGGCCGCTTCGCGGTTCTTCACCGGCGTCATCTGCGGCCTCGTCTTCGGCGGCGCCACCGGTGCGGCGCTCGCCGAGCGGTTCGGCGTGGCTGATCTGCTCTCCGCGTCGGAGACGATGCTTATGGGTTCGGCGGCGGCAAGCCTGCTTGCGTGGTGGGTGCTCGGCGCGCTGTCGCGCATCGCCGAGCGCTGCGGCCGCGGCTAGCCCGAGAGAGACGGACAGGTTCCACGAAAACAAGGAAACGACGCATGGGTTCGGACAGTCATCTGGCCGGCCGGCAGACGAAGTTTGCCGATCTTCAGCTCGAGGCCGTGGAGGGCGACGGGCGCTTCTCCGGCTATGCCAGCCTCTTCGGCGCCGTCGATCTCGGCCGCGACGTCATCGAGCGTGGCGCCTTCGCCGCTTCGCTCGGCAAGCGCGGCGCCGGCGGTATACGGATGCTCTTCCAGCACGATCCGGCCGAGCCGATCGGCGCTTGGACGCTGATCCGCGAGGACGGCCGCGGCCTCTATGTCGAAGGGCGGCTGGCAGCCGGCGTGGCGCGCGCCCGCGAGGTTCACGGCCTGATGAAGGCCGGCGCCCTCGACGGGCTCTCGATCGGCTTCGAGACCGTCCGCGCCCGTTCTGATCCCGGCGGCCTGCGCCGGATTCTTGAGGCCGATCTCTGGGAAATCTCGGTCGTGACCTTCCCGATGCTGCCCGGCGCCCGCGTGACGAGCGTCAAGCAGGCGGGCGCATGGCCGACGAAACGGGAGATGGAACGCAGGCTCACGCACGACGCTGGGCTGACGCGAAGCGAGGCCCGCGCACTCCTGGCGAAGGGCTTCGCGGGGCTGAGGGGCAGGCGGGACGCTGCCGGAGCCGAGGCAGCGGGGCTCGTCACGGCGATCCGCGACGCGACCCGGCTGATGCAGAGACACTGAAAAGAGGATCAACAGAATGACGATGAGGATGACGGCGGCGCCTGAGGTCAAGCAGGCGCCCGATACGATCGCCGAGGCCTTCGAGGACTTCATGGGCGCCTTCGACGCCTTCAAGGACGCGAACGACCGGCGTCTCGCGGAGCTGGAGACCCGGTTCTCGGCCGACGTCGTGACCCGCGAGAAGGTCGAGCGGATCAACAAGGCGGTCGACGACAACAGGAAGGCGCTCGACGCGCTGGTCCTGAAGCGGGCGCGGCCGGCGCTCGGACGTGAGCGCGGTGCGGCAAGCCTCGAGGCGATCGAGCACAAGACGGCCTTCGAGAGCTATATCCGCCGCGGCGACGAGGCGGGGCTGAGGCAGGTCGAAGCCAAGGCCTTCTCCTACGGTTCGGATGCCGATGGCGGCTATGTCGTCCCCGACGAGCTCGACGCTGCGATCGGGACGCGGCTGGCGGAGATTTCGCCGATCCGCGCGATCGCATCCGTCCGGCAGGTGTCGGGTGCGGTGCTGAAGAAGCCCTTCGCGCTTGCCGGCATGTCGGTCGGCTGGGTCGGCGAGACCGACGCGCGCCCGCAGACCGATACGCCGCAACTCGCCGAACTCCAGTTCCCGACGATGGAGCTCTACGCCATGCCCGCGGCGACGGCCTCGCTGCTCGACGATGCGGCGGTGGACATGGAGAGCTGGATCGCGA
The DNA here is from genome assembly GCA_051960215.1 of Pararhizobium sp. Taxonomy (GTDB): domain Bacteria; phylum Pseudomonadota; class Alphaproteobacteria; order Rhizobiales; family Rhizobiaceae; genus Pararhizobium_B. The sequence continues at coordinate 15,814 of JBQCEN010000001.1, forward strand.
GCGAGGTCGAGACGGCCTTTGCCGAGCAGGAAGGCGCCGCTTTCGTCTCCGGCGATGGCATCAACAAGCCGAAGGGCTTCCTCGCCTATCCCACTGTCGGCGATGCCGCCTGGTCCTGGGGTAACCTCGGGACGGTCGCGACCGGTGTTGACGGCGCGTTCGCGGCCGAAGGGCCGTCGGACGTGCTGATCGACACGATCTACGCGCTGAAGGCCGGCTACCGGCAGAATGCCTCCTTCGTGATGAACCGCAGGACGCAGGCCTCGATCCGCAAGTTCAAGGACGCCGACGGCAACTACATCTGGCAGCCGCCGGCAACGGCCGGGCAGTCGGCCTCGCTGATGGGTTTCCCGGTGGTCGAGGCGGAGGACATGCCGGACATCGCCTCGAACGCGGCGGCGATCGCCTTCGGCGACTTCCGCCGCGGCTATCTCGTCGTCGACCGCATGGGCGTGCGGATCCTGCGCGATCCCTATTCGGCGAAGCCCTACGTGCTCTTCTACACGACCAAGCGGGTCGGTGGCGGCATCCAGAACTTCGAGGCGATCAAGCTCGTCAAGTTCGCCGCAGCGTAGCCTTGCCGCCGGCGGCCCACTCCCCCGCCGCCGGTCGCGCGGCGGCCCCGATTCCTCCCGTCGGGGCCGCCCATCCCCATATCCGAACGGAGCTTCCCATGACGTTGTTTCGAACCGAGCCGCCGTCGGCGGCGCCGGTGACGCTTGCCGAGGCGAAGGCCCATCTGCGCGTCGAGACCGGCGACGAGGATGCGCTGATCGCCAGCCTGCTGACGGCGGCGACGGATCACGTCGAAGTCGAGACCGGCCTGGCGCTGATGAGCCAGGGCTGGCGCCTCTGCCTCGACGACTGGCCGCGCGACGGCATCGTGCGCCTGCGGCGGACGCCGGTGCGCTCCGTCGATACCGTCACCGTCTATGACGCCGATGGCGTGGCCGCCGATCTCGACGTCTCCGGCGCCGTCCTCGACGGCCACGGCCGCCCGGCGCGCCTCTGCCTTCCGCCAGCCTTGCGTCCCGGCCGCACGCTGAACGGCATCGAGATCGACTTCACCGCCGGCTTCGGCGAGACGTCGGCCGACGTGCCGGAGACGCTGAAGCGGGCGATCCTGCTGCACGTCGCGCACCTCTATGAGTTCCGCGGAGCGGTTGCGCCGGAGCAGCAGCCGGCGGGAATACCGGCGGGCTACGACCGGCTCATCGCGCCTCATTGCCGGCGGACGCTCTGATGGCCGGCGTCGCTTTCGATCCCGGCGCGCTCAACGTCCGCCTGACGCTACAGCGGGCCGTGGACGTTCCGGATGGCCAGGGCGGCGTCGTCCGAAGCCGGGTGACGGTCGCGCCGGTCTGGGCGAAGCTCGATGCGGTGTCGGCCGAGAGCGTCGAGCGCGCGGCGCAGGTCGGCACGGTCGTCACGCACCGCGTCACGATCCGCGTCCGCCCCGACATCGCCACCTGCATGCGCTTCGCCAAAGGCGAAAGAAGCTTTGCGATCAGGACGGTGCAGGATCCGGATGAATCAGGACGTTACCTCGTCTGCCTGTGCGTGGAGGAGACACCATGAGAATGGCCTTCACCGTGACCGGCCCGGACCTCTCCCGTGCCCTGACGCGCCTTGCCGAACAGGCCGGGAGGCGCCGGCGTCCTTCTTCGCCACCGCAAGCCGCCGCGTCGGCGGTCTCGCCGGAAGCGCCGACGGGCCTCCTCGAGCAGCGGGAGGAGAGCCATGAGCAATCCTGAACAGGCGCTGCAGAGGGCGATCGTCGCCGCTTTGGCCGCCGATGCCGAACTCACGGTGATCCTCGGCACCGCCGGCATCTACGACCGGCTGATCGACAAGGCGAGCCTGCCCTACCTCGTGCTCGCCGACATGACGACGCTCGACTGGTCGACCGCGACCGAAGCCGGGACCGAACACCTGGTGACGCTCGAGGCATGGTCGAATGTGGAAGGCAAGCGCGAGTTGCAGGCGATCGTCGGGCGCCTCCGCGCCGTCCTTCACGACCAGCCGCTGCCGCTCGAAGCGGGCGCGCTCGTCAATCTCAGGCTTCAGCAGGCGCGGATCGAGCGCGTGACGAAGCTGCAGCTGCATCGCGCCACGATCCGGCTGCGCGCCGTGATCGAGGCCTCCTGATCAAGTGATCCCCGAAAGGACAGCAATCATGACGGCTCAGAAGGGCAAGGACCTGCTGCTCAAGATCGACGATGCCGGCGCGCCGACGACCGTTGCCGGCCTCAGGACCAAGCGGCTCGCCTTCAATGCGCGCACGGTCGATGTGACCGATGCCGAATCCGCCGGCCGCTGGCGCGAGCTCCTCGGTGGCAGCGGCGTCCAGAGCGCCTCGGTCTCCGGCTCGGGCATCTTCAAGGATGCGGTGAGCGACGCGCTCGTCCGGCAGGCCTTCTTCGACGGCAGCATCCTCGGCTGGACGATCGTCGTTCCCGACTTCGGCACGGTGAGCGGGTTGTTCCAGGTCACGGCGCTCGAATATTCCGGCTCGCATGACGGCGAGATGACCTTCGACATCGCGCTGGAATCGGCCGGCGCGCTCAGCTTCGGGGCCGCCTGATGGGTGCCTTCGGACGGCCCGCCAACCGGCGGCGTGGCGAGATCCCGGCGGTCATCGACGGCGAGCCGCGCGTCCTCTGCCTGACGCTCGGCGCGCTGGCGGAGCTGGAATCCGCCTTCGACGCCGGCAATCTGGCGGAGCTCGCCGCGCGCTTCGCCTCTGGCCGGTTGTCGGCCGGCGACCTGATCCGCGTCATCGGCGCTGGATTGCGCGGTGGCGGCAACCTCTTCTCCGACGACGAGGTCGCGGCGATGGCGATCGACGGCGGCGCGGCCGGTTCGGCACGCATCGTCTCGGACCTGCTCGCCGCCGCCTTCGGCGCGCCGGAGGCCGAGCCGCGCCCTCGCACGCCGCAGGAGGCCTGACGCGAAGCGCCGGCGCGGAGCCGTTTCCTTGGGAAGCGGTGCTCCATGTCGGCCTCGGCCTCCTGCGGCTCGACCCGGCCGCAGTCTGGCGGCTGACGCCGCTCGAATTCGCGGCGCTCACGGGGCGCCTGCGGCCGCACGGGGCCGCGCCGACCCGTGCCGATCTTGCCGCGCTCCTGCGGCGCTACCCTGACGGAGAATGATAGTGGCCGATCAGAACGGCATGACGGTGGGGATCGCCGTCGACACCAGCGGAGTAAGCTCCGCTCTCGACGACCTCGAAAAGCGCTCGGCCTCGTTCGGCACGGCGCTCGGCAGCGCGCTGCAGTCGGCGACCGTGAAGGGCAGGGACCTCGAAAGCGTGCTGCGCTCGCTTGCCCTCCGGATGAGCGACATCGCGCTCGGCGCAGGCCTGAAGCCGTTGGAAAACCTGCTCGGCAGCGCCGTCGGCGGGCTCACCGGTGCATTCGGCTCCGCCCTCGGCTTTGCGAAAGGCGGGCTGCCCGGCTCCGTCACGCCCTTTGCCGAAGGCGGGGGCGTACGCACCCCGACCTTCTTCCCGAACGGTGGCGAACTGGGCCTGATGGGGGAGGCGGGGAGCGAGGCGATCCTGCCGCTCGCCCGCGGCAGCGACGGCCGCCTCGGCGTCGCGGCGGCCGGCGGGCAGCGCGGTGCTTCTTCACCGATCGTCTTCAACGTCTCGACGCCGGACGCATCGAGCTTCCGCAAATCCGAAGCCCAGGTCACGGCGATGCTGGCGCGGGCCGTCAGCCGCGGCCATCGCGGCCTTTGACGGGAGGAGGGCATGGTCCAAGGCTTCCACGAAGTCCGCTTCCCGCTGCGTATCGCGCTGGAGACGAGCGGCGGCCCGCAGCGGCGTACCGACATCGTCGACCTGTCGAACGGTCGCGAGAGCCGCAACGCCCGCTGGCGCGCTTCGCGCCGGCGCTACGACGCCGGCTCCGGCATCCGGGCGCTTGCCGATCTCTATGCCGTCTTGGCCTTCTTCGAAGCCCGCCGAGGCCAGCTCTACGGCTTCCGCTTCCGCGATCCGATCGATTTCCGCTCCTGTGGACCGGACGCCGACGTGACGCCGGTGGACCAGCAGGTCGGCACCGGCGACGGCGCGAACCGCATCTTTCAGCTCGTCAAGCGCTATGGCGACACCGGCGGCGCGGTCGAGCGCACGATCGCGAACCCCGTCGAGGGCTCGGTGGTGGTCGCCGTCGACGGCGTGCCGCTTGCCGCGGACGATTTCAGCGTCGACGCGACGACCGGCCTCGTCACCGTCGCCGATGCCGCCACGCCACAGACCGGCGCAGCGGTCACGGCCGGCTACGCGTTCGATGTGCCGGTCCGCTTCGACGTCGACCGGATGGAACTCAGCCTCGCCGCCTTCAGCGCCGGCCGAATCCCGACCATCCCGCTTGTGGAGATCCTGCCATGAGAACGCTTCCCCCCGGACTCGCGGAGCACGTTTCCGGCGATGCGACCACGCTTGCCCATGCCTGGCGCCTGATACGGCGGGATGGCGTCGTTCTGGGCTTCACCGACCACGACGCCGACCTCGCCTTCGACCGCACCGTCTTCCTCGCGACGAGCGGCTTCGACGCGAGCGATGCCGAGACGGCTCTCGGGCTTGCCGCCGCCACCGGCGACGTCTCCGGCGCCTTTTCCGCCGACTGCATCACGGAGAAAGACTTGAAGGACGGCCGCTTCGACGGGGCGACGGTCGAGACGTTTCTGGTCAATTGGCAGGCGCCGGATCAGTTCATCCACCTGCGCACGCAGGAAATCGGCGAGGTGACGTCGGACGGGCAATCCTTCCGCACGGAAGTCCGCGGCCTGGCAAACCGGCTGGAGCGCGTGCAGGGCCGCGTTTATACGCGCACCTGCGATGCCCGGCTCGGTGACGGCCGCTGCGGCGTCGACCTCTCCGCGGCTGCCTACCGCGGCGAAGGCACGGTCCTTGCCGCGACCGGAACGCTTGCGGCGACGGCGAGCGGTCTCTCCGCCTTTGCCGAAGGCTGGTTCCGCTTCGGTCTCGTGACCTGGAAGAGCGGCGCCAATGCCGGGCTGCAATCGGATGTCGAGGACCATCGCCGCAGCGGCGATCTGGCGGAGCTGTCATTCTGGATCCCCGCGCCGAACGCGCCGCAGGCGGGCGACACCTTCACCGTCACCGCCGGCTGCGCCAAGTCCTTCGACGCCTGTCGAACGAAGTTCGTGAATGGACTCAATTTCCAGGGCTTTCCGCACATGCCCGGAAGCGACTTCGCCTATGGCTACGCCGATGCGAGGACGGTCCATGACGGCCGGCCACTCTTCCCATGAGCGCGCCACGTGTCATCAACCGCGCAACCGTCGTCGCCCATGCCCGCGGCTGGATCGGGACGCCGTACCGGCATCAGGGATCGCGGCGGCAGGTCGGCGCCGACTGCCTCGGGCTCCTTCGCGGCATCTGGGGCGAGCTCTACGGACGGGAGCCGGAAGAGCCGGGACCATACACGCCCGATTGGGCCGAGCGCGCGGGCGACGAGCGGCTTCTCGATGCGGCGCGGCGGCATTGCATCACGGTCTCGCCGGACGCGATGCGGCCCGGCGACATCCTCGTCTTCCGCTGGCGTCCGGCGATACCGGCCAAGCACGTCGGCATCCTGAGTGGCCCTGATCGCTTCATCCACGCCTACGAGCAGGCGGCGGTCGTCGAATCGGCGCTCGTGCCGTCCTGGCGGCGGCGGATCGCCGGCGTCTTTTCCTTTCCCGGAGTTGACTGAATCATGGCGACACTCGTCCTGCAGGCCGCGGGCTCGGCGCTTCTTGGCGCATTCGGGCCGATCGGCGCGGCGATCGGCCAGGCGGCCGGCGCGATTGCCGGCGCGGCAATCGACCGCTCGCTGATCGGCGGCACGAAGACCGTCCGCGGCCAGCCGCTTTCCGGCGCGCGCGTGCCCGGTGCCGACGAGGGCGCGGGCTTGAGCCGCGTCTACGGCACGATGCGCGTCGGCGGCACGCTCTTCTGGGCGACGCGCTTCGAGGAGGAGGTGACGATCGAGCGCCAGGGCGGAAAGGCGACGGGCGCGAAGACCAAAAGCTACCACTATTTCGCGAACTTCGCCCTCGGCCTCTGCGAGGGCGAGATCGCCGGTCTCCGCCGCGTCTGGGCCGACGGGACGGAGCTCGACCTGACGGGCATCGAGATGCGGGTCTATCGCGGCACGAACGACCAGCAGCCCGATCCGCTGATCGAGGCCAAGCAGGGCACCGGCCACACGCCGGCCTATCGCGGGCTCGCCTATGTGGTCTTCGAGCGCCTGCCGCTCGATGACTTCGGCAATCGCATCCCGGTGCTGCAGTTCGAGGTCATCCGGCCGATCGGGCGGCTGGAGATGGCGATCCGGGCGGTGACGATCATTCCGGGCGCCACAGAGCACGGCTACGATCCGACCGTGGTGAAGGAAACGACCGGGCCGGGCGAGGCGGTCAAGGTCAACCGCAACGTCCTTTTTTCCGCGAGCGACTGGACGGCGTCGATCGACGAGTTGCAGGCGCTTTGCCCGAACCTGTCGACCGTGGCACTCGTCACCACCTGGTTCGGCAACGACTTGAGGGCCGGAGAGTGCCTCGTCCGTCCGGGCGTCGAGGCGCTGTCGCGCGAAGACGAGAGCCGGCCCTGGTCGGTCGGCGGCCTGTCGCGGGCGCAAGCCCATCTCGTCAGCACGCTCGAGGGTGGGCCGGCCTTCGGCGGCACGCCGGATGACGCAAGCGTCGTGGCGGCGATTAGCGACCTGCGGAATCGCGGTCTCAAGGTCATCCTCTATCCCTTTGTCATGATGGACGTTCCGGCCGGAAACGCGCTTGCCGACCCCTATGGCGGCGCGGAACAGGCAGCCTATCCCTGGCGCGGCCGCATCACCTGCTTTCCCGCCGCCGGCCTGCCGGGCTCCGCCGATCGGTCCGATGCGGCGCGGGCGCAGGTGGAAGCCTTCGTGGGAGCGGCCGGCGCGGCCGATTTCGCCGTCTCCGGCACGACGGTCCGCTATACCGGAACCGACTATGGCTACCGTCGGCTCGTCCTGCATTACGCGCACCTTGCCGCCGCGGCCGGTGGCGTCGACGGCTTCATCCTTGGATCGGAGTTGCGCGGCCTGACGCAGGTCCGCGACGCGTCGAATGCCTTCCCCTTCGTCGAACAGCTCGTGGACCTCGCGAGTGCCGTCAAAAGCGTGCTCGGCGCGGCGACGTCTGTGACCTACGGCGCCGACTGGAGCGAATATTTCGGCTATCATCCGGACGACGGTTCGGGCGACGTCTTCTTCAATCTCGATCCGCTCTGGGCGTGCGACGCGATCGACGCCGTCGGCATCGACAATTACATGCCTCTGTCGGACTGGCGCGACGAGGACCTCGTCGGCGGCAATCCGGACGGCTTCGCAACGCCGAGCGACCTCGCCGGTCTCGCCGCGATGATTGCCAGTGGGGAGGGCTACGACTGGTACTATGCGGGCGATACCGACCGGGCGGCGCGGCGCCGCTCGCCGATCACCGACGGCCTCGCCGGCAAACCCTGGACGTTCCGCTACAAGGACATCGAGGGCTGGTGGGGGAACCTCCACTTCGACCGGGTCGCGGGCGCCGAGGCGGCGACGCCCTCGCCCTGGGTGCCGCGCGCGAAGCCCATCTGGTTCACCGAGCTCGGCTGCCCGGCGGTCGACAAGGGGCCGAACCAGCCGAACGTCTTTCCCGATCCGAAGTCGTCGGAGAGCGCGCTGCCGTATTTCTCGACCGGCGCGCGCGACGACCTCGCGCAGCGGCGGTTCATCGAGGCGCATCTCGACCATTGGTCCGGCGGCGCGGCGCCGGCCGGCATGGTCGATCCGGACCACATCTTCGTCTGGACCTGGGATGCGCGGCCGTACCCTGCCTTTCCCTATCGGACGGCCACCTGGAGCGACGGTCCGAACTGGCAGACCGGCCACTGGCTGAATGGCCGCCTCGGGACTGCGGCGGCGGGCGATCTCCTCGCCGCCATCCTCACCGATCACGGCTTCGAGACTGGCTCCACCATCGCGGTCGAGGGTGCGTTGACGGGGTACGTTCAGAGCGATCCGGCATCGGCGCGCACGATGATCGAGCCGATCCTCGACGCGCTGCAGGTCGACGTCTTCGAGGACGCCGGCGTCCTGCGGTTCGCCTCGCGGGGGCGGCAGGCTGCCGTTGCGGTGCCGGTCGATGTCTTCGCGGATCGCGACGGTCAGCCGCTCGTCGAGGAACGACGCGCGCAGGCCGGCGAATTGTCGAACGAAGTGCTGCTTGACCACTACGATCCGGCGACGGGCTACGAGAACGCGACCGGGCGCTCGCGCCGGCTCGTCAACGGCAACGATCGCCAGCGCCGTATCTCGCTGCCCGCGGCGCTCGACGCGGATGCCGCGGCCGCCGGCGCCGATCTGGGACTGCGCCAGGAATGGGCGGCACGGCGGACGGTGCGCTTCTCGCTGTCGCCGGCAGAACTCGGTTTCGCGGCCGGTGACGCCATTGCGCTGGCCGGCGACCCCGGCACACGCTTCATCATCACCCGTATCGACGACGGCGCGATGCGCGACGTCACCGCGGAAGGGTTCGTCGCGGCTGCGGCCGGCGGTGCGCCGACGCCGCTGCGGCCGGCGGAGGGGAGCGACGCGGCTCAGGCCTTTGCCCCGGTCGTCGCCTATCTCGACCTGCCGGTGCTGAAGGGCAGCGATGAGACGGCCTGGGCTTGCGCTGCGGCCTATGCGCGGCCGTGGCGGCCGGTTTCGATCTCCTCGTCTCCACTGTCGAGCGGCTATGAGCGTCGTGTCGTCCTCGACGCGCCGGCGCGGATCGGCTCGCTCGCGGCCGCAATCGGGCCGGGCGAACCCGGCCGGTTCGGCGCGGGTTCCATCGTCGTCGACATGCCATTCGGCGATCTCGCCTCGATGGACGAGATCGCCGTGCTCAACGGCGCCAACGCGTTCGCGATCCGGTCCGCCAACGGCGCCTGGGAAATCGTCCAGTTCTGCGACGCCGAGGAAATCTCCGCTGGGCGCTGGCGCCTCAGCCGGCTGCTGAGAGGCCAGGCCGGCTCGGACGACGCCATGGCGGCGGGTGCTCCGGCCGGTGCCGACGTGGTCCTGCTTGATCGGGCGGTGGCGCCGCTCGGCCTGCGTGCCGACGAGGCCGGTCTGGCTCTGAACTGGATCGCCGAGGCGGCGGTCGGCACCGTCGAGGCCACCACACCGCCCGCCGTCGCATTTGCCGGCGGCTTGCGGGCGCTGACGCCTCTGAGCCCCGTCCATCTGAAAGCGCGCCGCATCGATGGCGATATCGCGATGAGCTGGATCCGCCGCGGCCGCATCGACGCGGACAGCTGGCTGGCGAGCGATATTCCCCTCGACGAGCCCGCAGAGCGCTATCGCGTCGAAATCCTCCGCGGCGAGGCGGTGCAGCGGACCGCCGAAGTGACTGAACCCGCCTTGCTCTATGCCGCCGCCGACGAGGCCGCGGACTTCGGAGCACCGCTCGCGGAGATCGTCTTCCGCGTGCGTCAGCTCGGCATGAAGGTCGCCGACGGCATCGCCGCGACAGCCGTCGTGGCTCTTTAGTTCTTCAACTGGTCAGGAGGAAAGGAAGCTCGATGACCGATACGAAACCATGGTATCTCTCCCGCACCGTCTGGGGCGCGCTCGTCGCCGTGGGCGCCTCGCTTGCCGGTCTCGCCGGCGTCCATGTCGACCCCGCCCACCAGGCGACGGTGGTCGACGCCGTTTTCCAGGTGGCGGGCGCCATCGGTGGCGTCATCGCCCTTTTCGGCCGTATCGGAGCGAGCGCGAAGCTTTCCTGAGGCGCGCCCAGTCCGCCTGCCGCTCCAGACGGGGCGGCGGGCGCAGTTTGCCCGCGTTCATTTGATGTTCAGCCGAAGTCGGCTAGACACGACATGACCATAATTCGAATATCCGGAGTCTCGTGATGGCGGCCAAGTCTGTGGTGGCGTTCCTGACAATCGGCTTGGTCGCCCTTGCCGGACTGGCGCAGGTGGCTGAGGCCGGCGAGACGGAAGTGGCCTCTTCCGATTGCCAGGCGGCGGCGAACCGCGTGGTCTCGAAGACCGGTGGGCAACTGCTTTCCGTCTCGATGGCGAGTCACGATGGGCAGACGGTGTGCAAGGTCACGGTTCTCGTGCAGGGGTCGAGCAAGAAGCGGCCGCGCAAGATGACGGTCACCGTTCCGCAGTAGGCGACGATCGGTCGGGGCGGCGAACTATCAGGAGCGGGTGCAGTCGATGCGAATTCTGGTTGTCGAGGACGACAAGGACCTGAACAGGCAGCTGGTCGAGGCGCTTCAGGAGGCCGGCTACGTCGTCGACGCCGCCTTCGACGGCGAGGAAGGACACTTCCTCGGCGATACGGAACCCTATGACGCCGTCATCCTCGACATCGGGCTGCCCGAGATGGACGGCATCTCCGTGCTCGAGCGCTGGCGCCGCGAGGGCCGGGCCATGCCGGTCCTGATCCTGACGGCGCGCGACCGCTGGAGCGACAAGGTGAGCGGCATCGATGCCGGCGCCGACGACTATGTCGCCAAGCCTTTCCATGTCGAGGAGGTGCTGGCGCGCATCCGGGCGCTGATCCGCCGGGCCGCCGGCCACGCCACCTCCGAGATCGTCTGCGGCCCGGTCCGGCTCGACACCAAGGGCGCGAAGGCGACGATCGACGGGGCGCCGCTCACGCTCACCTCGCACGAGTTCCGGCTGCTCTCCTACCTGATGCACCACGTGGGCGAGGTCGTCTCGCGTACGGAACTCGTCGAGCACATGTACGATCAGGACTTCGATCGCGATTCCAATACGATCGAGGTCTTCGTCGGACGGTTGCGCAAGAAGATGGGCATCGACCTGATCGAGACCGTCCGCGGCCTCGGTTACCGCATGCAAGCGCCCGGCAATGGCGGCTAGATCGCTCACCGCGCGCGTCCTGCTGATCACCAGCGCCTGGATCGCCGTCGCGCTCGTCGTGATCGCCCTCGTGATCTCGGAGCTTTATGCGCAGGGCACCGAGCGGTCGTTCCGGGGGCTCCTGCGCGCCCAGCTCTACAACGTCATCAACTCCGTCTCCGTCGGCAAGGACGACAGCCTGCAGGGCCGGCCGGAGCTTGGCGACCTCCGCTTCGTGCAGCCGCGGACCGGCTGGTACTGGATGGTGGAGCCGCTCGGCGACTTCAAGGCCGAGCCGATCACCTCGATCTCGCTCGGCAAGGGCTCCGTGCCGGTCGCCCCGCTTTCCAAATATCCCTTCGACAACCACTACGAGCGCTTCTACCCGGAGCGCGATTCCTTCGGCAACCAGGTCATCGTTGCCGAAACCGAGGTGCTGCTCGACACGCAGGGGCATGCGGCGCGCTTCCGCGTCATAGGCAACCGCGACGCCATCGAAAGCGACATCGACGCCTTCGACCGGCAGATGTTCCTCGCCTTCATCATCTTCGGTCTCGGCAGTCTTGGCGTGAACGCCGCGGCGATCCTTTTCGGCCTCAAGCCGCTCGATGCGGTGCGCCGCTCGCTGGAGGCGATCCGGGCCGGAGAGGCGCGCGAGCTGACGGGGGCTTTCCCGCGCGAGATCGAGCCGCTGGCGACCGAGCTTAATGCACTGATCGAGAACAACCACCGCATCGTCGATCGCGCCCGCACCCAGGTCGGAAACCTGGCGCACTCGCTGAAGACGCCGATCGCCGTCGTGCTCAACGAGGCGCGCAAGCTCGACACGCTGCCGGCCCGGCTGATCGGCGCGCAGGTGCAGACGATGGAGACGCAGATCCAGTCCTATCTGGACCGCGCCCGCATCGCGGCGCAGAAGGGCAGCGTGCTCGCCCGCACCGACGTCGGCGCCGCGCTGGAGCGCCTCGTCCGCGTCATGCGCCGCCTCAATCCCGACATGACTTTCGTGGTCGAAGCTGAGGCGGCCCTTCCGCCCCTTGCGATGGAGCAGCAGGACGTCGAGGAGGTGGTCGGCAACCTGCTCGACAACGCCGCCAAGTTCGCGAACCGCCGCGTCGTCACGCGCGTGATGGCCGAGCTGCATCCGATCCAGCCCGCCGGCGCACAGCGTCCGCACGTCCTCATCGTCGTCGAGGACGACGGGCCGGGTCTAACGGACACGGAGATCGTCGAGGCGATGAAGCGCGGCCGCAGGCTCGATGAGACGAAACCGGGGACAGGCCTCGGCCTCGCGATCGTCAAGGAGATCGTCGGCGAGTATCAGGGAGAGGTCAGCCTCGACCGGGGCGAAGGGGGTGGCCTTCGTGCAACACTCCGCCTTCCGGCGGTCGTCCAGAGCCAGGTTTGAACGTGACGGCATGGACGCGCGCGTTGGGTCGGGCCACAATCAGGCCAAGAACGTTTCCAACATCCCACGCATCACACGCGAACCGCAAGGAGCCGATCCCACGATGACCATGCCGATGCTGCGCCCGACAAGCCTCGTTCTGCTGATCACGGCGGTCGCGCTCGCGGGCTGCTCGACGACCGGAATGCGCCATGCGCGCCTGCCGTCTCCGGCTGCAACGCCGGCGCCACAGCCGGCAAAACCGGCGGACCTGATCTCGAAGCTGAACGGTGGGCTGATCGGGCAGGGCATCGGCCGGCAGCTGGAGCCGTCCGAGCGGAAGCTCGCGCTCGAGGCTGAATACAGGGCGCTCGAGCAGGCGCCGGGCGGCCAGGCGACCACGTGGCAGAGCCCCGACAGGAACGTCTCGGGCGAGGTCGTGGCAGCGCCGCCTTATCAGGTCGGCTCGCAGAACTGCCGCCAGTATACCCACAAGGTCACGATCAACGGTACGACTGAGCAGGCCCGTGGCGCCGCCTGCCGCAACAGCGACGGCTTCTGGACGCCGCTTTCCTGAGGTCGAGGTGGTTCCCGCGCCCGAACGTTGCGGCCAAATGCCGTAATTCGTTGAGCGCGCGGCAATTTCATTTGGCCTCGTCGGCGGCGTCGGCTATGGCGAACGCATGATATTCTGGATCATCGCGGCCTGCCTGACCGCCGGCGTCGCCGCTGTCCTGCTGGCACCGCTCGCGAGGCCGGCACGGGTGCGTCTGGCGGCCGAAGGCAACGACATTGCCGTCTATCGCGCCCAACTCGGCGAACTCGACCGCGACGTCGAGGGCGGGCTGATCGCCGGCAGCGAAGCGGCCGTCGCGCGTGCCGAGATCGGCCGCCGCCTGCTTGCCGCCGCACGCGACAAGGACGCCGCGCCCGTTGCGGCGCGGCCGTCGCTGCGCCGGGCGGCGAGCGTCGCGGTCGTCGTGCTCGTGCCGGTCCTTGCGCTCGGAGCCTACCTGACGCTCGGCGCCCCGGGGCTGCCATCCGAGCCGCTCGCCGGCCGCGAGGCGGGGCCGGGCGGCGATCCGGAACTCGGCAAGCTCATCCAGAAGGCCGAGGACCACCTGCGGTCCAATCCCAACGACGGCCGAGGCTGGGACGTGCTCGCGCCGATCTATCTCCGCACCGGCCGGCTCAGCGACGCCGAGGCGGCGTTCGAGAACGCGATCCGCCTTCTCGGCGAAACCGCGGATCGCGAGAGTGGCCTCGGTGAGGCGCTGACGATGGCGAACAACGGCCAGGTGACGGACGCGGCACAGGCGGCCTTCGAGAAGGCCCAGAAGCTCGCGCCCGGCGACCCGCGTTCTGCCTTCTTCCTTGCCATGGGGCTGGCGCAGGACGGCAAGAGGACAGAGGCCGTCGCCGCCTTCAAGGCGATGGAGGCCGAGGGACCGCCGGATGCGCCCTGGCTTCCCGCCGTCCGCCAGCAGATCGCTGCCCTGGGCGGAACGCCGGAGGTTGCCGAAGGTGGCAGCCCCGCATCGCCCCAAGCGTCCCCGGCTCCCCCCGGCAACCCCTCTGCCGCCGATGTCGCGGCCGCTCAGAGCATGAACGCCGGCGACCGGATGGCGATGATCAAGGGCATGGTCGGCCGGCTCGACGCGGAGCTGCGCGACCAGCCCCGCAACATGGAGGGGTGGAAACGGCTCGTCCGTTCATACATGGTACTGAATGATCCGGCGAAGGCGAAGGATGCGCTTTCGCGGGCCCTTGCCGTCTTCCCGCCGGACAGCGCCGACGGGAAGGCGCTGGTCGCGATGGCCGGAGAGCTGGGCATTCCCGTCGAAAAGGGGACGCGATGACGCGCAAGCAGAAGCGGCTTTCCATCGTGCTTGGCGGCATGGTCTTCATCGCGGCTGCGGTCCTGCTCGTCATGTTCGCGCTGCGCAGCGACATCACCTTCTTCCGCACGCCGAGCGATCTCGTCGCCGAGCGGCCGGGGCCGGCGACGCGCATCCGCCTCGGCGGACTGGTCGAGACCGGTTCGGTCGTGCGGGGGCAAGGCACGGAGGTGAAGTTCGCCGTCACCGACAGGAAGCACGCGGTGGAGGTCGTCTATAACGGCATCCTGCCCGACCTCTTCCGAGAGGGGCAGGGGATCGTCGCCGAAGGCAGCTTTGCCAATGGCGGCGACACCTTCGTCGCCGATACGGTGCTCGCCAAGCACGACGAGAAATACATGCCGAAGGAAGTCGCCGACGCACTGAAGGCGAAGGGCGAGTGGCGGCCGGAAGACACGAGGCAGGCGGCGCAATAGCCGTTCGCGGCAGAGCCTTGGAGCAGACGACATGATCATCGAACTCGGCCATTTCGCCCTGATCCTGGCACTGGCGACGGCGATCATCCAGGGGACTCTGCCGATCATCGGCGCCCGGCGGCGTGATACGGCGCTGATGGATGTCGCGCCCGTCGCCGCGCTCACCGCCTTCGTGCTTGTCGCCTTCGCTTATGGCGTGCTGACAAGCGCCTATATCCGCTCCGATTTCTCGGTGCTGAACGTCTGGCAGAACTCGCACTCGATGAAGCCGCTGATCTTCAAGATATCGGGCGTCTGGGGGAATCACGAGGGCTCGATGATGCTCTGGGTCCTCATCCTCGTCGTCTTCGGCGCGCTGGTCGCGGTCTTCGGGCGCAACCTGCCGGAGACGCTGAAGGCGAACGTGCTCGCCGTGCAGGGCTGGATATCGACGGCCTTCCTCCTTTTCATCCTGCTGACGTCGAACCCGTTCATCCGGCTCAACCCGGCGCCGCTCGAAGGGCAGGACCTTAACCCGATCCTGCAGGACGTCGGTCTCGCGATCCATCCGCCGCTGCTCTATCTCGGCTATGTCGGCTTCTCGATCACCTTCGCCTTCGCGATCGCGGCGCTGATCGACGGGCGCATCGATGCCGCCTGGGCGCGCTGGGTCCGTCCCTGGGCGCTTGCCGCCTGGACGTTCCTCACCGCCGGCATCTGCATGGGCTCCTACTGGTCCTATTACGAGCTCGGCTGGGGCGGCTGGTGGTTCTGGGACCCGGTCGAGAACGCCTCCTTCATGCCTTGGCTCGCCGGCACCGCGCTCTTGCATTCGGCGCTCGTCATGGAAAAGCGGGACGCGCTGAAGATCTGGACCGTTCTGCTCGCGATCATGACCTTCTCGCTGTCGCTGCTCGGCACCTTCCTCGTGCGCTCCGGCGTGCTCACCTCCGTCCACGCCTTCGCGACCGATCCGCGGCGCGGCGTCTTCATCCTCGGCATCCTCATCCTCTTCATCGGCGGCGCCTTCTCGCTCTTTGCCGTGCGCGCATCGAGCCTCAGGCAAGGCGGGCTCTTCGCGCCGATCTCGCGCGAGGGGGCGCTCGTCCTCAACAACCTCTTCCTGACGACGGCGATGGCGACGGTGCTCGTCGGCACGCTCTACCCGCTGCTGCTGGAATCGCTCACCGGCGCGAAGATTTCCGTCGGGCCGCCCTTCTTCAACCTCACATTCGCGCCGCTGATCGTGCCGCTGCTCTGCGCTGTGCCGTTCGGTCCGCTGCTTGCCTGGAAGCGCGGCGATCTGCCCGGCGCCGCCCAGCGCCTTTACCTCGCGGCCGGCATCGGCCTCGTTGTGGCGCTCGCCATCATCTTCCTCACCGAGAAGGGACCTGTGCTTGCCACTGTCGGGATCGGCCTCGGCTTCTACCTGATGGTCGGCGCGCTGACCGACCTCGCCGGCCGCACCGGCCTTGGCCGCACAGCCCCGGCCGCCCTGTGGGCACGGTTCAAGGGGCTGCCGCGCTCCGTGTTCGGCACGACGCTCGCCCATTTCGGCCTCGGCGTCACGCTGATCGGCATCGTCGCGGCCACCGCCTTCTCGACCGAGCAGATCACGACGATGAAGCCCGGCGACATCAAGGACGTCGGGGGCTACCAGGTGCGCTTCGACGGCATGCGGGCGGAAGCCGGCGGCAACTACAAGTCGGACGTCGGCCATTTCTCCGTGCTCAGCGACGGCAAGGTCGTCTCGACCGTCGAGTCCGCCAAGCGCTTCTACTTCGCCCGGCAGATGCCGACGACGGAGGCCGGCATCCGCTCGTTCGGCGCGAGCCAGCTCTATATCTCGCTCGGCGACGCGGAAGACGGCGGCGGCCGGGTCGTCCGGCTGTGGTGGAAATCCTGGGTGACCTTCATCTGGTTCGGCGCGCTCTTCATGGTCGCAGGCGGCCTCACGTCGCTCTCCGACCGGCGCCTGCGGATCGGCGCGCCGGCACGGCGCAAGGCGGCTCGTCCGGCGGCGCTGGAACCGGCCGAATGAAGCGGCTGGTTCCGTTCCTGGCGGCGCTCGTCATCTTCGTGACGTCGGCTTGCGCGCCCGCCTTCGCCGTCAATCCCGACGAGATGCTGAAGGACCCGGTGCTCGAGCACCGCGCGCGCGAAATCTCGGCGAAGCTGCGCTGCCTCGTCTGCCAGAACGAGTCGATCGACGTCTCGGACGCCGATCGCGCGAAGGACCTCCGCCTTCTCGTCCGGCGCCGGCTCGTCGCCGGCGACACGGATCAGCAGGTGATCGACTATCTCGTCTCGCGCTACGGCGAATTCGTCCTCCTGAAGCCGCGCTTCGAGACGAAGACGCTGATCCTCTGGGGCGCGCCGGTGATCGTGCTTCTTTGCGGCGCCGCGGCGATGGTGCTCTATGCGCGGCGCCGGCGCACGTCCGCCCCGGGCGCGCCGCTCAGCCCGGAAGAGCAGGCAGCTTTGAACGCGCTGCTTTCACGCGATGGCCGGTCGTAGTCGTTCAGCCTGCGCATTACGAAAATTTCATGCGCTGGACAGTCGCGGGTAACGTCGTTTGAACTAAGTGTGTCCTGAACCGTCGCGCGTGCACAGCGACGGAGAAAGGAATTTTCGCGTGTACCGGAATTCTGAGCAGGCATCGAGTCGCCGCGCGCGTTCCATGCGGGCGCTCTTCGGCGTCGCCGTCCTCTCTTCCGCTCTGGTCTTCGCGGGCGCGGCGAGCGCCGATCCGGTCTCGGTCGATGCGCCGAAGGTCCCGAGCTTCGCCGACGTCGTTGAGGCCGTCTCGCCGGCGGTCGTTTCCGTTCGCGCCCGCAATTCCGGCGTCGGCGGCGAGGCGGTCGGCTCGACCGCCGGCGAAGGTTCTCGCGGCAGCGGCGCCATGTCCCGTCTCCTCGACGCCTTCAAGGCGGGCGGCTCCGCCGCCGGTGGGAGCGGCCCCGGAAACGGCCCCTCCGCCCGCCCGGTCGCGCAAGGCTCCGGCTTCTTCGTCTCGAGCGACGGCTATGTCGTCACCAACGCCCATCTCGTCGACGAGGCGGACGGCTTCAGCGTCATCCTCGATGACGGCAGCGAACTCGATGCCCGCCTGATCGGCGCCGACAGCCGCACCGACATCGCGCTCCTGAAGGTCGAGAAGCCGGGCCGGACCTTCACCTCTGTCGGATTCGCCCCCGACGACAGTGTTCGGATCGGCGACTGGGTCGTCTCCGTCGGCAATCCCTACGGTCTCGGCGGCACGGTGACGGCGGGTATCGTCTCGGCGCGCGGTCGCGACCTCGGTGCCGGACCTTATGACGACTTCATCCAGGTCGACTCGGTCGTCAACCGCGGCGATCCCGGGGGGCCGGCCTTCAACCTCGGCGGCAAGGTGATCGGCGTCGACACGACTGTCTTT
>JBQCEN010000002.1:0-12604 GCA_051960215.1 Pararhizobium sp.
AGTGCTTACAGCCGAGCGCCGATGACCGACAGGCAAGGCACGAAAGCGGAACGATGACGATGACGATCAGGTAGTCTAGGTAGAAGCCGAGCGCCATTACGAAACCCGGAAGGACGCTCGGCTTTGCCCATCGCCACCCGCTGGCACGGGAGGCGCTCATGCGGTTACTGCCCCGGCTTGTAGAGCTGGTCGAAGATGCCGCCGTCGCCGAAGAATTCCGGCTGCGCTTTGGCCCAGCCGCCGAAATCGGCGATCGTCGCAAGCTTGAGCTTCGGGAACCGCTTCAGGTCCTCCGGATCGGCCGCCTTGGGGTTATAGGGGCGGTAGTAGTGGTGGGCGGCGATCTTCTGCCCCTCGTCGGAATAGAGGTACTTGAGATAGGCCTCGGCCACCTTGCGGGTGCCATGGGCGTCGACGTTCTTGTCGACGAGAGCGACCGGCGGCTCCGCCTTGATCGAGACGGAGGGGACGACGATCTCGAACTTGTCCTTGCCGAACTCGTCGAGGGAGAGGAACGCCTCGTTCTCCCAGGCGATCAGCACGTCGCCGATGCCGCGCTGGACGAAGGTCGTCGTCGCGCCCCGCGCGCCGGTGTCGAGGACGGGGACGTGGCGGAAGAGGTCCGCGATATAGGCGCGGATCTTCTGGTCGTCGCCGTCCGACTGCTCGCGCGCCCAGGCCCAGGCGGCGAGGAAGTTCCAGCGGGCGCCGCCGGAGGTCTTGGGGTTCGGCGTCACCACCTGCACCCCGTCCTTCACGAGATCGCCCCAGTCGTGGATGTTCTTCGGGTTGCCCTGGCGCACGAGGAAGACGATCGTCGAGGTGTAGGGGCTGCTGTTGTTCGGCAGGCGGCTCTCCCAGTCCTTGGCGATCCTGCCCGTCTTCTTCGCGATGCTGTCGATATCGGCCTGAAGCGCCAGCGTCACGACGTCGGCCGGCAGCCCGTCGATGACGGCGCGGGCCTGGGCGCCGGAGCCGCCATGCGACTGCTGGATGCGGATCGTCTCGCCGGTCTCTGCTTTCCAGTGCCGGGCGAAAGCGGCGTCGTAGTCCTTGTAGAGTTCGCGCGTCGGATCATAGGAGACGTTGAGGAGGGAGTCGGCCGCAAAGGCGAAGCCCAGTCCCACGAACTGCACGGAGCCGGCGATGAGCGCGGCCACGAACAGCTTCGACAATCGAAATCCGGTCATGTCTACCTCCATGGTTAGCAGGCATACTCTACCGACTTAGTAGAGTATTAGACGATGGAGGATGTGCTTTTTCAAGAGGGGCGGGGAAATCCAATTCCGCTCAGGAGGCGGCTTGGGCAATCCGCTGCTTCGACGGATCGGCGAGACTGTCGGCGATCGTGGTGCCGTCGAGGACGTTGCGCGTCGCTTCGGCGACATTTGCGAAGACCCGCCTTACCTCGCACGAAACCTCGTCGGCGCAGTCGTCGCAGCGCCGGTAGGCGATCCGGCTCAGGCAGGGAAGGGGCGCGATCGGCCCGTCGACGATCCGCATGATCTCGCCGAAGGTGATCTCGTCGGCCGGCCGCAGGAGCAGGTAGCCACCCGTCTTGCCGCGCCGGCTCGCCACGATGCCATGGTGCTTCAGGTCGAGCAGGATCTGCTCGAGGAACTTCTTCGGGATCTTCTGCTCGGTCGCGATCTCCGAGATCAGCATCGTGCCGTCGCCCGCGGCACGGGCGAGCGCAACCAGGGCTCTGAGCGCGTATTTCGCCTTCTGGGAGATCATCGCAGGCAGGTGTTTCAGCGGTAAGTCGATCTGGGCAGTAGAGTAATGCCGCAAGCATGGCGGGGCAAGGCGCCTCGGCGGCGGAAACGACGGAAAATCCGTCGGTTTGGGCCAAATCCAACCTCGTTTGGCGTTGATCGCAAGGGCGACCGCACCAAAATCTCTCAAGGAGAGGCGGGGTCTGCGTTGGCAGGCCCGACCGCGCCATTCCACCGGAGGAAGAACAATGCCCTTCGTCGATCGCAGGGATGCCGGGCGACGGCTTGCCGCTGCGCTCGGCGCTCTGAAGGGCGAGGAGGCGGTCGTGCTCGCCATGCCGCGTGGCGGGGTCCCCGTGGCAGCCGAGATCGCACGGAGCCTCGGTGCGCCGCTCGACGTGACGCTGGTTCGCAAGATCGGCGTTCCGTCGCATCCGGAGCTTGCCATGGGCGCCGTCGTCGATGGCGGCGATCCGGTGGTCGTGCGCAACGACGACGTCATCCGGGCCGCCCGCATTGCGGCGCGCGACTTCGATGACGTCTGCCGCAGGGAACTGGCCGAGATCGAACGGCGGCGACAGCGCTACCGGGGCGCGGTGCCGCCGGCCGAGGTCGCCGGCCGGACCGTCGTCCTCGTCGACGACGGCATCGCGACCGGCGCGACCATGCGCGCGGCGCTCCGGGGGCTTCGCCAGCGCCGGCCGAAGCGGATCGTCGTGGCGATCCCGCTCGCGCCGCACGAAGCCGTCGCCGAACTTCGCGGCGAGGCGGACGTTGTCGTCTGTCTGGAAGAGCCTGCGTTCTTCGAGGCGATCGGTTGCCACTACGAGGATTTCCGCCAATTGAACGATGACGACGTCGTGTCGATCCTCGGTGCAGTCCGCTCCGAGACGGGGCGGCCCGAAGGGAGGCCGTTCAGCCCTTGACCCCGGGCGCCGGGAAGCGTTCATTGACGCTCCGATCCCGCCGCGGGCCGCGCCTTTTCCGCGTCCGCCGTCCGGGCGTCCCTGAGACAGTTTGGACAGATTTTTGAGCAGCGAAGCGAAAAGCGACGTGCCGAGGCGAAGCGATTCCCCCGCCGCGTCGGTACAGACGACATGGGGCGAAGGTCTCGGCGTTCTCTTCCGCATCACCCGGATGGCGTTCGCCCATCCCTGGCAGGTGGCCTGCGCCTTCGGCGGAACATTCGCCGCCGCCGCCCTGCAACTTTCGATCCCGCGGCTTCTCGGGCGCGCGGTCGACGAGACGCAGATGGTGGTCCACGGCGGGGCGGCGGGCCAGGCGGCGGAGAACGCGCTCTGGCTCACGGCATCGCTTCTCCTCGCCGTCAGCGCGCTCCGCGGCGCCTTCACCATGCTGCAGAACTATTATGGCGAGGCCGTTGGACACCACATCGGCTACCAGCTCCGGCTGGCTTTCTACGAGAAGATCCAGCGCCTGAGCTTCAGCTTCCACGACCGGGTCCATTCCGGCGACCTGATTACCGTGGGGATGCTCGACCTCGAGGGTGTCCGGATGTTCTTCTCGACCGGCCTGGTGCGCCTGCTTCTCCTGACGCTGCTGATCGGGCTCGGCGCATTCCTGCTTCTGTCGACCGATGTCGTGCTCGGGCTCCTGTCGCTGAGCTTCGTGCCGTTCGTCGCCTGGCGCTCGTCCGTCGTCCGGCTAAGGCTGCGGGCGGCGTGGCTGACGCTGCAGGAGTGGCTCGCCGTGCTGACCCGCATCATGGACGAGAACCTCAGCGGCATCCGCGTCGTGCGCGCCTTCGCCTCGCAGGACCACGAACTCGAGAAGTTCGATCGCATCTCGCAGCAGGCGCTCGATCTCCAGCATGAGCGGATCGAACTCCGGGTGCGCAGCACCAGCGTCATGACGCTTTCCTTCTTCGTAGCCATGGGCCTGGTGCTGTTCGTCGGCGGC
Source organism: Pararhizobium sp. (assembly GCA_051960215.1). Classification (GTDB taxonomy): domain Bacteria; phylum Pseudomonadota; class Alphaproteobacteria; order Rhizobiales; family Rhizobiaceae; genus Pararhizobium_B. Next base: position 3,636 of record JBQCEN010000002.1, read on the forward strand.
CACAAGGTGGCGGCGGGCGACATGAGCGTCGGCACGCTCGCCTCCTTCCTCGCCTTCATGACGATCCTGCAGATGCCGGTGCGCCAGATCGGCATGATGGTGAACGCCTTTGCGCGCGGCTCCACCTGCGGCACGCGGCTCTTCGATCTCCTCGACCTCGATATCGACATCCGCGACGCGCCGAATGCGCGCGACCTCTTGGTCGATGAGGGCGTCGTGCGCTTCGACCGCGTCGACTTCGCCTATCCGGCGCAGCCGGACCGGCCGGTGCTCAAGGGCGTCAGCTTCGCGGCGCGGCGCGGCGAGACCATCGGCATCGTCGGTCCGCCCGGCAGCGGCAAGTCGACGGTCGCAAGCCTGCTCCCGCGCTTCTACGACGTCACCGGCGGAGCGATCACCATCGACGGCCAGGACGTGCGCACCGTCACGCTGTCGTCGCTGCGCCGCGCGATCGGTATCGTGCAGCAGGACTCCTTCCTCTTCACGACGACGATCGAGAACAACATCGCCTATGGCGATCCCTGGGCGAACGGCTCGCGGGTGGAGCGGGCAAGCGAATCGGCGCAGCTCCACAACTACGTGCTCGGCCTGCCGGAGGGCTACGGCACCATCGTCGGCGAACGCGGCGTGTCGCTTTCGGGCGGCCAGCGGCAGCGGCTTTCGATCGCCCGCGTTCTGATGCTCAAGCCGCCGATCATCATCTTCGACGATTCCACCGCGGCGGTCGACGCGGGTACGGAACAGCGCATCCGCGCCTCGATGCGTGAGCTTTCGCGCGACAGCGTGACGATCGTCATCGCGCACCGGCTCTCCTCACTGATGCACGCCGACGAGATCCTCTTCCTCGAGGACGGGGTGGTGGTCGAGCGCGGCACGTATGACGAACTTCTGGCGAAGGGCGGCCGCTACCGCGCGCTTCACGACCTGCAGGTGCGGCCGGGCGACGAAATGCTCGACGACATGGAAAGGCGGCGCGATGGACGCGGTACGCAAGCCTCGGTCCGCTGAGACGGTGCCGTCCGAGCGGCCGCCGCTGGCTGTCGTCGGCTCCCACGTCGACCGCGACGAGGAGATGTTCGGGCGCGTCTTCGACGGCCGTGTCGTCGGGCGGATCTGGGCTTTCGTGAAGCCGTACCGGCGGCTGATCGCGATCTCGGTCGCCGCCGTCCTCGTCTTCACGGCGACGCAGCTCATCATCCCGCTCGTCATCCGCTATGCGATCGACACCGGCATGGCCGGTGGCGATGCCGATCCATCGGCGCTCGAATGGGCGGGCGGCATCTTCGCGATCGTCATCCTCGTCAATTTCGTCGCGAGCTACGTGCAGGAGAGCGTCGTCGGCAAGACGGCGGAGCGCGTGCTCTTCGACCTGCGCCGGGCGATGTTCGAGCACCTGCAGAAGGTCTCGCTCTCTTTCATGGACAAGACCGAGGTCGGCCGGCTGATGTCGCGCCTCCAGGGCGACGTCAACTCGATGCAGGAGTTCCTCGAAACTTCGGTGCTCGCCGTCGGCGACATCGCGCTGCTCTTCGGCATCGTCGGCGTCATGCTCTGGCTCGACGCGCGCCTCGGGCTGATGACGCTCGCGGTCATCCCGGTGCTCTTCGTCGTGCGCATCATCTGGCTGCCGCGTGCCCGCCAGGCCTTCATGCGGGCGCACGAGACGAACTCGCTCGCCAACGGCGCGCTCGCGGAAGGCATCAACGGCGTGCGCGCCGTGCAGAGCATGGACCGGCAGCGTACGAATTTCATGCTGTACGACGACAAGGCGAGGGCAAATCTCGAATCCCACCTGGTCGCGGCGCGCTACGCGCAGGTCATGGTGCCGATCGTCGACACGCTGACCGGCATCGCCATGGCGGTCGTCGTCGTCGCAGGCGGGTCGCTGGTCGTCCACGGCAGCCTCGACGTCGGCGTCATGGTCGCCTTCCTCTTCTACATCCAGCGCTTCTTCGATCCCATCCGATCGCTCACCATGCAGTATTCGGTGATGCAGCGCGCCATGGCGTCGGGCCAGCGGATCACCGAGGTCCTCGACGTTCCGATCGACGTCAGGGACGCGCCGGACGCGACGCCGCTGTCGCCGGACAACGACGGCTCCGTCGCCTTCGATCACGTGACCTTCGGCTACGATCCGGCGCATCCGGTGCTGAAGGACGTCAGCTTCCGCGTGCGCCCGGGCGAGACGGTGGCGCTCGTCGGGCCGACGGGTTCGGGCAAGTCGAGCGCCATGGCACTTGTCCACCGCTTCTACGACGTGCAGCAGGGCAGCGTCAGCGTCGGCGGCCACGACGTGCGTTCGCTGACACAGGAATCGCTTGGCCGCCAGATCGCCATGGTGCTGCAGGAGCCGTTCCTCTTCACCGGCTCGGTCGTCGAGAACGTGCGCTACAACAAGACCGACGCGACGCGCGAGGAGGTGATCGAAGCTTGCAAGACCGTCGGCGCGCACGATTTCATCGTCCGGCTCCCGGACGGTTACGACACCGAGCTCGGCCAGCGCGGCGGCAACCTGTCGCTCGGCCAGCGGCAGCTCCTGAGCTTCGCCCGCGCGCTGATCGCGGACGCGAAGATCCTCGTCCTCGACGAGGCGACGGCCAATATCGACAGCTATACGGAGATGCTGATCCAGAAGGCGCTGACGCGGCTCCTCAAGGGGCGCACCGGCCTCGTCATCGCGCATCGGCTGGCGACGATCCGCGGCGCCGACCGGATCGTCGTGCTGAAGGACGGCCGGATCGTCGAGACCGGCAACCACGACGCGCTGATGGCAAAGGGCGGGCTCTACGCCACGCTCTATACCCTCAATTACGCGTCCTTCGACGACATTCCGGCCACCGTCTTCTCCGAATCCTCGACCTGACTCAGACGATGCCGCCGCCGGAACCGGCGGTCGCCGGGCGCTCGGCGGCGACGCGGGCGCGGTAGCCGGCGGCGCGATAGGTCGCGACCGGGGCGATGGCCCCGCCGGACTTCAGCCGGGCCATGGCGAGGATCGGCTCGACGTCCGTGCGGAAGGCTGTCTTCAGCGTCTCCGACGCCATCAGCGCGTCGTTCCCGTCCTGATAGCCGCCGAGCGCCGCGCGGTCGATGAGCAGCGCCTGCGCATAGGCGCGGGTCACCTCCATCGCGCTCGTCATCAGGCTCTCGATCGGATCGGTGACGTTGTGCGACTGGTCGAGCATATGAGCGGGGTCGAAGCCTGCCACCTTCCGCGCCTCGGCGTCGACGAGCTCGTTGAAGACGAGGAAGAGGCGATAGGGGTCGATGGCACCCGTATCGAGGTCGTCGTCGCCATACTTGGAATCGTTGAAGTGGAAGCCGCCGAGCTTGCCGAACTGGATCAGCCGCGCGACGATCATCTCGATGTTGACGGTCGGCGCGTGGTGGCCGAGGTCGACGAGGCAGAAGGCCTTGTCGCCGAGCTCCTTCGCGATCAGGTAGTTCGTGCCCCAGTCCTGCACGACGGTCGAATAGAACGCCGGCTCGTAGATCTTGTGCTCGGAGAAGATGCGCCAGTCGTCCGGCAGGGCGGCATAGATGGCCTTCATCGAGTCGAGGTAACGCTCGAAGGCGCGGCTGAAATGGCTCTGGCCGGGAAAGTTCGAGCCGTCGCCGATCCAGACGGTGAGAGCCTTGGAGCCGAGCGCCTTGCCGATCTCGATGCATTCAAGATTGTGCTCGATCGCCTGCCGGCGCGTCGCAGCATCCGTGTGCGACAGCGAGCCGAACTTGTAGGAGCGCTCCTGGCCCGGATGGTCCTGGAAGGTGTTGGAGTTCATCGCGTCGAAGCCGAGGTCGAGCGCGTTCGCCTTCTGCTTCAACTCGGAGACATCGTCGACCTTGTCCCAGGGGATGTGCAGCGAGACCGTCGGCGTCGCGCGCGTCAGTTCATGGATGACGGCGCAGTCCTCGAGCTTGTCGAAGATGTTGCGCGGTTCGCCGCGGCCGGGGAAGCGGGCGAAGCGCGTGCCGCCGCTGCCGACGCCCCATGAGGGAACGGCGACGCCATAGGCGGCGACCTTCTCGCGGACAGCGTCGATATCGACGCCGCGGCGCGCCAGGTGCTCGCCGAGGGCTGCGTAGTCGGCCTCCAGCGCATCCTGTCGGCGGGCGTTCTCGCTCTCGACAAAGTCGTCTGAAATCACCCCGCCCATCTTCGCATCCTCCTCCTGCTGCGTTCCCTGTTGTGCCGAACTCCACTCTTGCTCCGTCCCCCCTGTGCTTGTCACAGGGGTCCATACCGTTCCGCTATCCGCTCGGGAACGCCGTCGAGAGCGTCCCCATGTTGAGAGGGGAATGGAATGGATTTCTGTGACAAGCACAGAAATGACGGACTGCTGCTGGCCGCCGCACTTCTCTACCGCGTAAACGCCTGCGCATTTCCCGCGTCGACATTGACGATGTTGCCGGTCGATTTCGCCGCCATGTCGGAGACGAAGAAATAGACCGCCTCCGCGACGTCCTCCGGGAAGACGCTGAGCTTCAGCATCGACCGCTTGCGGTAGTGTTCCTCCAGCGCGTCGGGCGCCATGTTGTAGGCGGCGGCGCGCTGCTCGCGCCATTCGCCGGTCCAGATCTTCGAGCCGCGGAGCACCGCATCCGGATTGACCGTGTTGACGCGGATGCCGAATTCGGCGCCCTCGAGCGCCAGGCAGCGGGCGAGGTGGATCTCGGCGGCCTTCGCCGTGCAGTAGGCCGAGGCGTTCGGCGAGGCGGCGAGGCCGTTCTTCGAGGCGATGAAGACGATCGCGCCGCCGGTGTCCTGCGCCTTCATCAGCCGGAAGGCCTGGCGGGCGACGAGAAAATAGCCGGTCGCGAGGATGCCGATGTTGCGGTTCCAGAGCGACAGCTCCGTCTCGTCGATCGGTGCGGCGGAGGAGATGCCGGCGTTGGAGACGAGGATGTCGAGGCCGCCATAGTCGACAGCCGCGTCGGCGAAGGCGGAAAGCACGGCGTCCTCGGAGGTCACGTCGAGGAATACGGCGCGCACGCCATCGCGGCCGAAAGCGGTGGAAAGTTCGTCTTTCGTATTCGAAAGCGCCGTCTCGTCGATATCGGCGAGGACGACGCAGGCGCCGTCGGCGGCGAGACGGCGCGCGGTCGCCTTGCCGATGCCGCCGGCCCCGCCGGTGACGAGCGCGACCTTGCCGGCGAGCGGCTTCGGCTTCGGCATGCGCTTGAGCTTCGCCTCCTCAAGGAGCCAGTATTCGATGTCGAAGGCTTCCTGCTCCGGCAGGCCGCGATAGGTCGAGACGGAGGAGGCGCCGCGCATGACGTTGATCGCGTTGACGTAGAACTCGGCGGAGATGCGTGCCGTCGCCTTGTCGCGGGCGAAGGTGATCATGCCGACCCCCCGAACGAGGTAGACGACGGCGTTCGGGTCGCGCATCGCCGGGCTGTCGGCGTGGCGGCAGCGCTCGTAATAGGCGGCATAATCCTTGCGGTAGGCGGAGATGGCTTCGGCGAGGCCTTCGATCGTCCGGTCCAGGTCCGGCTTTTCGGGATCGAAATCGACGATGAGCGGGCGGATCTTCGTGCGCAGGAAGTGGTCGGGGCAACTCGTGCCGAGAGGCGCGAGCTCCGCGAAATCATGCGAGCCGACGAATTCAAGCACGGCGTCGCTGTCGTCGAAGTGGCCGACCTTGCGCTCGTCGCGGCCGATCAGGCCGCGGATCGCCGGCATCAGCCGCGCAGCCACGGCGCGCCGCTCGGCCGCCGGCAGCGGCTCGACGCTTCGCCCGCCGAAAGCGTCGCCCGTCGCGTTGTCCTCGAACCAGGCAATGGCGCGATTGATGATCTCGATCGTCGTCCCGTAGCACTCTTCGGCGGTATCGCCCCAGGTGAAGAGGCCGTGGCTTTCAAGCACGACGCCGCGCGCTTCTGGATGCTCGCGGCAGAATGTCTCCAGCCACAGGCCGAGTTCGAAGCCCGGCCGCTTCCAGGGGAGCCAGCCGATTTCGGAGCCGAAGATCGTTTCCGTCAGCGTTTCGGAGTCCTTCGAGGCGGCAATCGCGATGATCGCATCGGGGTGCATGTGGTCGACGTGGGGCTTCGGCACGTAGGCGTGCAGCGGCGTGTCGATCGAGGCGGCGCGCGGATTGAGGTCGAAGGTGCAGTGCGGCAGGTAGCCGACCATCTCGTCCTCGTGCGCGACGCCGCGATAGAGTCCCTTCAGCGCCTGGAGCTTGTCCATGTAGAGCGTCGCGAAACCGTCCATCCGGATCGTGCCGACGTCGCCGCCCGAACCCTTGACCCAAAGGACCTCGACCTCTCGGCCCGTCAGCGGGTCGGTCTCGATGATCTTCGCGGACGTGTTGCCGCCGCCGTAGTTGGTGATCCGCTTGTCGGAGCCGAGGAGGTTCGACCGGTAGACGAGCTTTTCCGCCTCGCTCATCGCGGCGGCCCTCGCCGCGTCCCAGAGATTGGCGAGGCGCGCCGGAGTGCGCTGGTCGAGCATGTCTGATCCTCCCGGGGTGCATGGAGACGCGGCAGCGGTCCGGCCGCCGGCTTTTCGGCGCATCTTTTGCTTCGCAGCCATCAAAGTCAATCACAAACGATCACAGATAATCATACTGCAGCGCAATATCAGCAATGTTGATCGAAAATGATTGACAATGCGCGATGGCAGTGAAAGCATCGGCTATCGGGAGGTCCGCATGCACGAGAAAGAGCGCCACCGCCTCATCCTGTCGGCCGTGCTGGACAAGCCGGTCGCGACCGTGGCCGAACTCGTCGATCTGACCGGAAGCTCCGAGGCGACCATCCGGCGCGACATTGCCGCGCTCCACGTGCAGAAGCGCCTGAGGCGCGTGCGCGGCGGCGCGGAATCGCTCAGTCCACCGCAATTTCCGGGGCTTGCCGGTCGGCCTTTCAGCGTCAACGAGACGATCAATACGGCGAAGAAGCGGGCGATCGCGCGGCTTGCGGTCGAGATGTGCGCCGATGGCGAGCCGATCATCGTCAATGGCGGGACGACGACGTTCCAGATGGTGCATTTCCTCGCCAACCGCCGTCTGCAGGTCTTCACCAACTCTTTCGCAATCGCCGAGCACCTGCTCAAGCATTCGAAGAATTCGGTGATGCTGCCGGGGGGAACCGTTTACCGCGAGCAGAACATCGTGCTCAGCCCCTTCGACAACGACGTCACGCGCAATTTCTATGCACGGCGGATGTTCATGGGCGCGCAGGGCCTCGGACCGCTCGGCCTGATGGAGGCCGACCCACTGCTGATCCAGGCCGAGCGCAAGCTGCTCGACCAGGCGGACGAACTCGTCGTGCTGATCGATTCCTCGAAATTCGAGCAGCGCTCCAGCCTCATCCTCTGCAGCCTCGACCGCATCGCCACCGTCGTCACCGACAGCGGCGTCGAGGACCGTCACGCCTCCATGCTCGAAAGCGCCGGCGTCACGCTTCTCGTCGCGCCGGTCGCTGAGGAGAGACCGGAGAAAGCCCATTCGTCGGCTTGAGGAGGCCGCCGATCCATTCAACCAGGGAGGATACCGCATGAAACTCTTCAGGAAACTCATGGTCGCCGCGGCCATGTCGGCGCTTGCGGCCGGCGCGGCGCATGCCGCCGACACGGTGAAGATCGCGCTCGTCGTCAAGGGGCTCGGCAACGGCTTCTTCGATGCCGCCCATACCGGCGCGGAGGAGGCGGCCAAGCAGCTCGGCAACGTGCAGGTCATCTATACAGGCCCGACCGACACGACCGCGGAAGGCCAGATCCAGGTGCTGAACTCGCTGATCGCCCAGCACGTCGACGCGATCGCCGTCTCGGCCAACGACAAGGACGCGCTGGTGCCGACGCTGAAGAAGGCGATGCAGCGCGGCATCACCGTCATCTCCTGGGATTCGGGCGTGGCGCCGGCGGGACGCGAGATGCACCTCAACCCGTCCTCGAACGAACTGATCGGCAAGACGCTCGTGAAGCTCGCCGCCGACGCGCTGCCGGACGGCAAGGGCAAGATCGCCATCCTTTCGGCCTCGGCGACGGCGACCAACCAGAACGCCTGGATCGCCGAGATGAAGAAGGACCTGAAGGACCATCCGGAGATTCAGCTCGTCACCACGGTCTATGGCGACGACCTCTCCGACAAGTCCTATCGCGAGGCCGAAGGCCTGATGAAGAGCCATCCGGACGTGAAGGCGATCGTCGCGCCGACGTCGGTCGGCATCGTCGCCGCCGCGCAGGCCGTCGAGGATGCCGGCAAGACCGGCAAGATCTACGTCACCGGACTCGGCCTGCCGTCGGAGATGGCCGGCCACGTCAAGGCCGGCTCGTCCAAGTCCTTCGCGCTCTGGAACCCGATCGACCTCGGCTATGCCGCGACGACCATCGCCTATGAGCTTGCGACGAAGAAGGCGAAGGCCGAGCCAGGCGCGAAGATCCCGATCGGCCGGCTCGGCGCGGTCACGCTCGACCAGAACAACGAGGGCGTGATGGGCGAGCCCTTCACCTTCAACGCGTCGAACATCGACAAGTACGCGAAGATGTACTGACGCTGGTTGGGGCCCGGTGGCAGTCCTGCCGGGCCTCGAACCTCCATCACCTGACCTCATCTGCGAGACCGGCGGTCGAGACGTGCTGCACGCGACGAACATTGCCACTGCCGAGCCGGCGATCACCCTGGAGGGCATCTCCAAGGCCTTCCCCGGCGTCAAGGCGCTCTCCGAGGTGGCGCTCTCGCTCTATCCCGGCGAGGTGACGGCGCTCGTCGGAGAGAACGGCGCCGGTAAGTCGACGCTCGTCAAGATCCTGACCGGCATCTACCAGCCGGACGGCGGCATCATCCGGATCGCCGGCAAGGCGGTCAGCTTCGCGACGCCGCACGAGGCCGCCCGCGCGGGCGTCACGGCGATCCACCAGGAGACCGTGCTCTTCGACGAGCTGTCGGTTGCGGAGAACATCTTCCTCGGCCACACCCCGCGCGGCCGCTTCGGCCTGATCGACTGGAAGCGGCTCGAGG
>JBQCEN010000003.1:0-5096 GCA_051960215.1 Pararhizobium sp.
CGGCGATCGGGCGCGAAATCGAAACGCGCGGCCTCGACGCCGAAATCGTGCGCAACGGCTCGCGCGGGCTCTACTGGCTCGAGCCGATGATCGAGGTCGAGACCCCGCAGGGGCGCATCGCCTACGGTCCGGTCACGGAGAAGGACGTGGCCGGGCTGTTCGAAAGCGGCCTTGCCGAAGGCGCCGAGCATCGGCTTCGCCTCGGTCATCCTGAAGAGATACCGTTCCTGAAGCGGCAGGCGCGGCTGACCTTCGCGCGCTGCGGCATCATCGATCCCATGTCGGTCGAGGACTACCGCGCCCATGGCGGCCTGCGGGGTCTGCAGAAGGCGATCGCGATGACGCCGGGCGAAATCGTCGCCGAGGTCACCGAATCGGGCCTGCGCGGGCGCGGCGGCGCCGGCTTTCCGACGGGCATCAAATGGAAGACCGTGCTCGAGGCCGGCGGCGGACAGAAATACGTCGTCTGCAACGCCGACGAGGGCGATTCGGGCACCTTCGCCGACCGGATGATCATGGAAGGCGACCCGCTCGTCCTGATCGAGGGCATGGCGATCGCCGGCATCGCGACCGGGGCGACCAGGGGCTACATCTATATCCGCTCGGAATATCCACACGCGGTCGCGGCGATGGAAGCTGCGATCGTCAATGCGCGGCGCGCCGGCATCCTCGACGGGTCCGTGCTCGGTTCCGACTACATGTTCGACATGGAGGTGCGCGTCGGCGCCGGCGCCTATGTCTGCGGCGAGGAAACCTCGCTGCTCGACAGCCTCGAGGGCAAGCGCGGGCAGGTGCGGGCAAAGCCGCCGCTTCCGGCCCACAAGGGCCTGTTCGGCCGGCCGACGGTGATCAACAACGTCATCTCGCTCGCCTCGGTGCCGGTCATCCTCGACAGGGGAGCCTCCTTCTACAAGGATTTCGGCCTCGGCCGCTCGCGCGGCACGATCCCGATCCAGCTTGCCGGAAACGTCAAGCATCCGGGCTTGTTCGAGGCCGGGTTCGGCATGACGCTCGGCGAACTGGTCGACGAGATCGGCGGCGGCACGGCGACGGGCAAGCCGGTGCGGGCGGTGCAGGCCGGCGGTCCGCTCGGCGCCTATTTCCCGCGCGCGCTGTTCGACACGCCGTTCGACTACGAGGCGTTCGCTGCCAAGGACGGGCTGATCGGCCATGCCGGCATCGTCGTCTTCGACGATACGGTCGACATGCTGAAGCAGGCGCGCTTTGCCATGGAATTCTGCGGCATCGAATCCTGCGGCAAGTGCACGCCCTGCCGCGTCGGCGCGGTGCGCGGCGTCGAGGTGCTCGACCGGCTCGCCCGCAGCATCGAGCCGGAGAAGCAGATCGAGATCGTCACGGATCTCTGCAACACGATGAAGTTCGGCTCGCTCTGCGCGCTCGGCGGCTTCACGCCCTATCCGGTGATGAGCGCGCTGACGCATTTCCCGGAAGACTTCCAACCGCGGCCGGTCGCCGAGGCGGCGGAGTAGGGCGATGGTGTTTGCTGTGGCCTCGGAAAACCCCTCACGATCATGCTTCCTCGCCCCCGCAAAGCGGGGGAGAGGTGCCGGGCAAAGTCCGGCGGAGAGGGGGAGTGCGGCCTCTCCGCTTGCCGTCGCTCATCCATATTCTTCTCTCGCATCAGGAGTCTCGTCATGAGCCTCATCAAGGAAATCGACTACGGCACGCCGAAATCGAAGGCGGAGAAGACCGTCACGCTGACCGTCGACGGCCGCTCCGTCACCGTACCGGAGGGGACCTCGATCATGCGCGCCTCGATGGAGGCGGGAATCGAGATCCCGAAGCTCTGCGCCACCGACATGCTCGACTCCTTCGGCTCCTGCCGCATCTGCCTCGTCGAGATCGAGGGCCGCGCCGGCACGCCTGCGTCCTGCACCACGCCGGTCGCCGAAGGCATGATCGTGCGCACGCAGACGAACCGGCTGGACGACATCCGCCGCGGCGTGATGGAGCTCTACGTTTCCGACCATCCGCTCGGCTGGAAGGAGAAGGCCGGCACTGGCGCCAGCGAGTTCGACAGAATGGTCGAGGCGGTCGGATTGACGGAGAACCGCTATGGCATCGAGGGGCGCAACCACGTCACTGATGACGGGGCATCCGGCGGCAACGTCGCTCCCGGCGCGGGCTCTCTCACCATCGACCACATGGTGCGGGACGAGTCCAACCCGTATTTCACCTACGATCCGGCGCAGTGCATCGTGTGTTCGCGCTGCGTGCGCGCCTGTGCCGACGTGCAGGGCACCTTCGCGCTGACCATCGAGGGCCGCGGCTTCGAAAGCCGCATGGTCGCTTCCATGGACGAGGCTTTCCTGGAGTCCGAATGCGTCTCGTGCGGCGCCTGCGTGCAAGCCTGCCCGACGGACGCGCTGCGCGAAAAGGCCGTGCTCGAAAAGGGCATGCCCGAGCATTCCGTCCTCACCACCTGCGCCTATTGCGGCGTCGGCTGCTCCTTCAAGGCGGAGATGCGCGGCGAGGACGTCGTGCGCATGGTGCCCTACAAGGACGGCAAGTCGAACCGGGGTCATTCCTGCGTCAAGGGCCGCTTTGCCTTCGGCTACGCGACGCACAAGGACCGCATCCTCAAGCCGATGCTGCGCGAGAAGATCACCGACCCGTGGCGGGAGGTGACGTGGGAAGAGGCGCTCGCCCATGCGGCGAACGAATTCAATCGGCTGCAGGCGAAATACGGCCGCGGTTCGATCGGCGGCATCACGTCCTCGCGCTGCACGGACGAGGAGACCTATCTCGTCCAGAAGCTGGTGCGCCAGGGCTTCGGCAACAACAATGTCGACACCTGCGCCCGCGTCTGCCATTCGCCGACCGGCTACGGCCTCAATACGACGTTCGGCACCTCGGCCGGCACGCAGGACTTCGATTCGGTCGAGGAGACCGACGTGATGGTGCTGATCGGCGCCAACCCGACCGACGCCCATCCCGTCTTCGCCTCGCGGATGAAGAAGCGGCTGAGGGCCGGCGCTAGGCTGATCGTCATCGATCCGCGCCGCATCGACCTCGTGCGCTCGCCGCACATCGAGGCGGCCTATCACCTGCCGATCCGGCCGGGCACGAACGTCGCGATCCTGTCTGCGCTTGCCCATGTCATCGTCACGGAGAAGCTCTACGACGAGGCGTTCGTCCGCGCGCGCTGCGAATGGGACGAGTTCGAGGACTGGGCGAGCTTCGTTTCCGAGCCGCGCAACAGCCCGGAGGCGGTCGCCGAGGTCTGCGGCGTTCCGGCCGAGGATATCCGGGGTGCGGCGCGCCTCTATGCCACCGGCGGCAACGGCGCCATCTATTACGGATTGGGCGTCACGGAGCACAGCCAGGGCTCGACGGCCGTCATCGGGCTTGCGAACCTCGCGATGGCGACCGGCAACATCGGCCGGAACGGCGTCGGCGTGAACCCGCTGCGCGGCCAGAACAACGTGCAGGGCTCCTGCGACATGGGCTCGTTTCCGCACGAGCTTCCGGGCTATCGTCACATTGCCAATCCGGACGTGCGGGCGATCTACGAGAAGATCTGGAACGTGACGCTCGAGGCCGAGCCGGGCCTCAGGATCAACAACATGCTTGATGCCGCCGTCGACGGGACGTTCAAGGGCATCTACATCCAAGGCGAGGATATCCTGCAGTCCGATCCGGACACCAAGCATGTCGCAGCCGGCCTCGAATCGATGGAATGCGTCGTCGTCCACGACCTCTTCCTCAACGAGACGGCGCGCTACGCGCATGTCTTCCTGCCAGGCTCGACCTTCCTCGAGAAAGACGGCACCTTCATCAACGCGGAACGGCGCATCAACCTCGTCCGCAAGGTGATGGAGCCGAAGGCGCGCTACGCCGACTGGGAGGCGACGCAGGAGCTCGCCCGCGCCCTTGGCCTCGACTGGAACTATACGCATCCTTCAGAGATCATGGACGAGATCGCGGCGACGACTCCGACCTTCGCCGGCGTCTCCTTCGATCTCCTGGAGCGCGAGGGATCGGTGCAGTGGCCGTGCAACGAGACGGCGCCGCTTGGAACGCCGATCATGCATGTCGGCGGCTTCGTGCGCGGCAAGGGCAAGTTCGTGCGCACCGAGTATATCGCGACCGACGAGAAGATCGGCCCGCGGTTCCCGCTGCTGCTCACCACCGGCCGTATCCTGTCGCAGTACAATGTCGGCGCGCAGACGCGGCGCACGGCGAATGTCGAGTGGCATGAGGAGGACCGGCTGGAGATCCATCCGCATGACGCGGAAGACCGCGGCATCCGCGACGGCGACTGGGTGCGGCTCGCAAGCCGCTCCGGCGAGACGTCGCTTCGCGCCAAGGTCACCGATCGCGTGGCACCGGGTGTCGTCTATACGACCTTCCATCATCCGGAGACGCAGGCGAACGTCGTCACCACCGACTTCGCCGATTGGGCGACGAGCTGTCCGGAATACAAGGTGACGGCGGTCCAGGTCCGGCCGTCCAACGGCCCGTCGGAATGGCAGATGGAATATGAGGAGTTGACCCGGCAGTCCCGGCAGGTCCTGGCCGACCTCGACGCAGCGGAATAGGCGTAGCCGATGATGGAATTCCTCCCGGCGCGCCGCCACGTCTCGCGCATCGCGCACCGCAATGCCGGCGTCGCGGCCGGCACGCGATGCGTGCCCGAGGAGACGCCGATCGCCATGTCGTTCAACGGCGCCTCCTATGCCGTGATGATGGCGACGCCCGCCGACCTTGAGGATTTCGCCGTCGGCTTCGCGCTCAGCGAAGGCATCGTCTCGTCGCCTGACGAGGTGCGGGGCCTCACCATCGTCGCCGTGGACGGCGGCGTCGACTGCCAGGTGGAGCTTGCCGACGATGCATCGGAACGGCTGAAGACGCGCCGGCGCCGCATCGCCGGGCCGGTCGGCTGCGGGCTCTGCGGCATCGAGAGCATCGCGGAGGCGGTCCGCCCGGTGCCGCAGCGGGGCGGGGCGGGCGTCCGGTTCAGCGACGTCGACATCGTGCAAGCGGTACGGCTGCTCGCCGCGGCGCAGCCGCTGCATCGCGAGACCGGCGCCGTCCATGCCGCCGGCTTCTATCTGCGCGACGGCGGCAGCCTC
>JBQCEN010000004.1:0-6038 GCA_051960215.1 Pararhizobium sp.
ACGAAGACGCTTGAGGCGACCTTCGAGAGCGCGCAGGCCGGCACGGTCGATCTCGGCCTCAAGGCGATCGGCATGATGCGCGTCAACGCCGACAACTCGCTCTCGCACCTCGAGGCGCTTCTCGGCGTCAAGTCGCTTGCCGAACTCCTGGAGCTGCAGACGACCTTCGTCCGCAAGCAGGTCGAGGTCGGCGTCGACCAGGTGAAGGTGCTGCAGGAAGCCTCCCGCAAGATCGCGGAGGATGTCGCCAAGCCAGTCCGCGCCGCCGCCGACAAGGCTGCCGGCGAGTCGAAGGCCGCCTGATCGGCCACCTCATCCGCCTCTCGCAAAGGCCGGGCCGTCGCGCCCGGCCTTTTTCGTGTGGCCTGTAGAGACAGGCCTTGAAAAATCAGGACGCGCGGAGTAGGGGACTTGCGGCGCAAGACGCTGGCGATGCGGTTGTAGCTCAGTTGGTTAGAGCGCAGGATTGTGGATCCTGAGGTCGGTGGTTCGAGACCACCCAACCGTACCATTTTCGACCCCTCCGAATTTTTCGCGACGCCGATCGTCGTCTCGACCTGCGGCGCCTGAGCCTTGCCGTCGTCGGCGGCCGGTTGCCGGCACGCCCTCATCGCGAATGGCCGGGCTGGAGCCGATCCGCTGCTTCGCCGAACACGGGATTCGAGACGATCGTCGCATTCCGCTTTCCGCCGGGAGAGAGTAAGCCATGAATAGGCGGATTCCGGGAACTATTCTCGCCGGGGAATAAGATGAGCGCGTCCATGTTATTCTTGATCCTGCCGATCAGCTCATGCCCTGCGCCGCCTTCGGCAAGACTGCACCGGGAATGAGCGAATCTTTAGCCTGTGCCTCGGGCAACGACTCAGGCAAGGATGGTATTGCTGCGGTACACGGGGGAGGTGAACCACGGTGATGAACGACACTGCGGACATCGATACTGCTGCTCAAGGAGGAGACAACACATGAGTCTTGGATCTTTTCTGGACCGGGAGCGAACCGTCGCTGGTCCCGGCTTCAACCGGTGGCTCGTGCCGCCGGCCGCGCTTTGCGTGCATCTGTGCATCGGGCAGGCTTACGCCTTCAGCGTCTTCAACCTGCCGATGACCAAGCTGATCGGCATCAGCCAGTCCGCGCCGGATGACTGGAAGCTCACCCAGCTCGGCTGGATCTTCTCGCTGGCGATCTTCTTCCTCGGCGTGTCGTCGGCGGTGTTCGGCCGCTGGGTCGAGGAGGGCGGGCCGCGCCGCGCCATGTTCACGGCCGCCTGCTGCTGGGCTGCCGGCTTCCTGATCTCCGCCTTCGGTGTCTATGTCCACAATCTCTGGATCATCTATCTGGGCTATGGCGTGATCGGCGGCATCGCGCTCGGCATCGGCTATATTTCGCCGGTCTCCACCCTGATCAAATGGTTCCCCGACCGCCCGGGCATGGCGACCGGCATGGCCATCATGGGCTTCGGCGGCGGCGCCTTCATCGCTGCGCCGCTCTCCGTCTGGCTGATGGGGAAGTTCAACTCGGCCACCCATGTCGGCGTCGCCGAGACGTTCATCGTCCTAGGCATCGTGTACTTCATCTTCATGATGGTCGGCGCGGCCCTCGTGCGCGTGCCGCCCGTCGGCTGGAAGCCGCAGGGCTTCGTCCCCCCGCGGGAGAACAAGCTGATCAGCAAGAACGACGTCTATGTCTACGACGCTCTGAAGACGCCGCAGTTCTGGCTGATCTGGTGGGTGCTCTGCCTCAACGTCACGGCCGGCATCGGCGTGCTCGGCCAGGCTTCCGCCATGAGCCAGGAGATGTTCCCCGGCCATATCACACCGGTCGCGGCTGCCGGCTTCGTCGGCCTGATGAGTCTGTTCAACATGGGCGGACGCTTCTGCTGGGCCACGGTCTCGGACTATATCGGCCGCAAGAACACCTATTTCGTGTTCATGGTGCTGGGCTTCGTCCTCTACTGCACGGTGCCCTATACGGGCGCGGTCGGCAGCGTCGCGGGCTTCGTGATCTGCTTCCTGATCATCATCTCGATGTATGGCGGCGGCTTCTCGACCGTTCCCGCCTACCTCAAGGACATGTTCGGGACGCGCTATGTCGGCGCCATCCACGGCTTGCTGCTCACCGCATGGTCGGCAGCCGGCATCTTCGGGCCGGTGCTGATCAACTACATCCGCGCCTACAACGTCGCTCACGGCGTGCCGAAGGCGCAGGCCTACAACACCACCATGTACATCATGGCGGCGCTTCTGGTGGTCGGCTTCATCTGCAACTTCCTGGTGAGGGCGGTCAACGAGCGCTACCACATGAAGGCGGACGCGAACTCGGCGCTGGAGACCGCCGGACACGCCGCTGCGGCCCGGGCTTGAGGAGGACGAGATGAGCAACGGATATCAGGAACAAAGCACGACGACGACGCTGCAACTCGTGCTCGCCTGGGGCTTCGTCGGCGTTCCGCTGGCCTGGGGCGTGTTCCAGACGCTTCTCAACGCGATGAAGCTGTTCCAGTAGTTGCAAGGAACCTGACGAATGAGAGGCCGGAGGACATCCTCCGGCCTCTTCGCATTACGCGGCGCACCGACCGCAAACCGGCTGTCGCGACGCCTCCACTGTATTTTCAGGTTTGATCCGCCCATTCGGGCGTCCGTCCGCTCGGCTTTCGCGGCCTCAGTCCGGCCGACGATCCCCGGCCTGCGTGTGGGCGTGAGCGAGCGCCGTGTTCATCAGGGCCTGCACGCGCAGCGCGATCGCGCTGGCCCGCGCCTCCTCGGCGCCGTCGCATACGCCCCAGCGCCCGAGATCGGAGGCGACGCCGGCCTGCATCCGCGCCTCCGCCTCCTGCACGGCGGCGCGCCGCCACAACGCTTCGGCAGTCTGATCGGTCGATGGAGCGCGGCGCCTGTCCTTCATGGACACGGACCATAGCCATGCCGCCGGCCGTTGCCAGCCGTTCCTGGCCATTTATCCGTGGATAAGTCGGCAAAAATCCCGAGCCGATCTTTCGCCCTGCGCGGGCAAGCCGGCCGCAAGCGCCTGATTCCGCTGCGGGCCTGAATCAGGGGACACGGCCGCTAGATCATCGGTCGAAGCATTAGCTAGGTCGAACGTTCTTAACCAATTCTAAATGATGAAATAGATCGCAAAGCATTTGCGTGGCAGATTGGGCCATCCCAAGGCAACCAAAGATGATGATCTGGAGGCGACAGAATGGCTAAGAATACGGTTAACGATATCGAGACAGACCTTGCTGATACACTTCAGGGCGAGCTCGCCGGAAACTTGATGGACAAGATCGAGCGTGCCTCGAGGACTGCCACGATACCGCCTGCGGACAATCCCTTCGAGCTCAGCGCCCGCCTGCCGCGGCGCATCTCCGGCGGCTTCCGGGGCGTGCGCGACGATCTCGACCCCCGCGCCCCCGAGTGGCGCAAACCCGTGCGCCTCATCGAGCAGCAGCGCCCGCTGCTCGAGGCTGCCGAGGCCGAGCGCGACCGGCTCTGCGAGGCGTTCAACCGGCTCGTGCCGGAGGTGCAGGAAAGCGCCGGCACGTTCAAGACCATGCTCGAGGCGACGAAGTCCGGCGATGTCTCCGGCAACCTCGCGGCGCAGTTCAACCGCAACCTGAAGGTCCTCGACGAGCTCGAGAGCCTTGCCGAGGCGCTGACGACCAACATGCTGGGCATCCGCTCGACCTGGGAGCAGTATGCGAAGTCGATGATCCGCGCGCAGAAGATGCGCGAGGACCTGAAGGAAGTGGTGCAGGGCGAAGCCTGAGCCTCTCGCCTGCCCGCAACACTGCGGGCAGGCCGGTCCCGCCGGCGGCCTTCAGGCCGAGTGCGGGACGCTCTTCAGAACCCGCGCCTGGAGCCGCTGGTACCCGATGAGCTTGCGGATGCCGAGCGGCTTGAACCCGCGGGCCCGGTTTGCGGCGGCGATCTCGAAGAGAAGCCGCTGCTGGCGCAGGAGCGTCGCATAGCCGGTGAGGATGGGGCAGTCCGGATCCCAGATGTGGATCGCCTCGGCGCCCGCACCGTTGATCTCGACGATCGAGAAGCCCCGGCCGGCCCTGAGGTCTTCGATGCTGTTGAAGCGGATGTCGTAGCGGCCGAAGTAAAATTCCGGAATGCTCTGGCTGATGGCATCGAAGCGCGCCCGCATCGCCTCCGTGACGAAGCCGCGCGCATCGACATAGAGCCCCCCGACCCGGTTGCTGCCGACGACGGCAAGCCGCACGACCTCGCCGGCCGCGGGCACCGTCGCAAGCCGCGCGGCATTGCAGGCGAGGTGCTGCTCGGCCTTCCAGCGGGTGCGGGGATCGCGCGCGATGAGGTCGGCGAGGGAGGCGCGCCCGTCGCCGACGACGAAGGGAAAGTAGCGCAGCGTCAGCGAGAAGATCTCGCCGCGCCTTTCGCCGGGCCGCCTTACGTAGAAGACGCCGGCCTCACCGTGGAACGGGATGTATTCCTGGAGCACGACCTCGACGCCGGCCGGAAACGCCGCGAGATAGGCCGCAAGCTCCGCCTCGCTGTCAACGCGGCGCACGCCGAAGCCGCGCCAGCCGACGTCCGGCTTGACGATCAGGGGAAACGAGATCCCGGCGAGCGCCGCAGCCTGGAGCGCCCGTTTCACGAGGACCACGGCGTCACCATCCTGCGTCGCGATCGCCGTCGTCCTCGCGAGCCACGGCCGCTCCCGGCCCGGCACCATGCCCATGCAGGCGATCTTCGATTCGCCGAGCAGTCCGCCCGCCTCGATCAGCGGATTGGCGATCGTCGGCAGCGTCAGGCTGCGGAAGCGAACGGCCATCGCCAGCCAGTGGATGACGACGGGAATGTAGTAGATCTTCTCGCTCACCCGCTCCTGCCAGGCGACCCGCACCTTGCGGCGCGTCAGCGGCGGCATGCCCTGGTGAAGGTGCATCGGCACGCCGTCCCTCGCGCGGCGCTCCCGGCCGATCAGGACCGGCAGCTTCTTGCGCAGGATGACGAAGGCGAGGCCGCCGGAGACGACGACCAGCCAGGCCCACGAGCCGACGGTTTCCGTCGCCTCCTCGCCGACAAGCAGCGTCACGGCGAAGAGCGCCGGCACGTAGACGAAGGCCGAGAGCGCGGCGAATGCCGCGAAGCGCCGGAACGGCACGCCCGTGAAGCCGCAGGCGACGAAGGTCGGGAAGAGCGTCACGGGGATGAAACGGCAGCCGATCACCGCCACCGCGAGGTTGCGGTCGATCCACTGCGGCATGGTGCCGGCGCCCCGCCGCTCGAGCCGGGTTCGCAGCCATCGCCACCGGGCGCAGAGCGCGCCGAGGCCGTAGATGGCGAGGTCGCCGACAAGCACGCCGAAGAGCGTCGCCATGAGCACCACGGCGAGCGAGACGTGATCGCGCGAGACGAGGTAGCTGCCGCCGATGATCGCGAAGTCCTCGTGGACGAAGGTCGCTAGGAACAGCGCCAGGATCATGCAGATCTTGTGCGAGAGGAGAAAGTTCAGCGTCATTTTCGCAATCTCGACGAACCGCCAGGGAGCGCGGCGCAGATGCCGGGCGAGGATCGCTGACGGCGCGGAACGCTCTTACCATCCTTCGTGGCGAAATGAAGAGCGAGGCGGGTGGGGCATTTTGTCGGCCGACCCGGTCGCCGCTGTTCGTTCGAGCGGATGGCCGCCTCCGTCGCCGCCGCGGCTCGGCTTTACAAGCCGCGGACCTTGCGACAAAACGGCCCGGACGTGCCTTTGCGTGCACCGGGAGCGAACGCCATCAACGCCGCCACACCTCAGTTTCGATCGGCGCGAAACGTCGTATTCGCCTGCCTGGCTCTTCTTGCTCTTGCGGGCGCGCTGTTCGTCTACAGCGATGCGATCGCCTTCACGCGGCAGCTCGACCAGACCCTCGGGCGCGGGCGCAACACGCTCCGCCTCGCCGTCTCGGCGCTCGCCGGCCACCTCAAGCGCTACGAGGCGCTGCCCGAACTCCTGTCCGACAAGTTCCTCGTCCAGAGCCTGCTGACGGACCAGGACAGTCCGCGGCTGCGCGAAAGCACGAACCGCTA
>JBQCEN010000005.1:0-9217 GCA_051960215.1 Pararhizobium sp.
GACCTGCCGGGCCTCGACGAGCTCAAGGGGGCGGGGCTGCTTTCTTCCCGCATCCCGTCGAACTTCAAGGTCCCGCTGCCGCCGGCGAGCGACGATCTCCTGGAGGACGAGGATCCGATCACGCCCATGGATCTCGAGGAATTGGGCCTGCTCGCGCCGAAAGGCGGCGACGACTAGGGGATAAGGGCGGGGAGCGTCGTTTTGTCCGACGGCGGCGCTCCTGCCGCAGTTTGTCCGGATTCGCGTGCGAGGACTGCCGGATCGTTCGGCCGATGGAGGTCGCGGGAGCGCCTTCGCCGAACAAACGCCCTCTTTGACATGGAAAGAGCGGGTCCGCGCAGGCTCGATGCCGATTGCGCGTATGTCACGTTTCCTTTAACGAGCGGGATGAATTGGCGTTTGAAAGGGCGTCTCAAACGTCTTACATCGGGGAGGAGGATCCCCAAGGGAGAAGAACATGGGAAGTCTTAGTATCTGGCACTGGCTGATCGTCCTGGTCGTCGTGCTGCTTCTGTTCGGCCGCGGCAAGATTCCGGATCTGATGGGCGACGTCGCGAAGGGTATCAAGAGCTTCAAGAAGGGCATGTCGGACGAGGACGACGACGATCGCGCGGCTGCGCGCACCGTCGATCACCGGCCGGAAGAGGTCAAGGACAAGACCGTCTAACGATCCGGCTTTGGCGTCAGGCGGCGCCGTGGCCCGAGGAGCCCCGTGAATGTTCGATATCGGCTGGTCAGAGCTGCTCGTCATCGCGATCGTTCTGATCGTCGTGGTCGGGCCGGAGGATTTGCCGCGCATGTTGCGCGCCTTCGGCAAGGCCACGGCGCGGGCCCGTTCGATGGCGAGCGAGTTCCGCTCGCAGTTCGACGAGGCCTTGAAGGAGGCCGATCTCGAGGACGTCCGCAAGACCATTGCGGACGCCCGCAGCCTCAACCCGACGCAGCACTTGCGTGACGCGATCAATCCGCTCCGCCAGGTCGGCGACGAAATCCGCGCCAATCTGTCGGACGCCGTCCGGCCGGAGTCCGTCACCAAGCCCGCCGACGAGGAGCAGCCCGGGCCCTTGCCGGCGGCCGGCATCGTACCGGCGGCGATGAACGGGACGGGCACCGACCCTCATCCCGTCGCCGCCGAGGTTCCGCCCGTCGCTCCCGCCGCCAAGCCGGCGCCGAAGCGTCGGGCCGTCTCCAGAAAGACGGCATCCTCGCCCGCCGCCACGCCGGCCGCCCCCGGAAGGAGCCGCACCCGCGCCGCCAAGCCCCAGGCCGACACTGGCGCCGCGCCGGCCACGCCCAAGCGGACGTCCCGGAAGCCGAAGGCCGCTCCGGCGGAGCCGACCGCGCCCACCGTTTCGACAGAGAAGGCCGTGAAGGCGAAGTCGCCCCGGGCAAGCCGCGCGCGTCCGGCCACAGCCGCCAAGCCTGCCGGGCCGGTGATGCCTAACGGCGCCGACGAGGGCGACCATTCATGATGAACGACATCGACGACAAGGCGCTCCCGCTGATGGAGCACCTGATCGAACTGCGCCGACGCCTCATGTGGTCGATCGGCGCGTTTTTTATCGCCTTCCTCGGTTGCTTCTATTTCGCGAAGGATCTGTTCAACCTGCTCGTCGTGCCGTTCAAATGGGCGGTGCACCTCGCTGGCCTCGACAGCCACAACATCGAGCTGATCTATACCGCGCCGCAGGAATTCTTTTTCACCCAGGTCAAGATCGCGATGTTCGGCGGCATCGTCATCGCCTTCCCGATCATCGCCGCGCAGATCTACAAGTTCGTCGCGCCCGGCCTCTACCGTAACGAACGCGCCGCCTTCCTGCCGTTCCTGATCGCCTCGCCGATCCTTTTCATCATGGGCGGCTGCCTCGTCTATTTCTTCTTCACCCCGATGGTGATGTGGTTCTTCCTGCGGATGCAGCAGTCGGGCAACGGCAACGACGTCGCGATCCAGCTCCTGCCGAAGGTCTCGGAATATCTCAGCCTCATCATGACGCTGATCTTCTCCTTCGGCCTCGTCTTCCAGTTGCCGGTGGTCACGACGCTGATGACGCGCGTCGGGCTGCTCACGTCGCGCGGGCTGGCCTCCAAGCGCAAATACGCGATCGTGCTCGCCTTCTGTGCGGCGGCCGTGCTGACGCCGCCCGATCCGCTTTCCCAGATCGGCCTTGCGCTGCCTACGATCCTTCTCTACGAGGTTGCCATCCACGCTGCCCGACTCGTCGAACGACAGCGCGCCATGGCCGCCGCGGCATCCGCGACGTCAGCCGGATCCTCGGGGGAGGTGGCTTCAGGCGAAGCGACGGACGATCCGTCCGACGAAGACGAGAGCAGATCCTGATCCTTTCGGAGAGGGGCGGGGCGGCCACTCTGATTTGAGCGGGGCCCGCAATGCTTGACATCAAATGGATCCGTGAGAACCCGAGAGCGCTCGACGGCGCGTTGAAGGCGCGCGGCGCGCCGCCCTATGCCGAGCGCATCGTCGAGCTCGACGAGAAGCGCCGTGAGCAGATCCAGATCCTTCAGGAGATGCAGGCGCGGCGCAACGCCGCCTCGCGCGAGATCGGCCAGGCCCTGCGCGAGAAGGATTCCGATCGGGCCGAGCAGCTCAAGACGGAAGTCGCCGAGATCAAGAACGCGATGAACGCCGTCGAGGACGAGAGCCGCAGGATCGACGACGCGATGGACACGTTGCTCGCTTCGATGCCGAACCTGCCGCTGCCGGACGTTCCGGTCGGCAGCGACGAGAGCGCCAACCGCGAGGAACGCCGGGTCGGCGAGAAGCCGCGCTGGACGCATTCGGCGAAGGAGCACTACGAGATCGGCGAGGCGCTCGGCCTCATGGATTTCGAGGCGGCCGCGAAGATCGCCGGCTCGCGCTTCACGGTGCTGAAGGGCGCACTGGCGCGGCTGGAGCGCGCGCTCGGCCAGTTCATGCTCGACCTCCATACGACCGAGCACGGCTATACCGAGGTCGCGCCGCCGCTCCTCGTGCGCGACGCGACGATGTTCGGCACCGGCCAGCTCCCCAAGTTCGCGGAGGATTCCTTCCGGACCACCGACGACCGCTGGCTGATCCCGACGGCCGAAGTGCCGCTCACGAACCTCGTGCGCGAGGAGATTCTCGATCATGACGTGCTGCCGCTGCGCTACACGGCGCTGACGCCGAGCTTCCGCTCCGAGGCGGGCTCCGCCGGTCGCGACACGCGCGGCATGCTGCGCCAGCATCAGTTCATGAAGTGCGAGCTCGTCTCGATCACCGATGCCGCAAGTTCGCGCGACGAGCACGAGCGGATGACGGCCTGTGCTGAGGAGGTGCTGAAGCGCCTCGGCCTGCACTATCGCGTGATGACGCTCTCGACCGGAGACATGGGCTTCGGTGCCCAGAAGACCTACGACATCGAGGTCTGGCTTCCCGGCCAGAAAGCCTTCCGCGAGATTTCGTCCTGCTCGCTCTGCGGCGATTTCCAGGCACGGCGCATGAACGCCCGCTACCGTCCGTCGGACGGCAAGGGCGTGCGCTTCGTCCACACGCTGAACGGCTCGGGCGTGGCGGTCGGCCGCGCCTTGATTGCTGTCGTCGAGAATTATCTGAACGAGGACGGCTCGGTCACGGTGCCCGACGTGCTGCGTCCCTACATGGGCGGGCTGGTGAAGATCGAGCGGGCCTGAGCCCGAACCGATCCGGGCGAGCGGAGACGAGCGTGCGAATCCTTCTGACGAACGACGACAGCATCCATGCCGAGGGCCTTGCGGTGCTCGAGCGCATCGCCCGCCAGCTGTCGGACGACGTCTGGGTGGTGGCGCCGGAGACGGACCAGAGCGGGCTTGCGCATTCCCTGACGCTCTCCGATCCGCTGCGGCTGCGCCGGATCGACGACCGACACTTCGCCGTGCGCGGCACGCCGACCGACTGCGTCATCATGGGGCTGCGCAAGATCATGGACGGGGCGCCCGACCTGATCCTCTCCGGCGTCAACTCCGGGCAGAACATGGCCGACGACGTGACATATTCCGGCACGGTCGCCGGCGCCATGGAGGGAACGCTCCTCGGCATCCGCTCGATCGCCCTGAGCCAGGCGTATCATTTCGCCGATGCCGAGCGGATCGTCCCGTGGGAGGTCGCGGAGGCGCATGCGCCGGCGCTGATCGAGAAACTCATCCGCCTCGACCTGCCGGAAGGGACCTTCCTCAACGTCAATTTCCCGAATTGCGCGGTCGACGCGGTGACGGGCACGGTGGTGACGACGCAGGGACGGCTCGCGCATCGCCTGTCGATCGACGAGCGCGCCGACGGCCGCGGCTTTCCATACTACTGGCTGCGCTTCAACGCGCGTCGCGCCGAACCGCAGGAGGGCACCGATCTCAAGGCGCTCAGCGACGGCGCGATCTCGGTGACGCCGCTGAAGCTCGACATCACCGACTACGCCGTCCGCGAGCGCCTGATCGACGTGCTGGAAAGAGGGGTCGGCGCGTGAACCACGGGCTCGTCGAGCGGGAGGGCTTCGCCGCGCTCGTGCTCCGTCTGCGCGGCGACGGGCTGCAGGACAAGACGCTCCTCTCCGCCGCCGAACAGACGCCGCGCACCGCCTTCGTGCCGCATCCCCACATCGCGTCCGCCTATTCGCGGCGGCTTGTGCCGATCGAGTGCGGAGCCTTCATGGAGGGCGCCGATCTCGCGCTCCAGATGATCTACCTCTTGATGGTGAAGGCCGGGCAGCGCGTGCTCGAGATCGGTACCGGCTCGGGCTTCACGGCCGCGGTCCTGGCGCGCATCGCCGAGCGGGTGGTGACGCTCGACCGCTACAAGACGCTGGTGACGCGCGCGCAGGAACGATTCGACCAGTTCGGCCTCTCCAACGTCGCGGCGCGCCAGGCCGACGGCAGCCAGGGACTGAAGGGCGAGGGGACCTTCGACCGCATCCTGGTGACGGCAGCCTTCTCCTCCATGCCGCGCTGGTTCGTCGAGCAGTTGGCGATGAACGGCGTCATGGTTGCGCCGCTCCTCGACGAATACGGCCGCTGCACCCTCGTGCGCCTGACCAAGATCGGCGCCCGCTTCGAGCGCGAGGACCTCTTTCCCGTGCCCTTCCAACCTTTGATCCCCGGCAAGGCGGCCGCACTCTGAGCCATTGGCCCAGGTTCACGACAGCCACGAAATCGCGCTGAATCTTTCGCAGCGCATGAGGCCCTTAACCGGCCGGTAACAATAACGCGCTTTAATCCTGATCACGGTGTTTCGTGGTGTGCGGGTTGAGGTAATGCGTCACAAAAGTTCACTTATCTCCCAAAGATCCGTCCTGAATTTGGTGGGTCTCGCACTTCTGGCAAGTGCGGCGACCGGTTGTAGTTCGGACGTCCTGAGGTTCCAGGACGGTTTCTACACCGGTTCTACTACCTCTTCCGACCAGATGACCACGTCTTCGATCCAGCCAAGCCAAGGCGTTCTGCCGCCGATGAGCACGGGCCAATCGACGCAGCAGACGATGGCGTCGCAAAACCAGTCGGGAGAGAGACCGATGGCTCAGCCGTTCCCTGCGGCCGTCCAAAACGACCAGAGCATGAACTATCGCAGCGGCGCCTATGGCGCGTCGTCCGTCCACGGCAGCGCCTTGCCGCCGCCGACCCAGCCGGCGCTGGCTCCCGATCCGGCCTCCGTGACGCGGAGCGCGGAGGTCCATCCGTCGCGGCCGTCCGGCTGGTCGGCGAACGGCGGCAGCCGTGCGCGTCCGGCGAACCAGAAGGTGGCGATGCTCGAGCGGAACGACGCTGGTGCCGGCTATGGTGGCACGCGGACGCTCGCCGCGCCCGCTCCGCAGAGCGCGAGCGCCGGTGGCGCGGCAAGCGGCACCTACGTGGTCCAGAGCGGCGACACGCTGACGCGCATCGCCTCGCGCGCCGGTGTCTCCATCGATGCGCTCAAGCAGGCAAACGGCCTCTCCAGCGGCGCGATCCGTGTCGGCCAGCGGCTGCGCCTGCCGGCCGGAAGCGCGACGGTCGCCTCGGCCGAACCGGATCGCCGGATGACGACCGCGAGCACGCCGAAGCCGGCGCCCAAGATGGAGGCGCCCAAGATCGAGACGCCGAAGGTGACCGCCGCGGCACAGCCCGCGCCAGCTGCCCCCGCGGCACCGGCCGTCAAGACGGCGGAAGCGAAGCCACAGCCGTCCGCAGCCGCCAGCGCCGGCGATCAGGCCGTGTCGAACGACGCCCGCGCCGGCTCCGAGATGGCGAGCCTGACGCCCCAGTCCTCCGGCATCGGCAAGCTGCGCTGGCCGGTCCATGGGCAGGTCGTCGCCAAGTACGGCTCGCATGAGGACGGCCACCGCAACGACGGCATCGACATTTCGGTGCCGGAGGGCACGCCGGTGAAGGCGGCGGAGAACGGCGTCGTCATCTATGCCGGCAACGGCCTCAAGGAATACGGCAACACCGTCCTGATCCGCCACGACAACGGCATGGTCACCGTCTACGGCTACGCCAAGGACCTGAAGGTCAAGCGCGGCGACAAGGTGAGCCGCGGCGAGGTCATCGCCGACTCCGGCATGAGCGGTGCGGCACAGCGGCCGAAGCTGCACTTCGAGGTCCGCAAGGACGCAAGCCCCGTCGATCCGCTGACCTATCTCGACTGAGCGCGATACCTTCCTGAGGAAGGCGGCCCGGCGAAAGCCGGGCCGCAGCCATTTCGGGAAAGCGCGGTGCTCAAAGCGCCATGGTCTTGCCGAGGCGGCCGGCGAGGTCCTGGATGAACTGCCAGGCGACGCGGCCTGAGCGACTGCCGCGCGTCGTCGCCCATTCGAGCGCCTGTCCCCTGAGGTCCTCCGGCGTCAAATCGAGGCCGAAACGCTCGGCATATCCCTCGACCATCGCCAGATAGTCGTCCTGGCTGCACTTGTGGAAGCCGAGCCAGAGGCCGAAGCGGTCCGACAGCGAGACCTTCTCCTCGACGGCCTCGGACGGGTTGATCGCCGTCGAGCGTTCGTTCTCCATCATGTCGCGCGGCAGGAGGTGGCGCCGGTTCGAGGTCGCATAGAAGATGACGTTCTCCGGCCGGCCCTCGACGCCGCCTTCGAGCGCCGCCTTCAGCGATTTGTACGCTGTATCGTCGTGATCGAAGGAGAGGTCGTCGCAGAAGAGGATGAAGCGGCAGGATGCGTCGCGCAGCATGACCATCAGCCGCGGCAGGCTGTTGATGTCCTCGCGGTGGATTTCGATCAGCTTCAGCGGCTTGTCCGAATGCCCTTCGGCGAGCACGGTCGCATGCGCCGCCTTGACGAGCGACGATTTGCCCATGCCGCGTGCCCCCCACAGGAGTACGTTGTTCGCGGGCAGGCCGCGGGCAAAACGCTCGGTATTATCGACGAGGATATCGCGGACGCGGTCGACGCCCTTGATCAGGCCGATGTCGATGCGGTTCGGATGCGGCACGGGCTGGAGCGAGAGGTTCGACGGCTCGAAGACGAAGCAGTCGGCGGCCTCGAAGTCGATCCTGGCGGGCCTCGGGCCGGCCAGTCGCTCGACGGCGGCCCGCAATTGCCTCAATTCCTCCAAAAACGAGTCCATGTCATTCTTCATCGCGTCCATGTCCGGTGCCCGATCGATGGTTGGGGTCCCGGACGATGATTCCTGGCCGCGTGGCCGTCGCCGGGCTCTCGCTGGCGGTTAGCACGGCGCGGAAGGGCAGGAAAGGTCGCAAGGAAAGCCAGGAGGCGCGGCGCGGGGAGGCGGAGTTGCATTCGCCCCCCCTGTTACTGTATGCGCACACGGACAAATCGGCCCTCGAAGAGGCCGGCCATCCCGCGAGGAGTGCTTGATGTTCGTAACACCGGCCTATGCGCAGACCGTAACCAGCGGCGGCGGCGCAGAAATGGTGATGTCCGTTCTGCCTTTCATCCTGATCTTCGTGATCATGTACTTCCTCATCATCCGTCCGCAGCGCCAGCAGATGAAAAAGCGCGAGGAGATGCTGAAGAACGTGCGCCGCGGCGACCAGGTCGTCACCGGTGGTGGTATAATCGGCCGCGTGACCAAGGTGGTCGACGAACGCGAAGTCGAGTTGGAGATCGCCGACGGGGTCAGGATCCGCGCAGCGCGCAACCTGCTCTCGGAGGTCCGGGTCAAGGGCGAGCCCGTCAAGGAGTGACCGCCCGAGCGGCGGCCGCGCCGGGGGCGGGCCTGCCGACCAATGCATGCGCAGCCTGAGGCTGCCAGCGTGAATCGAGAGTTCGATGCTTCATTTCTCCCGTTGGAAGACCATCCTGATCTGGCTCTCCGTGGTTCTGGCGGTGGTCTTCGCCGCCCCGAACCTCGTGTCCAAGTCGGAGGTGGCGAGCCTGCCGAAGTGGCTGCCGCACAGCCGGATGACGCTCGGCCTCGACCTGCAGGGCGGCTCGCACATCCTGCTCCAGGTGGACCGGGGCGATATCGTCAAGGACCGGCTGACGTCGACGACGGACGACGTGCGCCGCCTGCTGCGCGACAAGGGCATCGGCTATACGGGTCTCGGCGCGAAGGGGCAGGCCGTCCAGGTCCGCATCCGTGAGCCCGGCGACGTCGAGAAGGCGAAGGCGGCGCTCAAGGACCTGACGAAGCCGATCAATGCCGGCGTCTTTGGCACGGGCAATGTCCAGGAAGTGCAGCTGAGCGAGCCGCAGCCGGGCGTGCTGAGGCTCGCGCTGACCGACGAGGGCATCAACTATCGGGTCTCGACGGCCGTCAGCCAGTCGATCGAGGTGGTCCGCCGCCGCGTCGACGAACTCGGCACCACCGAACCGGTGATCCAGCGCCAGGGCGCTGACCGCATCCTCGTCGAGGTGCCGGGCCTCGGCGACCCGCAGCGCCTCAAGAATCTCCTCGACAAGACCGCCAAGCTCACCTTCCAGATGGTGGATACCTCCATGCCGGCCGACGAGGCGGCGCGGACGCATCCGCCGGCGGGTGACGTGGTGCTGCCGTCGGCGACGGATCCCAAGCAGAAATACCTCGTGGAGCGCCGAATCCTCGTTTCGGGCGAGGACCTCGTGGACGCGCAGGCGGGCTTCGACCAGCGTTCCAACGAGCCGATCGTCAGCTTCCGCTTCGACACCAAGGGCGCCCAGCGTTTTGGCCAGGCGACGCAGCAGAACGTCGGCAAGCCGTTCGCCATCGTTCTCGACAGCAAGGTGATCTCCGCGCCCGTCATCCGCGAGCCGATCCTTGGGGGCTCCGGCCAGATCTCCGG
>JBQCEN010000006.1:0-3291 GCA_051960215.1 Pararhizobium sp.
GCCTTTTTCGTTCGACGGCTCCGTCCAGGCTGCAGCGAGACGAGTAGTCCGTCCCACCGTCCGACGTCATCCTCGGCCTTGTGCCGAGGATCTGCAGACACCTCGATAAAACAAACGTCTGCAGATGGTCGGCACAAGACCGACCATGACGGAGCAGGTCGGCCGACGGCGCTCCCGACCCTGGCGCCGACGGCTTTGTGCGGCAGCGCCTTGTCGGATAGAGAAGGTCATTCCCTCGATCAGGCCACCGCTCCGATGACCCGCACCGTTTCAATCCGCACCGCCTCGCCCGAGGACCTTCCCGCGATCACCGCCATCTACGCCGAATCGGTGAAGAACGGCGTCGCCTCCTATGAACTCGTGCCGCCGACGCTGGACGAGATGCGGGCGCGCTTCGTGGCAGTCACCGGTGAGGGCTACCCCTACGTCGTCGCGGAAGCCGCCAACGGCGGCGGCATCGCCGGCTATGCCTACGCCTCGGCCTTCCGCACCCGGCCGGCCTATCGCTGGCTGGTCGAGAACTCGATCTATCTCGATCCCGCTTCGCGCGGCCAGGGGCTCGGCCGGCTGCTCCTCGACGAGCTGGTGCGGCGCTGCACGAGCCTCGGCTTCCGGCAGATGATCGCCGTCATCGGCGGGGCCCATCCGGCTTCCGTCGGCGTCCACCGGGCGGCAGGCTTCGTCGAATGCGGGCGGATGACGGCGACGGGCTTCAAGCATGGCCGCTGGCTCGACACCGTGCTGATGCAGTTGCCCTTGGGCGAAGGGGCGAAGAGCGATCCGGACCCGGAGACCTATCCCGGCACGCTGTTCAAGGGATGAAGCGCAGCGCGCCGCGCCTGCCGATCAGCCGCGGACGAGCTTCGGGCTCTTCTCGAAGACGCGCAGCACCTGGTCGAGGTCCTGGCCGCGCTTGAGGATCAGGCCGCTCGCCGCGACGACGGAGAAGGCGCCCTGCTTGCGCGTCAGCTTCGGGTTCTTCTCGATCCGGTAGAGCGGCACCTCGCTCGTGCGCCGGAAGACGGAGAAGACGGCGCGGTCCTTCAGGTGGTCGATCGCGTAGTCGCGCCACTCGCCCTCGGCGACCATGCGGCTATAGAGGCGCAGGATGGAATCGAGCTCGCGCCGATGGAAGGTGATCGGCGGCGGATCCTTGCGGTGGCGGAAATCCTTGAGATCAATGAGGATGGAAGAAGTCTCGCCCGAGAGACTTGCCTCGGCGCTTTGCTGATCGGAACTATCCGTCATCAGGGCTCCAATGCGAAGAACAGGTTGCTTCAGTGTGCCTGATCGCGTCTCGAATGCAAGCCTGAGGAGAGGCAGAATTCCCGATGTCTAATCAAGTGTTTGTGGAATGGATCACGGAATGAAATCTTCTGTTGTCTCTGTTGATCATCCGAAGATCAGACTCATCTTTCCGCCGTATTTGAGCCCAATGCACGCCCGATTCCGCCGCGACACTCCGATCGTTGCCTCAGACGGTTCGGTTCGGCGCATCCGAAACGAAAGCCCCCCAGCCCCTCGGGTGCTCCGGGCCGAACCATTCTGGAGCAGAGCATCAGGCTTTCGAGACCGGTCAGACCGGTCTTTTTTTATGCCTGCTCTATGGCGAAGTCCGAGCGCGCCCCTTCGCCGCCACGACGGCCGCCCCGATGATGGCGCCCGGCGCATTGCCATGGACGCGCTGCAGCAGGATGGCGCAGCCGCCTGTGCTCGTCCCGCGCAGCACCGGCGTCGGCATCACGAGCCTCATAGCCCTGCCCTTCCACATGCCGACCGTCTGCACGTCGCGCACGGTGTGCCAGTAGGTGATGGTGCGCCCGCCATTCTCGCCGGCGCGGATCGGAACGGTGTCCTTGCCGTCGAAATAAACGAGCACGACATCCGCTTCTCCGCTGCCGGAGCCGAGCGAGATCGTCACCTGCCCGTCCTGTTCGCTGGCCGTGACGGGAACGACGAGGCCGTTGCCGCTGCCGGAGAGCCGGGCCAGCTCGCGGCGGATTCCGGCCTCGTCGGAGCCGACGCGATGGGCCTGGCCGTCAAGCACGGCCTGCGGCGTATAGACGCCGTTGCGGCCGAGCGTCCGGGCGTAGCCATATTGCCGCTCCGTATATTTCCTGTCGCTGAAGCCGTCGCGCCAGCCGAGATAGTTCCAGTAGTCGACATGATAGGCGAGCGCCACGATTCCCGGGTCTGCCGCGAGGCGGCCAAGCACGGCATCGGCGGGCGGACAGGAGGAACAGCCCTCGCTGGTGAAGAGCTCGACCACCCCCTTCGGATGCGGCTTCGAAAGCAGCGGCTCGGCCGCGGCCGGCATGAGGACGGCCGCGGTCAGAACCAGTGCCACGACGCTCGCGCGGAGCATGGTCCGGGCGCGAACGGGGCATTTTGAGGAGAGCGTCTGCATCGGTTTGACCGGTCGGCACCGGGGACCGCGGCGCCTCGCCCATCGATACTGCCGCTCCGCATCAACGAAAAGTCACGAAGCGGTGACGCCCTCCGCATTAAAAAGACGGCCGCCGGCGCCGAGGCTCCGGCGGCCATCCTGAAAAGCGCGTGCCGCTCAGGCCGCGAGGTCGCGCAGCACGGTCTGCAGGATGCCGCCGTTGTTGACGTAGCCGAGCTCGTCGAGCGTATCGATCCGGCAGAGGACCGGCACTTCCTTCACCGCTCCGTCGGCGAAGGTGACCGTGGCGGTCATCTTCTGGCGCGGCTTGATGTTCGCGAGACCCTCGATCGTCACCGTCTCGTCGCCCTTGAGCCCCAGGCTCTGCCAGTTCGTCTCCGGATCGGCAAAGACGAAGGGGATGACGCCCATGCCGACGAGGTTCGAGCGGTGGATGCGCTCGTAGGACTCGGCAATCACGGCGCGTACGCCGAGGAGGCTCGTGCCCTTCGCCGCCCAGTCGCGCGAGGAACCGTTGCCATATTCGACGCCGGCGAAGATGACGAGCGGCACGCCCTCCGCCTTGTACTTCATCGCTGCGTCGTAGATCGACATCTCCTCGCGCGACGGATAGTGGATCGTGTAGCCGCCCTCGCGCCCGTTCGGGCCCATCATGTGGTTGCGGATGCGGATGTTGGCGAAGGTGCCGCGCATCATCACCTCATGGTTGCCGCGCCGCGTGCCGTACTGGTTGAAGTCGACGGCCTTGACGTCGTGATCCATGAGATAGGCGCCGGCCGGAGACTGCGCCTTGATCGATCCCGCCGGTGAGATGTGGTCGGTTGTGATCTTGTCGCCGAAGAGGCCGAGGACACGCGCGCCCTTGATGTCGCCGACGGCCTCCG
>JBQCEN010000007.1:0-10997 GCA_051960215.1 Pararhizobium sp.
GGTTCGCAGGATGGTCGTCGATGTTGAGCGTGACGAGCTTGACCCGACCGGCGGCGGCCGTCACCGCCCTTTCGAGGATCGGCGTCACTTGCCGGCAGGGGCCGCACCAGGGCGCCCAGAAGTCGACGAGCACCGGCTGGCGGCGCGATTCCTGCAGCACATCGGCCGTGAAGCCGGCCGTCGTCGTTTCCTTGACGAGGTTACCTGCCGCCATGCCCGCCGGCGCCGCGGCAGGCCCTCCGCGGGCAGCCGGAGCCGGAGAGGCATCGACGCTGCTCGCGCCATTCTCGCCGAAGCGGGCGCTGGCGGTCATCTGTCCGCCGAGGGAGGCGGAATAGGGATTGTCTCGTTCGCTCATCGCTTGGCTCCGCTGGATTGGGACGGGGCGGCAGCCGTGCGGCGCCGCCCGCTGACATGCCGGGAAAATCGGGTCTTACGTGGTCACTTTCAAGACGAGCGGCGCATGGCCCGTCGCCTCAAGGAAGGTGACGAGGTCGTCGCGCCCGATCGACGTCGTCTTGTCGTTCGAAAGAGGATGGACGTTGATCACGGCATGTTCCATCAGGCCGGAGTCGAGGACGACCCTCACGCGCCCCTCGGCGTCGTTGAAGGCGCCGAGCGCCGTCACCGCGCCCGGCCGCACCCCGAGAAGCGCCATCAGCGCTTCCGGCTTTCCGAAGGAGACGCGGCTCTTCGCGCCGATCGTGCCGTGGATCGACTTGAGGTCGACCTCCGCCTCCTCCTCGACCGTCACCAGGAAATAGTTGTCCTTCTTGTCCTTGAGGAAGAGGTTCTTCGTGTGGGCGCCCGGGATCGCCTGGCGCAGCGCCTGCGCCTCGGCGACGGTGAAGACCGGCGCATGGGCGTGGGTCGTGGTCCTGATGCCGAGCGTGTCGAGAAAGGCGAAGAGCGCCGCCTGGCGCGCCTGCGCCGCCTCGTCGGCAGCGCCCGCGGCTTCTCCCGCCCCATCGGCGCCGCCCGCTTCCGTCCCGTCCATCTTGCCGTCCATCCCGACCTCTTCCGTCGCCGTTTGCGGCCTCCGCCGAACCGATCCCGCTCCTGATTAAGAGCCCGCGCCGCCCCATGCAACGCCTGCCTCGCCGAATGCGCACCGGGAACGCCGTCCGGACGCCACTCCATCAGCGGCGGGCGCCGTCCGGGTCGAAAATCGGGCCGAGCCAGCATTTCCCTGTTGCAAAAGAAAAGGCCATGCGGCATAACCCGCCCCGTCCGGACGACATCGCCGGACGCCCGCGGACCTCGTACCTCAGTCCGCGGCGAAGAGCGGGCGTAGCTCAGGGGTAGAGCACAACCTTGCCAAGGTTGGGGTCGGGCGTTCGAATCGCCTCGCCCGCTCCAGTTTCTCCGGAATCCTTATTCAAGTCGGAGAGGCGCACGGCCGAGATGGGCTGTGCTCCAGCGACCGGTGAAGCGCGGTGAGCCTGCCGAGGGCGGTCGTCAGCTATCTACGGTTCAGGGCGTCTCGCGCAGGGTGCGGATCATGAGGCCTCGTCCTTCACCAGCGCGGCGAGCTCGGCCGGGCGAAGCTCGTGGACGAGCTGGTCCTCGGTGCACTGCGCTGGCGTCTTGTCCGGGCGCCAGCGCAGGAACCGGGTGCCGTGGCGGAAACGGCCGGCGGTGACCTGGTCGTAGAGCACCTCGACCACACGCTCGGGCCGGAGCGGCCGCCACTGCGTGGAGCGCTCGGTCGCCCAGCGGCTCGGGCCACCCGGCGCGCGGCCGGTGAAGCCCGGCGGCTCGACCAGCGGCGTCAGTTCCTTGAGCAGCGCCCGGCGCTCTGCTTCGGCAAATCCTGAAGTGAAGCCGACATGGTTGAGCAGGCCGGACGCATCATAGAGGCCGAGGAGCAGCGAGCCGACAGCCCGCCCTGCGGTGCTTTCGCGGAAGCCGCCGACGACGCAATCGGCGCTGCGGTGCTGCTTGACCTTGACCATCGCCCGTTCACCCGGCTGGTAGGCTTCGTCGAGGCGCTTGGCGACCACGCCGTCGAGCGCGCCACCGCTTGCCGCCAACCAGCGCCGTGCCTGCGCGACATCCGGGCTCGCGGGCGAGAGAAGCAGCGCTGCGCTCCCCTCGCGCGCATGGAATGCTTCGAGCGCACAACGCCGCTCCGCAAGAGGGGCTTCAGTGAACGTGTCGTCCCCGCGCCCGAGCAGGTCGAACAGCATCAGCTGCGCCGGCGTCTCGCGCGACAGCCGCTCGATCCGGCTTTCCGCCGGGTGTAGCCGCGCCTGGAGCGCGCTGAAGGACAGCACGTCGCCGGCCGGCAGGATCAGCTCGCCATCCAGGATGAAGCGCTGCTCTTTCGTAGCAGCGAGCGCGGCAAGCACTTCGGGAAAATAGCGCCCGAGCGGCTTGCCCGCCCGCGACCAGAGCGCGACCGAGGCGCCGTCGCGCACGGCGATCGCGCGGAAGCCGTCCCACTTCGGCTCGTATTGCCAGCCCTCCCCGTCGGGAAGCTCGGCGACGATCTTCGCCTCCATCGGCATGAACGGTGCTGCGGCCGCGGTGCTCATGGAAGCATAACGAGCCCGACGCGTCGCGGGTTGCCGGATCGGCCGCCGGCGATCCCGGCACGGGCGGTCGCAGTGACGAAGCCACATATGGACGGCGAGGACGCGTCGCGCGATCATTCCCGAAAAGGCCGAGCCGAGAGGGAAGACGAGCATGACAATCGCGACCAAGCGCATCTACGAGCCGGCCTCGGACGAAGACGGGTTCCGGGTGCTCGTCGACCGCATCTGGCCGCGTGGCCTGACGAAGGAGAAGGCGGCGATCGACCTCTGGGCGAAGGACGTCGCGCCCTCGACCGAACTGCGCAAATGGTTCCACCACGACGCCGGCCGCTGGGAAGAGTTCGAGAAGCGCTACCGGGCGGAACTGAAGGACTGTCGTCCGGCGCTCGCCGACGTGCTCGAGCGAGCAGGAAACCGCAAGCTCACCTTGCTCTATGCGGCGAAGGAGCAGGAGCGCAACCAGGCGACGGTGCTCGCCGAAGTGCTGGAGGAGATGAAGCGCGGCTGAGGCCGACGCCGACCGCCCTCGCCATGGATGCGATTTGCCCGGAGAGGAGCTCTCGGAAAAAAGTCCGCACCCGCCGCACCGCCGCGGCCTCTCCCCGGAGCTGCGCTCCGACGTTCCAAGGGGACGGCGGCGGCGCTCAGGCGTTGAAGAGACGGCCTTCCGTCACTTCCGCGACGTAGCCGGCGCGGATCGCGAAGTCGCCGAAGCGCTCGCCGGTCTGGCGGTCCTTGGCGTAGTGGCCGATCACCTTGCCGAGCTCCGCGAGGATGACCTCCTCGCCGACATTCTCCAGATACATCTTGTTCAGCCGCTGGCCGTGGAAGCCGCCGCCGAGATAGACGTTGTACTTGCCGGGCGCGCGGCCGGTGAAGGCGATCTCGGCCACGTAAGGGCGTGAGCAGCCGTTCGGGCAGCCGCTCATGCGGATGGTGATCGCATCGTCCTGAAGCCCGTTCTCCGCAAGGATCACGTCGAGCTTGTCGATCAGCGCCGGCAGGTAGCGCTCCGCCTCCGCCATCGCCAGGCCGCAGGTCGGCAGCGCGACGCAGGCGATCGAGTTGCGCCGAAGCGCCGTGCCTTCGTTGGCACCGGTGATGCCGTATTCGTCGAGCAGCGCCTCGATCGTCTTGCGCCGCTTCGGCGCGATGTTGGCGATGACGAGGTTCTGGTTCGGCGTCAGGCGGAACTCGCCTTCGTGGATCTCGGCGATCGCGCGCAGGCCGTCCATCAGGCGATAGCCGTCGCGGTTGGCGACGCGCCCGCTCTGGATGAACAGGCCATAATGATGCTTGCCGTCGTCGCCCTTGCTCCAGCCGAAGACGTCGCCATTGGTCTCGAATTCATAAGGCCGCGCCGGTTCGAGGCTGAAGCCGAGTCGGTCCTCGATTTCCGCCTTGATCCAGTCGAGCCCCTTGTCGTCGATCGTGTATTTGAAGCGGGCATGCTTGCGCTCGACGCGGTCGCCGTAGTCGCGCTGGACGGACATGATCGCATCCGTCGCGGCGATCACCTTGTCCTTCGCCACGTAGCCGATGACGTCGCCGAGGCGCGGGTAGGTCTCCGGCTCGTTGTCGGTCCGACCCATGCCGCCGCCGATCGTGATGTTGAAGCCTTCGAGCCCCTTCGGGCCGGTGATCGCGATGAAGCCGAGATCCTGCGTATAGACGTCAATATCGTTCGACGGCGGCACGACGAAGCCGATCTTGAATTTCCGCGGCATGTACTGCTTGCCGTAGAAGGGCTCCTCGGGCGCCGAACTCGCGACGCGCTCCTTGCCGAGCCAGATCTCGTGATAGGCCGGCATGCGCGGGATCGCATGGTTGCTGGTCGCCTTGGCGATCGCATAAACCTCGGCATGGACGGCCGAGAGATGCGGATTGACGGCCGCCATGATGCCGCGCAGGTCGTCGCCGCAGGCGGCGATCGTATCGAGCAGCGTCTCGTGCATGGCCTGGATGGAGGGCCTGAGGTTGTGCTTCAGCACGCCGTGGAACTGGAAGGTCTGGCGCGTCGTCAGCCTCAGTGTCCCGTCGGCATAATTCCGGCCGATCTCGTCGAGCTGCAGCCACTGCTCCGGCGTGCAGACCCCGCCCGCAAGCCGGACGCGGATCATGAACTGATAGGCCGGCTCGAGCTTCTGGCGCCGGCGCTCGTCGCGCAGGTCCCGGTCGTCCTGCTGATACATTCCGTGGAATTTCATCAGCTTGTTGTCGGAGGCCGCGACCGCGCCGGTGAGCGGCTCGGCGAGGCTCTCGGCGATCGTGCCCCGGAGCTGGTCACTGGTGGCCTTGAGCGTCTCGTCGGGGCCGAGGCGGTCAAGCGGCTGGGACAGATCGCGGCTGCGATCGACCGGTTTGTTCATCACGTTGGACATGGGTTCCTGGAAGCTCAGTAAACGTCTCGTTGGTAGCGGCCGTCGCGCTGGAGGGCGCGGAGGTATTCCTCCGCCTTCTCCCGGCCGAGCCCGCCTTCTTCCGCGATGATGTCGGTCAGCGCCCGGTGCACGTCGGGGGCAAGCGCGGTGGCGTCGCCGCAGACATAGACATGCGCGCCATCCTCGAGCCAGCCATAGACCGCGCGGGCCTGCTCGCGGAGGCGATGGTGGACGTAGACCTTCTCCGCCTGGTCGCGCGAGAAGGCGACATCCATGCGCGTCAGCACGCCGTCCTTCAGGTATTCCTGCCACTCCACCTGATAGAGGAAGTCGGTGCGGAAGTTGCGCTCGCCGAAGAAGAGCCACGACCGGCCCTCGCTGCCGCGCGCCTCGCGCTCCTGCAGGAAGGCGCGGTAAGGCGCGACGCCGGTGCCGGCGCCGATCATGATGATCGGCGTCTCCTCGTTCGAGGGCAGCCGGAAATGCGGATTGCTCTGGATATAGACGGGAAGCGTCGCGTCGTCCGTCAGCCGCTCGGCGAGGAAGCTCGAGGCGACGCCGGCGCGCGGCTCGTTGCGCAACGCGTAGCGCACCGCGGAGACCGTCAGATGCACCTCGTCCGGCACCGAGGCGGCGCTGGAGGCGATCGAGTAGAGCCGCGGCTGCAGGCTGCGGAGCGCGCCGGTGAAGTCGCGCGCCGCAAGGCCCTTGACCGGATAGTCGCGGACGAGGTCGACCACGTGGTTGTCGCGCATGAAACCCGTCAGCTCGCCGCGCTTCTCCTCGGCGAGCAGCGCGCGGAGCGTCGGCGCCTCGGCAAGGTTCGCCCAGTGCTCGATGAAGCGCGGCGTCAGCACGCTGATCTCGAAATGACCTTCGAGCGCGTCGGCAAGCGCCGCCTCGCCGGATTTCGTCGCGATCGCCTCGCTGGCATCGAGCCCGGCGGCGCCGATCAGCGTCTCGACGAGCCGCGGATCGTTGCGCGGCACGAGGCCGAGGGCGTCGCCCGGCTCGTAGGCGAGGCCGGAGCCTTCGAGCGACAGCTCGATATGGCGCGTCTCCTTGCTGGAGCCGCGGCCGGTGAGGACGATGTTATCGATGACCGGCGCCTGGAACGGGTTGCGCTTGCCGTGGGCGGCAGCGGCTGGAGATAGGGCCACGGCAGGCGCGCGCTGCGCGCCGGCCGGTGCGGCGGCGACGCCCCGGCTGCCATTCGCCGCCTCCGCCTGCCTGGCGAGGTCGGCGAGAACCTCTTCGACCCAGGCCGAGGCGGGCTCTTCATAGTCGACGTCGCAGTCGACGCGCGGACTGAGG
Source organism: Pararhizobium sp. (assembly GCA_051960215.1). Lineage (GTDB taxonomy): Bacteria > Pseudomonadota > Alphaproteobacteria > Rhizobiales > Rhizobiaceae > Pararhizobium_B. The sequence continues at coordinate 6,233 of JBQCEN010000007.1, forward strand.
CGCGTCGCGCCAAGCTCGGCGAAGCGCTCATCGAGCTTCTTTGCCGCGCCGCAGAAGAACTCGTAGGTGGAATCGCCGAGGCCGAGGACCGCGAAGCGGACGCCATCGAGCTTCGGCGCCTTCTTGCCGAGCACGAACTCGAAGAAGCCGGCCGCCGGCTCCGGCGGCTCGCCCTCGCCGTGCGTGCTGGTGACGATCAGGATATCCTGCTCGTCCTTGAGCTTGCGCGGCTTGTAGGAGCCCATGTCGCCGGCGACGGCGGGAAGGCCGAGCGCCGTCGCGCGCGCCTCGATCTGCCGGGCGAGATCGGCGCCGTTGCCGGTCTCGCTGCCATAGAGGATCGTCAGCGTCCGCGTCGCTGCAGCGCCGTCGGCATTCTCCGGCGGCAGCGTCGGCACCAGCGTTGCCGCGTCGCCGTTGATATGCGCCGAGCGGAGCGACTGGCTGAGGCCGGCGAAATAGCCGCTCAGCCAGATCGCCTGATCGGGCTCGAGCGTCGCCGCGAGCTGCTCGATCTTCTGCCACTGCTCGGGCGTCGGATGGGTGGTGCTGATCGGTGGTATGGCGTTCATAACAAGCTCGTCGCCGCAACCCTCCAGAGGGCCGCTCCCGGTTTCATTCGCAGAAAGCGAACCGGCCGGGCGGACCCGACCGGTTCGTGGGGCTGGCTCATACGGAGCCTTCCGCACGCGCCGTTATTCGGTTTCCCGCCACCGCCAAGAGGCCGGCGAGCAGGGGGGATTTTCGACGGAACGGTCGCCGACAGGAAGAAAGCAAATTGCGCAGAATCGGCGCGGCGTCGAAATTCTGTCCGATCCCGCTGGCCGCAAGGCGAACGCAGCCGCCTCGGCAGCCTCAGGCGAGGCCGCGCACCATGAAGAGGCCGAGGAAGAGCCCGATCAGCCCGAGCACCAGCGAGGCGAGGACATAAAGGAAGGCGACGCCGAGCTGCCCGCGCTCCCAGAGGAAGATGGTGTCGAGGGAGAAGGTCGAGAAGGTGGTGAAGCCGCCGAGCACGCCGGTCGTCAGGAAAAGGCGCCACGCCTGCCCCGGATCGGCCCGCTGGGCGAACCAGCCGGCAAGGACCCCCATGACGAGGGAGCCGACGACGTTGACCGTGATGGTGCCATAGGGAAAGCCGGCGCCGAAGAGCCGGAGCGTCGCGATGTTGACGCCCTGCCGCAGCGCGCCGCCGAGGCCCGCCCCGAGGAAGACGACGAAAAATCCGGACATGACACTGCTCCCATCTGCTCCGTCGAGCCAAAAGGACAGGAGTCATCAGCCGGATCGGCAGTTATCGGGGGAACCCCATCCCCATCACCGGGTCTGATACACCAAGCCGCCGCATTCGGAAAGAGCGGCGCGGTCGCCTTCAGGTGACGGCACCGCGCACGGAGAACTGCGGCGAGCGCCACTCCTCGCGATCGAGCACGGCCTTCAGGTGCCTCGCCGCATCGAAGACGTCGACATACCGCGTATAGAGCGGCGTGAAGCCGAAGCGGAGGATGTCGGGCGCCCGGAAATCGCCGACGACGCCGCGCGCGATCAGCGCCTGCATGACGGCGAAGGCATCGGGATGGGAGAAGGAGACCTGGCTGCCGCGATCTGCGGCCTCGCGCGGCGTCGCGAGCACGATGGGGTGACCCGCGCACTCCGCCTCGACGCGGCGAATGAAGAGCTCCGTCAGCGCGACCGACTTCTGCCGCACCGCCTCGATCGACACCCGCTCCCAGATCTTCAGCGCCTCGTCGAGCGCCACCAGGGAGAGCACCGGCGGCGTGCCGGTCAGGAACCGGTCGATACCCGCCGCCGGTCGGTAGGCGTGATCGAAGGCGAAGGGGGCGGCATGGCCGAACCAGCCGGAGAGCGGCTGCACCGTCGCCGCCTGCATCTCGGGCGAGGCGTAGAGGAAGGCCGGCGCGCCGGGGCCGCCGTTCAGGTACTTGTAGCCGCAGCCGATCGCGAAATCCGCACCGGCGCCCGCGAGATCGACCGGAACGGCACCCGCCGAATGGGCGAGGTCCCAGATCGCCAGCGCGCCCGCCGCATGGATCTTATCGGTGATCGCGCCCATGTCGAACATGCGGCCGGTGCGGTAGTTCACATGCGTCAGCATGACGGCGGCCACGTCGTCGCCGAGCGCCGCGTCGAGCTCTTCCGGCGCCTCGATCAGCCGCAGTTCGTGAGCACGTCCGGCGAAGGCGGCAAGGCCTTCGGCGATATAGAGGTCGGTCGGGAAGTTCGAGCGCTCCGAGACGATCACGCGGCGCTCCGGCCTCGCCTGCACCGCCGCCGCCAGCACCTTGAAGAGGTTGACGGACGTGGAGTCGGTGACGACGACATCGTCCTTGCCGGCGCCGATCAGCGGCGCGATGCGCGCGCCGACCGTGCGCGGCAGCGATACCCAGTCGGCGGTGTTCCACGACGAGATCAGGTCCTCGCCCCACTCCTTGCGCTGGCAGGCATCGAGACGGCGCAGCACGCAACGCTGCAGCGGCCCGAGCGAATTGCCGTCGAGGTAGATCAGTCCCTCGCGGATGAGGAAGGCGTCGCGGAGAGGGCCGAGCGGGTCCGTCGCGTCGCGCGCCTCGAGCGCTGCCCGCATCGCCGCTGCCGCATCCGCCTCCATTTTGCCGCTCCCTCGCTCTCATGCCGCCGCCGTCTGCGGGCAGGTTTCGTTTGACGTGCCCGGCCGGCTCTGCTTTTCCAGGGGCAAGGCTCTCGACCAGCCTTTACCGAACCACCCGCGCATCCGATAGTCCCTCCATGCAATCATCCTCTCCCCGTCGCATCACCGTCCTCGGCTCGACGGGCTCGATCGGCCGCAACACCCTCGACGTCATCGCCCAGCTCGGCGGACGCGAGGCCTTTGCCGTCGTGGCGCTGACCGGCATGGGCAATGTCGAGCTTCTCGCCCGTCAGGCGATCGCTGTCGGCGCCGAATTCGCGGTCACCGCCGATCCGGAACGCTACGGCGCGCTGAAGGACCTGCTCGCCGGCACCGGCATCGCCGTCGGCGCGGGACCCGAGGCGCTGGTCGAAGCCGCGGAGCGCGACGCCGGTTGCGTCATGGCGGCAATCGTCGGCAATGCCGGCCTCGCGCCGGCGCTCGCCGCGGCGCGGCGCGGCGCGGATATCGCGCTCGCCAACAAGGAATGCCTCGTTTCCGCCGGCAGCCTCTTCGTCGAGGCGGTGGCGGCGGGCGGCGGGCGGCTCGTCCCCGTCGACAGCGAGCACAGCGCCATCTTCCAGTCCCTCGACCGCGACCAGCGTCACGCGCTGGAGCGCATCATCCTGACGGCCTCCGGCGGGCCGTTGCGCACCTGGCGGCGCGAGGACATGGCGGGCGTCACGGTCGAGACGGCACGCGCCCACCCGAACTGGTCCATGGGGCTCAAGATCTCGATCGGCAGCGCCTCGATGTTCAACAAGGCGCTGGAGATGGTCGAGGCGCGCCACCTCTTCGCGGTGACGCCGGACCAGATCGAGGTAGTCGTGCATCCGCAGTCAGTGATCCACTCGATGGTCGGCTACACGGACGGCTCGGTGATCGCCCAGCTCGGCGTGCCGGACATGCGCACCGCGATCGGCTACGCGCTCGCCTATCCGAAGCGGCCTGCGCTCAACGTCGAAAGGCTGGACTTCGCCAAGCTCGCGCGGCTCGACTTCGAGGCGCCCGACGAGGCGCGCTTTCCCGCCCTGAGGCTGGCGCGCACCGCGATGGCCCGCGGCGGCCAGCAGAGCGCGGTGATGAACGCCGCCGAGGAGACCGCCTGCCACGCCTTCGTCGCCGGCCGGATCGGCTTCCTGGCAATGGCGGAGATCGTCGAGGAGGTGATGGAGGCGATGTGCGGCTGGCCGGCGGCGAGCACCATCGCCGACGTCTACGCGGCCGACGCCGAAGCACGCCGACGCGCCGGCGAAAGCGTCGGACGGCGGGAAGCCGCGGCCTGAGTTTTACCGGAAAGACGACGCCTGGGTCAGGCGACGGCGCGGGCGAGCGCGCATTGCGACCAGAGGTCGGAGAGCGCGCCGACGAGGTGCTCGATATCGGAATCGGTGTGCAGCGGCGACGGCGTGATCCTGAGGCGCTCGGTCTTCTTCGGCACGGTCGGATAGTTGATCGGCTGGACGTAGATGCCGTAATTGTCGAGGAGCAGGTCGGAGAGCCACTTGCACTTGGCGGCATTGCCGACCATCACCGGCACGATGTGGCTCGGATTGTCCATGTGCGGAATGCCGCGGGCATCGAGCATCGCGCGCACGCGCCGCACCCGGTCCTGGTGGCGCAGCCGCTCGAACGGGCTCCCCTTGAGGTGGCGGATGCTCGCCGTCGCGCCCGCTGCAAGCGCCGGCGGCAGCGCTGTGGTGAAGATGAAGCCTGGTGCATAGGAGCGGACAGCATCAATCAATGCGTTGCTCCCTGCAATGTACCCTCCTATGCAGCCGAACGCTTTGGCGAGTGTGCCTTCCAGCACATTGATCCGGTCCATAACGCCGTCGCGCTCTGCAGCGCCAGCCCCGCGAGCGCCATACAGGCCCACGGCATGTACTTCGTCGGCATATGTCATTGCCCCGTAGTGTTCCGCCAGATCGCAGATGCGATGCATCGGGGCAATGTCGCCATCCATGGAATAGAGCGTTTCGAACACGATCAGTTTGGGTCGACTATGGCCAGCGCCTTGGAGCAATTGCTCGAGATGCGTCACGTCGTTGTGCCGCCAGATCCTCCTTTCACAGCCGGAACGGCGCACGCCTTCGATCA
>JBQCEN010000008.1:0-16337 GCA_051960215.1 Pararhizobium sp.
GAAGATCTCCGGCACCGTCAGCATGCGATGTGTCGCATGGAAGTCGTGGATGGTGAAGCCGTCGATATAGAGCGGATGCGTCGCGTCATAGACGCTGTTGAGCGTCGAGACGCCCTCGTCGAGCGCCATGGCGGTGGTGAAGGTCTTGAAGGTCGACCCCATCTCGTAGGTGCCGGCCGTCATCCGGTTGAGCCGGTCCTTCTTCAGCGCGTCGACCGGATTGTTCGGGTCGAAGTCGGGCACCGAGGCAAGCGCGATCACCTCGCCCGTGTGGATGTTGAGGACGACGCCCGCCGCGCCGATCGAGCGGTAGCGCTTCATCCCGTCCTCCAGCACGTCGCGCAGGATGTGCTGGACACGCAGGTCGAGCGACAGCTTCACCGGCTCCATCTGCTCGTTGACCGTCAAGCCGGCGTCGGCGAGCGCCGAAAGGCCCTGGCTGTCGACATACTTCTCCATGCCGGCGATGCCGCGGTTGTCGATGTTGACGAAGCCGACGACGTGCGAGGCGGTCGGGCCGCTCGGATAGAAGCGTCGCTTCTCCGGGCGGAAGCCGATGCCGGGGATGCCGAGAGCGAGGATTTGGCTCTGCTGCTTCGGCGTCAGCTGCCGGCGCAGCCATTGGAAGGCGGAAGAGGATGTGAGCTTGCGGTAGGTGTCCTTCGGGTCGAGGTCCGGCAGCACGGTCGAGAGCAGCTCGATCGCCTCGTCCGGATCGACGATCTTGCGCGGTTCGGCGTAGAGCGAGACGGTGCGGATGTCGGTCGCAAGCGTGCGGCCGTTGCGGTCCTCGATGTCGGGACGCGAGGCCATCAGCGGGTTCGCCGGCGGGATGCTCGCCGTCGTGTCGTTGGGCTGCATCCCGTACTGGACGAGCCGCGCTCCGACGATGCCGTAGAGGGCGAGGAAGCCGAGCATGGCGAGGAAGATACGGCTGCGCGTCTGCGCGCCGTTCGCCTTGCGCACGCCCTCGACGGCGATCGCGCCGTCCTCGGACTCGCTGGTGAAGCGCGAGGTGCGCAGGGTGACGAAGGATTTGCGCTTCAGCGCGACGACGCGTGAGAGGAACGACATCAGCGCACCACCGATCCGGTAGCCGTCATGTCGACGGATGGGGAAGCGGGACGTGCCGGCGCGGTGCTCGCGACCGCGGGAGCGGCCGCCGGCGGCACCGGCGGAACCGGCGGGTTCTCCGGCGTCGGATAATCCGGCAGGTCGTTGAGGGTCGCGATCTGCTGCGGGCGGATCGGCTCGAGGTGAAGCTGGTCCTTGTAGACCTCCGTCAGCCTCTCCAGCCGCGCCGGCTGCGTCAGCACGCTCCAGTCCGCCTTGAGCAGGTCGATCGTCTCTTTCTGCAGGTGGATTTGCGCCTGCAGGTGCGCGATCGCCTCGAGCTTCACCTGGGTGCGGTGCTTCATCTGGTAGGTGAGCGCGGTGGCCGTCACCATCAGGCCGATCAGCACGATATCGAACGTACGCAGCATTGTCCGTCAGCCTCCAAGGGTCGTGAGATCGGCGAGGTTCGGCAGGCCGAAGATCGCCATGTCGGCCGCTTCCGACGGCGCCGGCGTGCGCGTTGCGGCCCGAAGCTTCGCCGAGCGCGCACGCGGATTGGCCTCGGCCTCCGCCGCGCTCGCGGCGATCGCCTTGCCGCTTGTCGTAAAGGTGGCGGCGCGCGAAGCGACCTCCGGCAGGTGCCGCGAGCCGCCAGCCTTGCCGGAACGGTCCTGGAGGAAGCGCTTGACGATGCGGTCCTCCAACGAATGGAAGGTGACGACGACGAGGCGGCCGCCGGGCTTCAGGACCAGTTCGGCGGCAAACAGCGCCGACGCAAGCTCACCGAGCTCGTCGTTGACGAAGATGCGGAGCGCCTGGAAGACACGCGTCGCCGGATGGATGCGGTCCTTGGCCTTGCGCGGCGAGACCGTCTCGATCAGCCGCGCCAGATCGCGCGTCGTCTCGAAGGGCGCCTCGCCGCGCCGGCGCTCGATCGCGCGGGCGATGCGGCCGGCGTTCTTTTCCTCGCCGAGGAAGTTGAAGATGCGGGCGAGATCGCCGGTGCCGAGGCGGTTGACGACATCGGCGGCCGTCACGCCGCTCGCCGCCATGCGCATGTCGAGCGGCCCGTCCTTCGAGAAGGAGAAGCCGCGCTCGGCCTCGTCGATCTGCATCGATGAGACGCCGATATCGAGGACGACGCCGTCGAAGCCGCCCGCCGGCGCGTGGTCCGCGAGCTCGGAGAAACGTGCCTCGATGAGCGTCAGCCGGCCGTCCACCTCGGCCCTGAGGCCGGCGCCGCCGGCGATCGCCGTCGGATCACGGTCGAGCGCGACGACGCGTGCGCCCTCCTGAAGCAGCGCGCGCGAATAGCCGCCCGCCCCGAAGGTCCCGTCGAGAATGATCTTTTCCGGTGCCGGCTCCAGCGCCGCGAGGACCTCGTGAAGGAGAACCGGGATGTGGCGGATCGGTCCGCCATTGGCGCCAGAAGCTCCGCCGCCAAGATCCGCCACCATCCCGTCTCCCCTTATCGAGCGGACTGCGCCCCGCCGCGTGCCCGCTCCCGCCGTGCAGCCGTCGCCTTCTCCTGGAAAGTCTCCGGCTCCCACAACTGAAAATACTGTCCGCGCCCGACGAAGGTCACGGCGTCCACGATCCCCGTATAGGAGCGGATGAAATCGCTCACCATCAGCCGCCCCTCTCCATCCAGCTTCATGAAGACGCCGCCGCCATGGACGAGCAGCGACAGCCGGTTCGCCTCCTCCGAGAACGGATCGAGCGCCTCGATCTGCGTCTCGTATCGGGCAAGCAGCTCGGCCCCGCCGACATTGATCGCGGGAAAGACGAAGTCCTGCAGGCAGTAGAGCTCGCCCGCCTCGAGCCGCGTCAGCACCGCACGGAAGGAGGCGGGCACCGAAACCCGTCCCTTCGCGTCGATCCTGTTGGTCGCGTTCGAGAGAAAGCGGTTCATGACCCGAGACAGTCCTTTCCGCGCCGCCGGCGCATCCGATCACGTCCCCCGGGAACCGCCCGCCGCCATCATACACGTCCCCCGCATGGACGTTCGGTCCATCCTGGACTGCGCGGCCAGTCCCTTCGGATTGTACGGGTGAATCGGCGAAAAACCGCCTGCCGATACTGTGGATTTGGGATAGCATGGGAGGCTTTGGGCGTCAATGGGAAAGGGCGGATCCGGCGATGGTGTGGACGGTCCGCCATTCATGCGCGGTTAAGCTTAATGTGTGGTTAGGACGCGCCCTGCGCCGGTCGAAATCGGGCGCCTGCGACGGCACGCGGCGGCGTGCGTCCGGGGACGGCCGCGCCTGGAGCCCGGTGCGTCTCGCGACGGAGGAGGATAGAGAGCCAGTCGGCCTGTAAGCCGGGTTCTGTATGGCCCGGCAGCCTTTCGGCGGCCGGACGCGGCAGCCATTCATCTGGGACGCGCCTTACGACGCGCCTCGTGCAACCTACCCGGACGACGACCCGGAAACAGGCCCGCCCGCCTTTCGGCAGACTGTTGTCGTCCCTATTCGGTCTTGCTCCCGGTGGGGTTTACCATGCCGCCGCCGTTGCCGGAGACGCGGTGGGCTCTTACCCCACCCTTTCACCCTTACCCCGCCGGTAAATCGGCCGGCCGCGTCCATCGCACGGGAGACGGCCGATTTACAGGCGGGGCGGTCTGCTTTCTGTGGCACTTTCCCTGGGGTCGCCCCCGCCGGACGTTATCCGGCACCGTGTTTCCATGGAGCCCGGACTTTCCTCGCCGCGCGGCCTTTCGGCACTTACGCGGCGCGGCTGCCCGGCCGACTGGCGCGACCGCCTATAGCAGCGATCGCGCCCCCGCGACAGGGAAAACCGCGGCATCGTCGGTCGACGAATGGCGACGACCGGAGGCCGGAGCCTCACGCGCCGTCGAGGAAGCTCAGCACCCTGCCGCAATACTGCTTCGAGACCGGGTTCATGCGTTCCGCACCATGGCCGGCATTGTATTTGAGGATCGTGCCGCAGGTGGTGCCGTCGCCGAGATCCTGCGCGGCCGCGAGATACTGCATGCCGTAGCGGATGTTCGTCTCGGGATCGTAGAGACCTTTCGCGGACCCGGTGTAGCCCATCATCCGGGCAGTCGCCGGCTTGACCTGCATCAGGCCGATCTCGCCGGCGCTGCCATGAGCCTTGGGATTGTAGTTGCTCTCGATCTTCACGACCGCATCGGCGAGTTCCGGCGAGACACCGTACTTTTTCGCGTAGCGCGTGATCAACGCCGCATAGGGACCGCTGATCCCCTCGTCTTTTTCGAGGCCGGCATCCGGCGCTATGGACCCGGTGGTGCCGGGATCGATGCTGGCCGTCTCATAGGGAGACTGGGTCACGTCGAGACCATGACCATAGACGGTCGTGGCCGGAAAAAAGGCAAAGCTCACCCCCGCCGCCAGAACGGCAGCGCTGACATTCTTCATCAATAATCGCACTCCACGCACGCGGAACCCGCGCACGCAACGTGCATGCGGTCCCGACCCTTTCAGTAAGAACGGCTCCGTCCCCGTGCCCCTCGTGGACAACGCCGGATGCCGTTCGGTGCGTGGAAGTTGTATAAAAACTCAGCCGGCCAGTTTGTGGCAGCGCGATAAAAAAAGATCACCCGGCGTCATCCGGACGCGGTTTCGGCTCCCGTTCGCGCCGCCGCCAGACGGTAGCGCGGCAGCTCCGCGATCAGCCGATGGAGCGTCTCGATCGTCGAGACATCGGCGATACCATCGACCCTTTCGGGGCGGAAATGACGCTGGAAAGCGCGCACCACCGCCTCCGTCAGGAGATCGAATTCACCTGATATATCAAGGTGATAGCCGTAGAGCGCCAGCATCGACTGCAGCGCCTCGATCGGCTGCCCGCGCTCCCCGCGCTGGAAGTAGCCGCCGACCTTCGGCCGGGCGGGCTCGACGAAGTGGCCGACGCCCGCTGCGTGCAGCCGGCGCCATGGAAACCGTTCGCCCGGATCGGCCTTCCGAAGCGGCGCGACGTCGCTGTGGGCGAGCACCCGCTCCGGCGCGATCGCCCAGCGTGTGGCACAATCGCGGCAAAGAGCGATCACGGCCTCAATCTGGCCATCGGGAAAATCAGGCAGTCCGCCGTCGTGTCCCGGATTGACGATCTCGATGCCGATCGAGGCCGAGTTCAGATCGCCCTCGCCGGCCCACGAACTCTGTCCGGCATGCCAGGCGCGGCGGCTTTCGGCGACGAGCTGGTGAACGGTGCCGTCCTCGAAGACGACGTAGTGGCTGGAGACCTGGCTCTCCGGCGTCCGGAGCCAGGAAAGCGCGCCCTCGCCCGTCGCCATGCCGGTATACTGCAGGATGATCGCGTCCGGCCGACGGCCGCCCGCCCGCTCCCCGTGATTGGGCGAAGGCGAAAGCACCGCGCCCGCATGCTCGACCGCCTCCAGCAGAGCCCCGCTCATGCCGCCTTGCGTTCCCGCTCGATCGCCTCGTAGGCGGCGTTGAGCGTCGCCATGCGGTCATTGGCGATCGCCATGAATTCGGCCGGTACTCCGCGCGCGGCCAGCCGGTCCGGATGGTTCTCCGCGACGAGCTGTCGGTAGCGCTTGCGCACGGTCGGGAAATCGTCGCTGCGCGCCACGCCGAGAACCTGGTAGGGGTCGACATCGTCGGCGCGCACGTGCCGCGAGGCGATCCAGGCGAATCGTTCCTCGTCGATTCGAAAGATTTCGGCGATGTGGGCCAGGAACGCCATCTCCTTGTCGTGGAGCACGCCGTCCGCCTTGGCGATATGGAAGAGCCCGTCGAGGATGTCCTCGAGGAGCGCGCAATTGCGTTCACCCGACCCGCAGAGCGCGGCAAGCCGCGCCGCATAGGCGGGATAGCCGGCGATGTCCTGCTTGGCGAGATTGTAGAGCCGAGCGACGTTCTTCGCCTCGGCGTCGGGGATCGCGAAGATCTCGCGGAAGGCGTCGACCTCATCTCGCGTGACGACGCCGTCCGCCTTCGCCATCTTCGCCGAAAGTGCGATCATCGCGACCGAGAAGGCGACCTGCCGCCGCGTCTCCGGATCGCCTTCGAAGGCGGTTCTCAACGCCTCGACGACCGAGGACAACGCGCCCGTTGCCGTCTCTCCAATGTAGTCCAGGATTTTGGTCCAGATCGCCATGGCACCCGTTTACGGGATTTCTCTCGCAAGCGCGAGAGCTTGTCGCAGGCGACGGCCGCCGAAGCGGCGAGCCGGATCGGCCTCGGCTCGCCGAAAGGGTGCGGCCTTACTGGCCGCTCGTCCCGCCGGAACTCGTCCCGCCGGAGGGTGCAGCCGGCGTCGTCGTGCTCGGCGTGCCCGAGGTGCCGGAATTCTCCGTCCCCGAGCTGCTGCCGGCGCTGCCGCCGCCATTGCCGCCATTGTTGTCGCCGCAGGCGGCAAGGCCGAGCAGCATGGCACCCGAAAGCGTCATGACGATAAAGCGATACATCAGAGACTCTCCCTTCCGTGAAGTCATCAACCCCCGGCCGAACCATCATCGACGGATGCGACAGAATGGGGGAGCGCATGATCAATTGCTGTGTCGAGCGGAAACATCGTTCCGCTCTTTTCCGAGCCCTTGATCCTGTCACGGGCGCCGGCCGCGGGCGGAGCATCGCACCGCCACGCCTGTCGATAACCGCCGCTTGCGTCCCCGGTTCCTCTTGCGCGGCGCCGGCTTTGGTCACGAAATCTGTTGCGGCGTAACGTTCGGCCGAAGCGATGAAAGCGCGGGTTGTGGAACAATGGCGGCCGGATGCGCGTCGCTCTGGAAGTGGCTCAACCGGAGAAGGTCATGCCCACCACAGCGATCAAGCCTCAAGCCGCCCGCGCCGCCGATATCCGCCGTCTCTCCTTCGACGCCGGCAACGGCATTCCGAACAACGCGGCCTATCCGGCCGTCCTTGCCCGCGACGCGCTCCACGGCCCGCATGACGACCACGCCGTCCGCGATCTTCTGGAAAGGAACGGCTGGGGCGGCACGTGGACATGGGAAGTCTTCGGCTACCACCACTTCCATCCGGACGCCTTCGAGGCGCTCGCCGTGGCGCGGGGCGCGGCCACGCTGGCGCTCGGCGGACCACAGGGCGAGCGGCTGCAGGTGACGGCCGGCGACGTCATGATCCTGCCACCGGGCTTCGGCCACTGCCAGATCGAGAAGCGGGACGGCTTCCGCATCTGCGGCGCCTACCCGCCGGGTCAGGAGAACTACAGGGTCATCCGCGCCGACGACGGCTTCGACGATGCGATCCTCGACGAGATCGCAGCCGTCGCCGTCCCGGAGACCGATCCGGTCTGGGGCGGCCATGCAGCGCTCCTGAAGGCGCTTCTCGGCTGAAGGGCGATTCCTTCGTCCCGCGAAGCGCCGTCGCCGTCACGAACCCTTTGCGGGCACGGGAGCCGGCGCCGCAGAACTTACCGGAACTCCCCCTGAGCCCTTCGGGCCGCCGAACATGCCGGGGAAAAAGTCGGACTTCACGTATTTCTTGCCGAACATCATGTCGTACTGGATGAGCTGGAAGGCTCGCATCGTCGGATCGGGCGCCGGCTTGCCGTACCAGTTCTGCAGGGCGGTCTTGCCGTCTGGCTTCAGCAGCAGCTGCCGCTCGATGACGCGATAGTCGTCGCGCGCCTCACCGAGGAAGCCGGTATAATAGGGATGGGTCATCCCGGCGAGCGTCAGGATCTCGCGGGGGATCAGCGACGGACTGATCGTGCCGGTGTTCACGGTGCCCTTGCGGTTCGACCAGATGACGAGCGGCGTGCCGTGCTGGAGCAGCATCTTGTCGGGCGGCGCCTTGCGCGGCGCGACGTTGTCCTTGAGGAAGCCGGTGTCGACATAGACGGGCCCGAGCGGCGGCAGGTGGTCTCCGAAGAAGACGAGGATCGTCGGCCGGCTGCGCTTCTTCGCCCAGTCCATGAGCCGCTCGAGCGACTTGTCGGCGTCCGAGACGCCTTCCGCATAGGTCGCGAGCGACTGCCTGTCGTCCTCCGTCATCTTCGGCGCATCGACCTTGATCGTATTCTCCGGGTAGCGGTGCGCTTCGTACGGCCCGTGGCCCTGCAGCGTCACCACGAAGAAGAAGAGCGGCCGATCCTTGATCGCGTCGGCTTCCTTGATCACCTCCTCGGTCAGCGCCGCATCGGATGCGAGCGGCCCGCGTTTCTTGAGCGGCGGCAGCTCGTCCTCCGACATGAACTTGTCGAAGCCGAAGTCCTGGTAGACGGTCCCGCGGTTCCAGAACCACGCCTGGAACGGGTGGATGGCGCGCGTCACATAGCCCTGGGTGCCGAAGAAGCGAGCGAGCGACGGCATCGGCCGGTGCACGTACTGCTGATAGGGGATGCTGCCGATCGGCAGGAAGGCATTGGAGAAGCCGGTCAGCGCCTCGAACTCGATGTCCGCGGTCATGCCGCCGAACTCCGGCGAGAACATGTAGCCGGACTGCGCCTGGCGCACATGCGGCATCGGGTCCGGCGTCAGCGTCACGCCCGGCAGCTTCGTCGGATCCCAGAAGGATTCGCTCATCACCATGATGACGTCCGGCTTGGTCGCGCCGCCGGAGACCCCGACGGTCGGCGTGATCGAGGCCATGGTCTTCTTCGAATAGCCCTTCGGCGCCGAGACGTGCGCCATCGGCGCGTTCAGCGCGAAGGCCATTATGAAGCCGTTGTGGTCGTAGTTCGCCTTCTGGTCCCACATCATCGGGATGATCTGCAGACGGTCACGCGCCCAGGAGAAGTGGGCGTAGTCGGAGATCGAAAAGAAGAACAGGAGCGGCGGCACCGCGATCGCCACACGCAGCAGACGCGCCGACCACGGAATGCGCGGGAAGCGCCGGCGCCAGAGGATGAGCACCGCAACGACGAAAGCGACCACCGCCAGGCCTGCGACCGCGATGGCGACGGCCGCGATCGGTTTCGAATCGATGAGCAGCGGCGCGATGTCGACGATCTGCCGCGCGAAAAGGAAATCCGTCGGGAAGAACGGATCGCTCAGATACTGCAGCTTCTCGAAATTGATGAAGGGCAGGATCAGGAACAGCGGTCCGAGAGCCAGGAACGCCTGGCCGAAGCGGCCGGTGATCGCATCGAGCAGGAGGATCAGGAACGCGACGAGCGCAACGGTCGCCCAGGCCGCCGTGTCCGTGGAGAACATGAAGGCTGCGGCTTCCGACATGGAGCCCCGCGCCAGCACCTCGACGAGGAAGACGAAGATCGCCGAGGCGACGAGCGTGATCGCCAGTCTGGAAAGGAAAGCCTTGAAATAGCGCTCGCCGCCGTTTCCGGCGCGATTCGTGCCGTCGCCGCGGCTCGTCTCACCAGCACCCACCATGCATCGCCTCCGACAGTTGCCGATAGTCGGCAAGCGACCTCGCCCCCGGGCGAGGGTCGCGTGACCGTCATACAAGTGTCACAAAAAGTGGAACTTCCAAGGCCGCGGCACGCCTCGTGCGCTCACTTTGTGTAGTGATCGCAGCCTCTTCGTGATCATCAAGGCGCACGCAGCGGGGCCCCTATGGCCGCTCCGGCGCCGGATCATCGGCGCCGCAAGCAGCAATGCGGCCATGGCGAAATTTCGGCGGGCCGGTTAAGTTTCCGGAAAGGACGTTTCCCGTAGTCTCCCTTTCGAGGCCGGGTGTCCCTGTACTGCGTAACCCGCCCGTTTGTACCGCGTCCGGCGGGTCGGCACCCGGCTTCCTTGCAAGGACATACTCGCGCGCCGGGCCGCGCGCGTGTACAGATCCGAGACACCGGGGACGAAATAGCGGGAACATCCATGGGTCGTCTGGGGGCTGCGGTCGCACCGCTTCTTCTTTTTCTCTGTTCCTGCACGGCGACGTCCTACGACCTGATCGAGACATCCGCCGTCCCGGCGAAGTTCGCCGACGCCGATCCGCAGGATTTCGGCGTCAAGGCACCTGCCCTCTATCCCGTCCACGGCATCGACGTTTCGAAGTACCAGGGCGACATCGACTGGGACAAGGCGCGCCGGCATGGCGTTTCCTTCGTCTTCATCAAGGCGACGGAAGGCGGCGATCGCGTCGACCCGCGCTTCGACGAATACTGGCACGAGGCGCGCGCCGCAGGCGTGGCCTACGCGCCCTACCACTTCTACTATTTCTGCACGCCGCCGCGTGAACAGGCCGTCTGGTTCATCCGCAACGTGCCGAAGAGCGCGGTCCAGATGCCGCCCGTCATCGACATGGAGTGGAACCCCAACTCGCCGACCTGCCACATCCGTCCGGAGCCGGCCTTCGTCCGCCGCGACCTGAAGATCTTCTCGGACGCGCTCGAGGCGCATTACGGCAAGAAGCCGATCATCTATACGACCGTCGACTTCCACCGCCAGAACCTCGCCGGCTATTTCAAGGACCACGCCTTCTGGCTGCGCTCCGTCGCCGACCACCCGGACAAGACCTATGGCGGGCGCGACTGGACGTTCTGGCAATATACGGGCACCGGCATCGTGCCGGGCGTCAAGGGCCAGACCGACATCAACGTCTTCTCCGGCGACCGCGCCGAATGGCACGACTGGCTCGCCTCCGCGGCGCGTTAAAGCGGCGCGGCCGGGCCTCCCGCGGTTTCACATCCGGCTCCGGCACGTTAAAAGCCGGAGGCCAGAACGAAACCAAGCCGGAGACGACGACGCCATGAACGCAACGGCCACCGCCGCAGCCCTCGCCACAGCCGCCTTGCTGACGACCGCAACCTTCCCCGCGCACGCACAAGAAAGCTGCGGCGGCGATCTCGGTTCGTTTCTTGCCGGCGTGAAGCAGGAGGCGGTGAGCAAGGGCGTTTCGCCGGCCGCCGCCGATGCGGCCCTCGCCCATGTCCGCATCGACCCCAAGGTGCTGGCCATGGACCGCGGCCAGGCCGTCTTCAAGCAGACCTTCCTCGAATTCTCGAAGCGTGCCGTCAACAGCTACCGCATGTCGAAGGGCAAGGAGAAGATGGCGCGCTACGCCGACGTCTTCGCCCGCGCCGAAAAGCAGTATGGCGTGCCTGCCCCCGTGATCACCGCCTTCTGGGGACTGGAGACCGACTACGGCGCCGTCCAGGGCAATTTCAACACGATGAACGCGCTGGTGACGATGGCGCACGACTGTCGCCGGCCCGACCTCTTCCGCCCGCAGCTCATCGCCGCCGTCCGCATGGCGGCTCACGGCGACATCGACCCGCAGAAGACGACCGGCGCCTGGGCCGGCGAGATCGGCCAGGTCCAGATGCTGCCGCAGGACATCGTCCGCCATGGCGTCGACGGCGACGGCGACGGCCACGTGCGGCTGAAGGAGAGCGAGCCGGACGTTATCATGACGGCCGCGAACTTCATCCATTCGCTCGGCTGGCACGCCGGCGAGCCGTGGCTGCAGGAGGTCGAGATCCCGGACGACCTGCCCTGGGCGAAGACTGGCCTGCATTCGAACATGACGGTCGCCGACTGGCAGAAGGCCGGCGTCAAGCCCCGTTCCGGCAGCCTGCCCTCCCCGAGCCTTCCGGCAGACCTCATCATGCCGCAGGGCCGCAAGGGGCCGACCTTCCTCGCCTACCCGAACTACAGCGTCTACCTCGAGTGGAACAAGTCGTTCATCTACACGACGACCGCCGCCTATTTCGCGACGCGCCTTGCCGGCGCCCCGCCCTATGATCACGGCAATCCGGCGCCCGGCCTCTCCAACAGCGAGGTCGAGACGCTGCAGCGCATCCTGCAGGCGAAGGGCTACGACGTCGGCGAGATCGACGGCATCATCGGCGGCGGTACCCGCGACGCCGTTCGCTCCGAGCAGTTGAAGCACGGGATGCCGGCTGACGGCTGGCCGACCCAGGCGCTGCTGAGCGCGCTCCGGTAGAAGCCGTAGCCCCGCCGCCCGGGCTTCCAAGGAACACAGCAGCAAGCTTCCCGTTTGGCCGTCCGAGCACGCCGGGAAGCTTCGATGTGGACGTTCATCAGCCAGAACAATCAGACGTTGAACATGCTGCTCAACGCGCTGATGCTCGTCGTCTGGGCGTTCTACCTGCAACTGCTCTTCAACGAGAACCGGCGTCAGAAGCGGCCGAGAATCCTCATCAACCGCAGCGCCGGTCACGACCTGCTCGCCAACTGCGTCATCACCAATATGAGCGCCGAGCCGATCTATCTCGAAGCGGTCGTGCTGACGCTGCAGCCCGGAGGCGGGACGAACGTCTGTTCGCTGACGGACCTGGAAACGCTCGCCAAGGAGCCCGACAGCGACCCCCGCACCGTCTGGTTCCAGGGTCCTCTGTCGAGCGGCGAATACCTGACGCTCGGCAGCTTCAGGAACCTGCTGCGCGAGGCGAACGGCTGGGCGCCCGGCAGCCGCGAGGATGCCTGCGACATCTCCTGGGTGAAGGCCTTCGAGATGACCGTGATCGCGACATACGGCCCGGACAACGCGCCGGTCGGCACCCGGCGCACCTTCCGCCGCGAGCTGAATGGCGCCGGCATCGAGACATGGCGCGCGGAGCAAACGATCCAGATCCGCCGGTGGTGGCAGCGGCGCCGCCTCAGGGCCTATATGCGCGAGAGCGGATGACGGGACCGCCCGCCTCCGGTCACGACGCCATCGTCTCGAGGCTGGCGAAGCCGTCGGGCGCCCCGTTGTCGGCAAAGGCCGTCGTCACCTCGACGAAGTCGTCCGGATAGAAGCCGTTGAAGCGGGTCCTGAGCGACAGCGAATAGGCGCCGATATGGCCGATCTCGATCCAGTCGCCGGTGTCGACCGTCTCCGGCAGCCAGAACGGCCGCGACAGGATATCGACCGAATCGCAGGTGGCGCCGCAGACCTTGAAGGAAACGACCGAATCCGGGTCGCCGTTGCGTGTCTTGCGCGCCGGGTCGGGGATGAAGCGGGCGGGCAGCGTGATCTTGCCTGTCCAGCTATCCGACAGCGAAGCCCAGATGCCGTCGTTGATGTAGAGGCGCCGGCCTTTCCTCAGAAGCACGCGCACGATCAGCGAGAAGGCCCGCGCCACGACGACGCGGCCGGGCTCGGCGACGAGCGGCAGGTCGGAGAAGCCCCACTCGGCGATGTTGGCGCTGAGCGTCGCCATCAGCTCGTCGAGCGGCGGCACGTCCGGCGGCTTGCGGTTCGGGTTGTGGCCATACTCGGCCGGGAAGCCGCCGCCGACATCCAGGCCGGCGAGCGGCACGCCGGCCCGGTTCCGCACCCAGTCGGCCGAGGCGAGCGCCCGCTCGTAGGTCTCCGCCTCCTCGATCTGGCTGCCGACATGGAAGCAGATACCCACCTTGAAGCCGATGCGGTGGAGCCGCTGCAGGAGTTCTACGGCATGGGCCGGCGCGGCGCCGAACTTCTTCGAGAGCTCGTAGAGCGCGTGCCCCTTTGTCTGCAGCCGGACGTAGACGGTGATCGCCGCCGGGTCGAGGTCGAGTGCGCGCACGATCCGGAGCACCTTGGCGATCTCGTCCTCGTGGTCGAGGGCGAGCACCCGGATACCGTAGCGCTCCAGCGCCAGCCGGATGTCCGACTGCGCCTTGACCGGGTGCATATAAAGCATCCGCGCCTCGCTGGAGGCGGCGCGAACAGCCTCGAACTCGCCGGGCGAGGCGACGTCGAAGGTCGTGATCCCCGCCTCGACGAGCGTCCGGAGCACCATCGGCTCGCCGTTCGTCTTGACGGCATAGGCCGTCTCGCCGGGAAAGAGCGACATGAAGCGCTTCGCGTCCGCCTTCAGCACGGACGGCCGGAAGCAGTAGAGCGATGCGTCCGGCCTCAGCGCCAGCGCCGCCTCGCTTCCGGTCTTGAATCGCTGCATGCGCCGCTCCCCTGTTGCCATGCGGGAACGTAACAGCCACCGCCTTGGGGTAAAGGGCGGCCGCGCAAGAAATGGGTGGCGTGACATCGGCCGCGCGCGTAGGTGAGCGGCGAAATCAACGTTTGAAGCCGGGCAAGACGCCGCCATGCCGCCTTATGCCACGAAAGCTCCGGGCCCGATGTCGGCAAAGAGCTGGGGCCTTCTCCTGTTCCTCGGCCTGCTCTGGGGCGGGTCGTTCTTCTTTGCGCGGGTCGCGGTGCAGGAGATCCCGCCGCTGACGCTTGTCCTCCTGCGCGTCAGCCTCGCCGCGCTCGCCCTGCACCTCTACCTGCGCGCCGGCTCCGGCCTCTATGCGACGCTGCGCCGGCGCTGGCGCGAATTCCTGATTCTGGGGTTCCTGAACAATGCGGTGCCCTTCGCGCTGATCTTCGCCGGCGAAACGGCGATCGGCGCCGGCCTCGCCTCGATCCTCAACGCCACCACGCCGCTCTGGACGGTCATCGTCGCCCATCTCGCGACAAGTGACGAAAAGCTCAGCACCCGCAAGGTCGCCGGCTGTGCCATCGGCCTCGCCGGCACCGTGCTGCTCGTCGGCCCGGACGCATGGACGGGGCTCGGCGCGCCGGCCTGGGCGCAGTTCGCCGTCCTCGGAGCCGCCGTCTCCTATGGCTTCGCCGCCATCTACGGCCGGCGCTTTTCCGGCATCCCGGCCCCGGTCACCGCGACCGGGCAAATGACCGCTTCGACTGCGATCATGCTTCCGGTCGTCCTTCTCGTCGACCGGCCATGGCACCTTGCCATGCCCTCCGCAGACGTCCTTGCCATGGTCGCAGCCCTGGCCTGGATCTCGACGGCCTTCGCCTACATCCTCTATTTCCGGATCATCCAGCTCGCCGGCGCGACCAACGCCTCGCTGGTCACGCTGATCGTGCCGCCGAGCGCGATCCTGCTCGGCAGCGTCTTCCTCGGCGAGCGACTCGGCCTCGGCGAGATCGCGGCGATGGGGCTGATCGCGATCGGGCTCCTGTGCATCGACGGCCGTCTTTCTCCCGCGACCTTCCGAAGGCGAGTCGCGGCCCGATGATCGTCAGGAGGAGGCCGCCGCGCTGCGGCTCTGCTCGACCACCATGTAGTCGAGCGGCAGTTGGGTCGTGTACTTGATCTGCTCCATCGCGAAGGCGGAGGAGACGTCGCGGATCTCGATCTTCTGGATCAGCCGCTTGTAGAACGCGTCATAGGCAGCGATGTCCGGCACGACGACGCGCAGCAGGTAGTCGACGTCACCGCTCATGCGGTAGAACTCGACCACCTCGGGGAAGTCGACGATCATCTCCGAGAACCGCTTCAGCCATTCGTGGCTGTGGGCGTTCGTCCGGATCGAGACGAAGACGGTGACCTTCGCATTGACCTTGACCGGATCGAGAAGCGCGACGCGGCGAAGGACGACGCCATCCTCCTCGAGCTTCTGGATGCGCCGCCAGCAGGGCGTCGTCGAAAGGCCGACCTTCTTGGCGATGTCGGCGACGGCAAGCGTCGTGTCTTCCTGCAGCAGCCGCAGGATCTTTCTGTCGAGACGGTCCATCGAAGCCTCGTGGTCAGGAACGGCGCTGTTCTAGCGATGCGAGGCCGTTACCGCAAAGAAATTCATCGAAAATCCGAAGAAGCCTCAGCCGGAACCGACAAGCCGCGCGACCTCGGCCTTCAGGAACGGCAGCACCTCCGCCTCGAACCACGGGTGGCGCTTCAGCCAGCCCGAATTGCGCCACGAGGGATGCGGCAGCGGCAGCACGGCCGGCCCCTCGCCCGCCTCCACGTATTCCCGCCAGCGCAAAACCGTCTCCGTCAGCGAGCGGCCGCGCCGCGCACCGAGGTGATAGCGTTGCGCGTACTGGCCGATGGCGAGCACCAGTTCCACCTGCCCCATCGCCGTCATCAGGCGATCCTGCCAGCGGGCCGCGCATTCGCGCCGCGGCGGCAGGTCGCTGCCCTTGGCGTCGAGACCGGGGAAGCAGAAGCCCATCGGCCCGATCGCGACCCGGGAGCGATCGTAGAAGACCTCCGGCGGAACGCCCATCCACGCCCGCAGCCGATCGCCGGAGGGATCGGTGAACGGCCGGCCACTGGCATGCACGCGCACGCCCGGCGCCTGCCCGGCGATCAGGATCCGCGCCGTCGCCGACGTGACCACGATCGGCCGCGGCTCGTGCGGCAATCGCGCCGCGGTCCCCGGCGCGTCTCGGCAGATCCGGCAGGCGCTGATTTCCGCGTCGAGGCCCGCCAGCGTTTCAGAGTCTGAAATCAATCGCTTATGCGTCCGTGCTCGGCCGCGCCTTGATCGCCTCGTACCAGCGCATGACATTGGTCAGGTGCGTCGGCTTCTCGATCTTCGCGGGCTTCATGAAATCCATGCTGACGACGCCGGTGATGTCGGCGATCGTGTAGCGGTCGCCGGCGATGAACGCGCGGTCTTCGAGCTCCCTGTCGAGAATCTCGAGGAAGGCGAGCGCCTTCGGCCGGTTCGC
>JBQCEN010000009.1:0-15617 GCA_051960215.1 Pararhizobium sp.
AGGGCCGCCGCTATCCCGGCAGCGCGTCGTGTCATCGAACGGCAGATCGTCTTTCGCTGAATCATCCGAAAATCCCCCACCCGCACGCT
Source organism: Pararhizobium sp. (assembly GCA_051960215.1). Classification (GTDB taxonomy): domain Bacteria; phylum Pseudomonadota; class Alphaproteobacteria; order Rhizobiales; family Rhizobiaceae; genus Pararhizobium_B. The sequence goes on from JBQCEN010000009.1 coordinate 90, forward strand.
ACAGGTCCCAGGCAGGCCTTGAAACAGGCGATCGGGACAGAACCGTGGCGAAGAAGGCCGTTGTGATCCTCCGGTCATTCCGGCATTGGTGGCGCCGACATCCTCACATCCGAAGGCAGACCCTTGCATTCCCTGTCCCGCCGCTCCGAAGTCGAACCCTTTCACGCCATGGACGTCCTTGCCGAGGCCACCCGCCGCGCGGCACTCGGCCGGCCGGTGATCTCCATGGCCGTCGGCCAGCCCGCCCATCCGGCGCCGCAGCCCGCCCTCCAGGCCGCAAGGCGCGCCCTGGAGAGGGGCGTGATCGGCTATACCGATGCGCTCGGGCGCGCCAGCCTGAAGGGGGCGATCGCCGGGCACTACCAGGCGCGCCACGGCGTTGCGGTCGATCCGCAGCGGATCGCGGTGACGACGGGCTCGTCCGCCGCGTTCAACCTTGCGTTCCTGACGCTGTTCGAACCGGGCGATGCCGTCGCGATCACCCGGCCGGGCTATCCGGCCTATCGCAATATCCTCGCCGCCCTGGGCCTGCGGCCGGTGGAGATTCCGGTCGGGCCGGAGAGCGGCTTCACTCTGACGCCGTTAGCACTCGAAGCCGCCAAGGCGAAGGAGGGGCGCATCGCCGGCATCCTTCTCGCGAGTCCGGCGAACCCGACCGGAACGGTCACGGGAAGGGCAGCTCTGACGGAGCTTGCACGCTATTGCGATGACGAGCGGATCGCCTTCATCTCCGACGAGATCTATCATGGCCTGACCTATCAGGGCGAAGAGGTCAGCGCGACAGAGATCAGCGAGCGCGCGATCGTCATCAACTCGTTCTCGAAATATTTCTGCACGACCGGCTGGCGGATCGGCTGGATGGTGCTGCCGACCGAACTCGTGCGGCCGGTCGAGAGGGTCGCGCAGAGCCTCTATATCAGCGCGCCGGAACTCTCACAGATCGCGGCGGAGGCCGCGTTCGGCGGCACCGAGGAGCTCGACGCGGTGCGCGAGGGCTACCGCGAGAACCGCGCGCTCCTCATGCGCCGGCTGCCCGGGGTCGGGTTCGATATCGCCTCGCCGATGGACGGCGCCTTCTATGCCTATGTCGATATCCGCCGGTTCAGCAACGACAGCATGCAGTTCGCGCGCACGATGCTCGAGACGGTCGATGTGGCGGCGACGCCAGGCCACGACTTCGATCCGGCCGAGGGGCATCGCACGATGCGCTTTTCCTATGCCGGTCGCCACGCCGATATGATCGAGGCGCTCGACCGGCTGGAGCGCTGGCTGAGGGGCTGAGGCCGCGCTTCCGTCGAAGAAGCCACGGCACAAAAAGAAACAGCGCCGGCGCGTGCCGACGCTGTTCTCGTACCCACCCGAAGGGTGCGGCCTCCTAGAGGAAGCCGCGCCTCTGCCACCACCCGACCTTCTTCGGGCGATCAGCCTTCTCCGCTTCGTTCTGTTCTCCGCCAGTCGAGGTGACGACGGGATCGCTCGCGATGCTGTCCGAAGCCCGACGCCGCGACGGCGCAGGCTGGTCCTCCTTCGCTTCCCCGGCGACGTCCGCCGCGCCGTCCGCGGCCTCGACCGGCTCCTTCGCGGCCTCGGCGGTCTCGTCGGCCGTAGGCGTCTCCTCATCGGCGACGGTCGGAGCGGTCACGGGGGCCACGGCCTCGGCGGCAATCTCCGAAGGGGCTTCGCTTCCGACCTCGGCCGCGACGGCCGGCGCGTCTTCAGACTGCTCCGGCCCCGCCTCCTCGGCAGCGTTTACGGCGGCGTCGTCCGCTCCGGGCGTGACGGCCTGCGCCTCGTCATGCTCGTTCTCGCCGCGCTTGCGGCGGCCGCCCCGCTTGCCGCGACGGCGGCGCTTGCGCTGGTGCTGCTCGTCGTCCTCGTCGTGCGACTGCTCTTCTTCGTCGCCACGCGCTTCCTGAGACGGTTGCTCGCCCTCCGCCTCGCCGTCGCGCTGTTCGTGCGCCTCACCTTCGCCGGAGCGGCCGCCGCGGCGCCGGCGCTTGCGCTTGCGACGCCGGCCGCCCTGGTCGTCGGCTTCCGCCTCGGCGACCGTCTCCTCTTCGGATTCGTCGGCGGCTTCCTCGATCTCCGGCTCGCTGTCGTCCTCGTCCTCGTAGAGGGTATCGAAATGAACGATCTGATCGATGCGCACGGGCGTCTCGACCGGCTCGCCGCGCTCGATCGCGAAATGCTGCGATCCGACCAGCGCATCGGCCTCGACGACGATCGAAAGGCCGAAGCGTTTCTCGAGGTCGACGATCGTGTCGCGCTTCTGGTTGAGCAGATAGAGCGCGATGCCGGGGAGGGTGCGCACCGTGATGTTGTGCGTCGTGTTCTTGAGGAGATACTCCTCGATGCCCCGGATGACATGCAGCGCGACGGACGACTGCGAGCGCACATGGCCGGTGCCGCCGCAGACCTCGCAGACCTGCGTCGTGCTTTCGAGCACGCTCGCGCGAATGCGCTGGCGCGACATCTCAAGGAGGCCGAAATGCGAGATCCGGCCGACCTGGATGCGGGCTCGGTCGTTCTTCAGGCAGTCCTTCAGCTTCTTCTCGACGGAGCGGTTATTGCGCTTTTCCTCCATGTCGATGAAGTCGATGACGATCAGGCCGGCCAGGTCGCGCAGGCGAAGCTGGCGGGCGACCTCCTCGGCCGCTTCGAGGTTCGTCTGGAGCGCCGTGTCCTCGATCGAATGTTCCTTGGTCGAGCGGCCGGAGTTGACGTCGATCGCGACCAGGGCTTCGGTCTGGTTGATGATGATGTAGCCGCCCGACTTCAGCGTCACCTGCGGCTGCAGCATGCGGTCGAGCTGCGCCTCAATGCCCGAGCGCGCGAAGATCGGATGGAGATCGCGATACGGCTGGACCACCTTCGCGTGGCTCGGCATCAGCATCTTCATGAAGGCTTTCGCCTCGCGATAGCCCTCTTCGCCGGAGACGACGATCTCGCCGATGTCCTTGTTGTAGAGGTCGCGGATCGAGCGCTTGATCAGGCTGCCTTCCTCGTAGACGAGGGTTGGCGCGGTCGAGCTCAGCGTCAGCGACCGGACGTTCTCCCAAAGCCGCATCAGGTATTCGAAGTCGCGCTTGATCTCCGCCTTGGTCCGGTTGGCTCCGGCCGTCCTCAGGATGACGCCCATCCCCTGCGGAACTTCAAGTTCCCGGGCGATCTCCTTGAGGCGCTTGCGGTCCGGGATATTGGTGATCTTGCGCGAGATGCCGCCGCCACGTGCGGTGTTCGGCATCAGGACGGAGTAGCGGCCGGCGAGCGACAGGTAGGTGGTCAGGGCCGCGCCCTTGTTGCCACGCTCTTCCTTGACGACCTGGACGAGCAGGATCTGCCGGCGCTTGATGACCTCCTGGATCCGGTACTGCTTGCGCGGCTTGCGCTGTCCGGCGCGGTCGGGAAGTTCCTCGAGCGCGTCCTCGGCGCCGACCGACTCGACCTTGCTCGACTCGCCGTTGCCGTCGTCGTCCTCGTCGCGCCCGCGGCGCCGGCCGCGCGGCCTCTCCTGCTCGGAATGGCCTTCGGCGTCATCGGCGAGCTGGCCCGCATCGACCTCTTCGGAGATGCTGTCGACCTCGACCTCGGCCAGCATCTCGTCCGGCTTGCGATCGGCCTCGGCATTCGGCTCGGCTTCCGCTTCCTCGCCGCCGTCATGTGCGGGTTCGCTCGGCGCCGCGTCGGCCTCGGCGCCGCCAGCCGGTGCACCGGCCTCGTCGGCGGCCGCTTCGGGTTCCCCGGCCGCTTCGGCCGGGCTGCCGGCGCTCGCATTGTCCGCGGCCTCGGCGTCGGACGGCTCCTGCGCCGCCTTCGAGCGTCGTCCACGACCCCGGCGCGACTTCGCCTTCGGCGCCGCCTCCGCAGTCTCTTCGGCCTCGGATGCGCTCTCCGCGAGCGGGCTGTCGCCGTCGGCGTTCTCCCGCTCGGCCTCGGCGCGCGCCGCCTCGGCTTCGGCCTGCAGCAGCGCCTGCCGGTCGGCGAGGGGGATCTGGTAGTAGTCGGGATGGATTTCGGAGAAGGCGAGGAAGCCGTGACGGTTGCCGCCGTAGTCGACGAAGGCGGCCTGGAGCGACGGCTCGACGCGCGTCACTTTCGCCAGATAGATGTTGCCGCGCAGCTGCTTCTTGTGCTGCGACTCGAAGTCGAATTCCTCTATGCGGTTTCCGCGAACGACGACGACGCGTGTCTCTTCTTCATGAGACGCGTCGATAAGCATTTTCTCTGCCATGGAAGGTGTGCTCCTCGGCAGACGGCGATGGGCGGGGGCCCGTGGCGCTCAGGATCGCGCAACGACCGCGGACAACTCGTCATGCCGGATAGGGGGGCCGTCGCGAGGCTGAGAGGGCCGGACGAAGACGGCAGGTCGATGGGGCGGTCGGCCCTGACTTCGCCTGACGTCTCGATGTGTCTTTGCCGGTCCATCAAATTACCAAAGCGAACAGCCGGTACAAACGGGGCCTGGATGGCCCGATGATAAACCTGCCTGCATCGGCCGGCGCAATGTTCCGGATTTCTGCGATCAGGCAGGCCTGACTGAGTTCAAACCATTCGAGGATCCGACACGTCCTGACGACGGATGAAACCTGCCGGGCGCCGGTTCACCAGAAGGGCGGCGGCCTGACGACATGCGACTCTATCCCGTCACCATGTCTTATCCTCGCCTTGCTTTTATGGTCTAGGCCCGTCTCTGGCAAGGAAAAACGACGGCGAAGGCCTGCCGGTAACCGTCTGGCATTCCTTCTCTTCGGGCGAAGGCGCCGGCTGGCGGCGCAGTTTTCGCTCGATCATACTGGGGTACGATTCGCCGCCATCGGGGCTTCCGCCTCTTGCCGGCGACGAGAAGAAGAACAGGGCGTTCGGGGTGACGACAAGGCCGGAAAGGTCGGGGATGCTGCATCAAAACGGGTGCCTGCGGCGCTTCAAGCGTGCGATCGCGGTGCGGCGTGCGGTGTCCAGATTACTGGCCTGCCTGCTGCTCATGCTCGCGGCGATCGCCTCCGGCACCGCAGTGCATGCCGATGCGCCGCGCCTCATCGCCTTCGCGGCACGCGTCGCGGGAGATGCGCACCGCACGCGCATCGTCATCGACTTCGACAAGAAGCCGAATGCCGCCATCCACTACGTCGCCTCGCCGGCGCGCATCCTCATCGACCTGCCGGCGACGGCCTTCGCCTTCTCCGACGGCGATTTGAACCCGCGCGGCCTCTTTTCCCACATCCGCTACGGCGCGATGGGGCCCGGACGCTCGCGCATCGTTCTGACGGCGGACAGTCCGGTTCGCGTCGACCTCGCTCAGGTGATCAAGAGCCCGTCCGGCACCGGCTTCCGCCTCGGCCTCGACGTCACGACGACGACGCCGGACGAGTTCGCGAAGGTCCTCAAGGGGCAGACGTGGTCACCGGAGACGGTCGACACGAGCCCGGACCAGGCGATCGCCGCCGGCCCCCTGCGCACGCGCGGACCGTTCACCGTGGTCATCGATCCCGGCCATGGCGGCATCGACAGCGGCGCCGTCGGTGTCAACGGGACGCTCGAGAAGACCGTGACGCTCGCCTTCGGCAAGGCGCTTGCGGCGAAGCTGCAGGAGCGGGGGATCCGCGTCTTCCTGACCCGCGACGACGACACATTCCTGTCTCTCGGCGACCGCGTCGCATTCGGACGCGCGCACGGCGCCAGCCTCTTCATCTCGATCCATGCCAATTCGATCTCGCAGGATTCGATCCGCGGTGCGACCGTCTACACCCTTTCCGACAAGGCGTCGGACCACCTGGCGCAGGTGATCGCCGAGCGCGAGAACGAGTCCGACGAAGTCGCCGGCGTCTCCTTCAAGGACGAGCCGAAGGGGGTGGCCGACATCCTCGTCGACCTGACGCGGCGCGAGACCCAGGTCTTCTCGATCGGGCTTGCCGACAAGATCGTCTCATCCTTCGACGGCAACATCCTGCTCATCAACAATCCGCACCGCTACGCCGGATTCCGGGTGCTGATGGCCGCCGACGTGCCCTCGGTCCTCGTCGAGCTCGGCTATCTCTCCAACCCTGCCGACGAGAAGCTCCTCAACGATCCCGCCTGGCAGACGAAGGTCGCCTCGCTGCTCGTCCAGTCGATCGTGAATTATCGCTCGACGATCTTGGCGAGCGGGAATTGAGATGTGCTAAGGTGGCGGCGCACCGTGATCCCGGTGTTGCGCCCGGGACACACAGAGCCAGTGAGTGACCGCCTTCTGAGGAGGGTGGACGCCGCGGCCCTATTTTCGTTCCCGTTCGCCATCCTAGAGACGGCGAGGGTGCAGTTTTCGCGTGCGGCGCGGTTGGCCCCGATGCAGACGTTCCGGTAGCGGCTGCGATCCGGCGCAGATGCGCGCGGCATGCATATCGAGACAGTGGTTAGGCGCGAATGATCAGGTTCATCGGCTATCTCTTCGGACTGGGAACGGTCGTCTTCCTGATCCTCGCCGGGGCAGCCGGACTTTACGTCGCTCACATCAGTTCCGACTTGCCGGACTATGAGGTGCTCGCGAATTACGAACCGCCCGTGGCGACGCGCTTCCACGCGTCCGACGGCGAACTGATGGCGGAATATGCCAAGGAGCGGCGGCTCTACCTGCCGATCCAGGCGATTCCGGACCGTGTGAAGGCGGCCTTCGTCTCGGCGGAAGACAAGAACTTCTATTCCCATCCGGGGATCGACATCTCCGGCATCCTGCGCGCCATCGCGATCAACATCGAGAACATGGGCTCCGGCCGGCGGCTCGTCGGCGCTTCGACGATCACCCAGCAGGTGGCGAAGAACTTCCTGCTGAGCTCGGACCAGACCTATGCCCGCAAGATCAAGGAAGCGATCCTGTCGCTCCGGATCGAGCAGGCCTACAGCAAGGACCGCATCCTCGAGCTCTATCTGAACGAGATCTATTTCGGCCATAACGCCTACGGCATCGCGGGCGCGGCGCTCACCTATTTCGACAAGTCGGTCAACGAACTGACGATCTCCGAGATGGCCTATCTCGCCGGCATGGTGAAGGGGCCGGCGAATTACGATCCCTTCAAGGACACCAAGGAGGCGATCGCCCGGCGCAACTACGTCATCGATCGCATGGTCGAGAACGGCTACGTCAGCCAGGCCGAGGGCGAGAAGGCCAAGGCCGAGCCGCTTGGCGTGCACATGCGCGGATCCGGGCCTTATCTCTTCGCGGCGGATTATTTCACCGAGGCGGTGCGCCGCCAGATCCTCGACAAGTATGGCAAGGATGCGCTCTACGAGGGCGGCCTCTCGGTGCGCACGACGCTCGATCCGAAGCTGCAGCGCTTTGCCCGGACCGCCTTGCAGGACGGCCTCATCTCCTACGACCAGCAGCGCGGCTATCGCGGCCCGGTAACGAAGATCGACATCGGTGCCGACTGGGGCAAGGCCCTCAACGCCGTCGATCCGCTGAGCGACGTGCCCGAGTGGAAGCTCGCCGTCGTCCTCGGCGCCAGCGCCAAGGGCGTCGACATCGGCATCCGGCCGGAGCGCGCCGATTCGGGCAAGCTCGATCCGGACCGCGTCACCGGCACGATCCGGCCCGAGGACATGAAATGGGCGTTCCGGATCGACCGCAAGGACGAGCACCGCACGGTGAAGTCGCCGGCGGACGTGCTTGCGGCGGGCGATGTGGTCTATGTCGAGCCGACCAAGGACAAGGACGGAACGGTCCGCTACCTGCTGCGCCAGCCGCCGAAGGTGCAGGGCGGCATGGTCGTGATGGACCCGCATACGGGCCGCGTGCTCGCCCTCGTCGGCGGCTTCTCCTATGCGCAGTCGGAGTTCAATCGCGCGACCCAGGCGATGCGGCAGCCGGGCTCGTCGTTCAAGCCGATCGTCTATGCCGCCGCGCTCGATACCGGCTATACGCCGGCGACCCTCGTGCTCGACGCGCCGATCCAGGTGATGTCCGGTGGCGAGCTGTGGGAGCCGAAGAACTACGGCAACGAACAGGCCGGACCGGCGACGTTGCGCTTCGGCCTCGTCCATTCGCGCAACCTGATGACGGTGCGGCTCGCCAAGGACATGGGGATGAACCTCGTGTCGCAATATGCCGAGCGCTTCGGCGTCTACGACAAGCTGCCGCCGCTGCTCTCCATGTCGCTCGGCGCCGGCGCGACGACTGTGCTGCGCATGGTCTCCGCCTACGCCGTCTTCGCCAATGGCGGCATGCAGATCGACCCGTCGCTGGTCGACCGCATCCAGGACCGCTACGGCCGCACGATCTACCGGCACGACACGCGCGAATGCCAGGGCTGCAACGCGCAGGCCTGGAAGGGGCAGGACGAGCCGACGATCGTCGACAAGAGCGAGCAGGTGCTCGACCCGATGACGGCCTACCAGATCACCTCCATGCTCGAGGACGTCATCAAGCGCGGCACCGCGGCGGGCCACGTGAAGCTCGACCGTCCCGTCGCGGGCAAGACCGGCACGACGAACGACGAGAAGGATGCCTGGTTCGTCGGCTATACGCCCGATCTCGTCGCCGGCGTCTATATCGGCTACGACAATCCGAAGCCGATGGGCCACGGCGAGACCGGCGGCGTGCTGGCCGCCCCGATCTTCAACGAGTTCATGCAGGATGCCTTGAAGGGCACGCGCCCGGTCGACTTCCGCAAGCCCGAGGGCCTGCAGATGATCGCGATCGACCGGAAGACCGGCATGGTCCCGTCGCCGGGCGACCAGGACGTGATCATGGAGGCCTTCAAGCCGGGCACCGGGCCATCTTCGACCTACAGCGTCATCGGCATGAACGAGGGCATGGCCTCGTCGGGCACGGCGATCATGGAATCCTCTCCGCAGGCGACCCGCGCGGTGACGACCGGGGGCGGCGGGCTCTACTGATCATATCCGGCGCGGGGCGTTCGCCTCGCCGCCTTTACTCACCGGCTGCGGCTCACTATGTTCCGCCGCGCCCTCAGGGCGTCGCGCCGCAGGCGCCAAAGCAGAAAGATCACAGGAAGACAATGCGTACCGAAACCCAGACGACCGTCGATCAGATCAAGCAGGCCATAAGCCTGCTGAGGAGGCATCTTTGACTGGGATCAGGCCGTCAAGCGTCTCGACTACCTGAACAACAAGGCTGAGGACCCGTCGCTCTGGAACGATCCCCAGGAAGCCCAGAAGCTGATGCGCGAGCGTCAGCAGCTGGAAGATGGGATCACCGGTGTCCGTCAGCGCGAATCGCAACTGAATGACAGCATCGAGCTCATCGACCTCGGCGAGGAAGAGGGCGACGACGAGGTCGTGCGCGATGCCGAGGAAACGCTGAAGGCGCTCCGGGGCGACGTCGACCGCCGGCAGATCGAGGCGTTGCTCTCGGGCGAGGCGGACGGCAACGACACCTACCTGGAAGTCCATTCCGGCGCCGGCGGCACGGAAAGTCAGGACTGGGCGCAGATGCTGCTTCGCATGTATACGCGCTGGGCCGAGCGGCAAAGCTTCAAGGTCGAGGTCATGGAGGTCCACGACGGCGAAGAGGCCGGCATCAAGTCGGCGACGCTGCTCGTCAAGGGCCACAACGCCTATGGCTGGCTGAAGACCGAATCCGGCGTGCATCGGCTGGTCCGCATCTCGCCCTTCGACAGCCAGGCGCGTCGCCACACCTCCTTCTCGAGCGTCTGGATCTATCCGGTCGTCGACGATTCGATCGAGATCGAGATCAACGAATCCGACTGCCGCATCGACACCTATCGTTCTTCGGGCGCCGGCGGCCAGCACGTCAACACGACCGATTCGGCGGTGCGCATCACGCACATCCCGACCGGCATCGTCGTGCAGTGCCAGCAGGAGCGCTCGCAGCACAAGAACCGCGACAAGGCCTGGTCGATGCTGCGCGCACGGCTCTACGAGGAGGAGCTGAAGCGGCGCGAGGAGGCGGCGAATGCCGAGGAGGCGACCAAGTCGGATATCGGCTGGGGCCACCAGATCCGTTCCTACGTGCTGCAGCCCTATCAGCTCGTGAAGGACCTGCGCACAGGGGTGGAAAGCACGAGCCCGCAAGAGGTGCTCGACGGCGCTCTCGACCCGTTCATGGAGGCGGCGCTCGCCCAGCGCGTCGACGGCAGGAACGGCGCGGCGGTCGAGGACCTGGATTGATCTTCGTCTGCCCGGTCTTCTGAGATCGGGGACGATCGGACCGCTGTCCGTCGCGTTCCGGATTGCCTGGGGTGTGGCCAACCGGGGGGCGCAGATCGAGGTCGGCGCGGTGCCGGCCTCAGTTGCTTTCGTGCCCGACGCTGATCTTGCCGAACTCGTCGACGGCCACCGTCCAGGTCTCGGTGTCGGCGGCCTTGGGGTTCGTCTTCAGCGTCACGAAAGCGGAGAAGCCATCGGTCGAGGGGCTGCCTCCGCTCGCGTCCTGCCGGATGTCGGTGACGTAGCCGTGCCGGTCGTCGATCTGCTTGAGCTCCGCCGATGCGACCGCCACCGGCTGCCCGTCCTGCAGCGCCATCTGCTCGAGATAGACATGAGCCTGGTTGTCCGCGCCGCGGCTGGCGACGATGCGATAGTAGCCGCGGCCGCCGGCCTTGGCGTCGGCGCTTGCGCCGCCCGCATCGAGCCTCGCGCCGCCGCTCCAGGCGCCGCCGCTGACGACGAAGAGCAGCCACGGCGGCAGCCTCTCGGCATCCGCTGCGGACGCTGGCGCGGGCGCGAGAAGGCTTGCGGTCACGGCCAGGGCCGCCGCGACGCCGGTGCCTGCGTAGCTGCTGCTTCTCATGGCTCGCCTCCGGTTTCCGGCGGCGATGTTAGCGGAAGTTTTCGCCGCGGCGAAGGCGGCTTCCGATGCCATTCGTGATAGCCTCCGGCAGCAGCGGACGAATCGCGGGGGAATAGCATGGCGCTTTTCGAACTGGACGGGCGCGTGCCGTCGCTTCCGGACGGCTTCTCCTTCATTGCCGAGAGCGCCAGCGTCATCGGCAATGTGGTCGTCGAGGACGATGTCGGCATCTGGTTCGGTGCCGTGATCCGCGGCGACAACGAGACGATCACGATCGGCATGGGCTCGAACGTCCAGGACAACGCCGTGCTGCACACCGATCCCGGTTTTCCGCTGACGATCGGGCGGCACTGCACAATCGGCCACAAGGCGATGCTGCACGGCTGCACCATCGGCGAGAACAGCCTGGTCGGCATGAACGCGACAGTTCTCAACGGCGCCGTCATCGGCCGCAACTGCCTCATCGGAGCAGGGGCTCTCGTCACCGAAGGCAAGCAGATCCCCGACAACTCTCTGGTGGTCGGGGCGCCGGGAAAGGTCGTGCGCGCGCTGGACGACGCGGCGATCGCGCGGCTGGCGCAGTCGGCGCAGCACTATATCGCCAACGCCAGGCGTTTCGCCGCCGGCCTAAAGCGTCTCTCCTGAGGTCCCAGACGCGAACGGCGCCGCGATGGCGGCGCCGTTCTCGAGTCTCAGCTGGCGAGGAGATCAGTTGACGCTGCCGACCAGCGCGGGCCTGCCGTCGTTGATCTTGTCCCAGCGGCCCGAATTGAAGACGGACTGGCGCTTCAGGAAGGTATAGTCGGTGTTCGACCAGAGCTCGACTCGGCTCTGCATGTTGTCGAGGATGAAGTCGCCGCGGTCGGTGCGCACGGTGAGGACGGCATGGCCGGCGCCGTCCGGCTGGCGCACGACGGTCATCAGCACATCGGAGGGCGGCACGCCGTCGTCGATCAGCATGCGGCGCTTGAGGAGCGCGTAATCCTCGCAGTCGCCGGCCGTCGTCGGGTAGGCCCAATATTCCTCGACGCCGTAAAGCGCCATGTCGGTTTCCGGCTTGATCGTGCTGTTGACCTTGAAATTGACGTCGAGGATCTCCGTCCAGAGCTTCGGCGTAAGGGCCAGCGGCTGGTCCGACGTTGCTTTCTGGTCGCAATCCTGCGGCTCACGGCGGCAGAACTCGTAGTGGCCGATCGGCGGGCTCGTCGGGCCGCTGGTGAGCATGAAGGGCGCGTTGGCCTCGGCGTCGACGGTCGTCGCCGCAAGCACGATCGCTGTCGCGAACGCCATCGAAAGCCGGATGAAGAAACTCATCTCTTGTCTCCCTGTTCTGGGGAGACAATGACAGGCATCGTTTTAGGCGGCGCGAAAATCCATTGTTAAAACAAAGGCTTGTTTGATTCAAACTTTATCCATGCGGTTTACCGCAGCTTCATGGACGCGGCGTGTCCGCGACGGCGGCGCGGCGCGTTTCCGGACCGCAGAAATGAAAAAGCCCGACGCATGGGCCGGGCCGATGGATCTGGTTTCCGAGAGGCTGGTTCAGAGGAAGGCGCGGAGCGCGTCGTGCGGCTGGATCGTCGCGAACTCGATCGCGATGCCTTCCTGGAAATGGCGGACGACACGCCCGCGCATGGTGCCGAGGGTGACGGCGGTTCCGAGCGCCGGTCGCACGTCGATGTCGACCGCGGCACCCGAGAGCGACAGGTCGATGATGCGGCAGGGATAGCGTCGGCCGTCCTGGAGCACGATCTCTGCGCGCGGGCTTCGCGGGGCGACGCGCTCGTGCCGCCGATCCTCGGGCAGGCCGAGCTCGTGCTTGTTCGCGATCCAGGTCAATTGCGCGGCGAGCTTGTCGCGCTTACGTTCGGTCGCATTGAGCGAGATTGCGAAGCCGTGGCGGTTGACCTCGATCACACGGCCCTCGATGCGCCCGACGTGATCGAGATAGGCGACGATCCGCTCGTCGCGATGGGGCGAAGCCTCGCTCTCGAAGACGACATCGCCGGGCGACATGACGGTGACGGTGCAGTCGTACTCGTCATAGTTCTCGCGCATCAGGCGCCCCGGCAGGTTCACGGCCACGCGGCTGAAGACCGGCGCTTCATCCGTCTGCGGCGACCGGACGTCGTCGTTGGGTCTACGGATCATCTGCATCGGGAATCGCTCGGTCACTGCTGGGTAGGGCGAGTTTAGCCGTGCCCGCGTTAACAAGAGGTAAGATTCCGGCTCCTCAGGAGCGCTGCAGGCCACCTTCGACGAGCCGCAGATAGTCCGGCCTTCCCCGCCCCGGAATGGGCTGGAACATTCTCGCGTCCGACCGGCGCGGCCGGTTCGTTTCGGCGGCGACGTCGACGAGACGGACCGCCTCGGTGACCACTCCGACCAGAGGATCGGCGTGCAGCCAGTGCGGAGCGTCGAGAGGCGCCATGATGCCGAGGATCTGGCGCTCGCCCTCCTCGTTCGCCGTCAGCGGCAGCAAGCACATTTCAAGGGCGAGGCTCCGCCCGGAGCGGCTCTCGCCGGCAAGCCGCACCACCGCCGGCTGAAGATCGTGCATGGCTCCTGCCGCCGCGGCGAGCGCGCTGCGCGCGCCGCCGTCGATCCAGAGCCCGGAGAGTGGCCCGCCGCGCAGTTCCAGTCCGAAAAGGGTGCAGACGCCCGTGCCCGCGAGACGGAAGGCAAGCACGCCGCCGGTCGAGGCCTCAAGGATGAACAGGCTCGGAAGGAGGGAGCGAATCTCGGCGGGATCGATCGCGCGGCGGGTCGGCGCGCGACGGTCGCCGCGCATTTCGTTCCAGTAATCGAAGAGCCGGCGGCTTGTCTCGTGGGCAAACACAGTTTCCATGGTCATGGTCCGCATCCTGTTCCAAATCGGGACACGGGGAGGTGGTTTCCCTGTCCTTGGCTGTCATGGTGCGAACGGCGTGCCAACCGATCTGTTTCATCGGTATCGGCGACAAAAGCCATGGCTCCTTGTGGATATGGGTGCTGACCCACGCTACATGTGCCCGGCCACGTGGAAGGATGCCATGGACGACAGAACGCAGATTCCGGGCGGCGATGGCGGCGCGGCCTATAATCCGAAGCATCGCGAGCCGGTCTTCAACATCCCGGCCTCGCTCGGCTGGGTGCTGGCGGCCTTATGGCTGATCCAGATCGTGCGGACGGCGGTGCTGACGCCGGAGATGGACAATGCGCTGCTGGTGCAGACGGCTTTCATTCCGTTGCGCTACGCGACGCCGCTGTCGCAGCAGTCGCCGGCCTGGCTCTGGTCTCCGCTGACCTACTCCTTCCTGCACGGCGGCTTTCTCCACCTGACGCTGAACTCGATCTGGATGGTCGCTTTCGGCGCGGTCGTTGCGCGGAGGCTCGGCGCGGCCCGCTTCGCACTCTTCTGGGTCTTCACGTCGGTCGGCGCGGCTCTGTCGTTCCTGGCACTGAACTGGGCGGCACCGGTGCCGGTGATCGGCGCCTCCGGGGTGGTCTCCGGCCTGATGGGCGGCGCGGCGCGCTTCGCCTTCCCGAGGCATGGGCCGTTTCGCCGGGAGGACGCGCACTTCCTGCCGCGGGTGAGCATCATCGAGTCGCTGCAGAACCGGACCGTGCTTGCCTATGCGATCATCTGGTTCGCCATCAATTTCCTCGCGGCCTTCGGGGTTTCGCCGGGGGCGGCGGGCGCGATGGTCGCCTGGCAGGCGCATATCGGCGGGTTCCTGTTCGGCTTCCTGTTCTTCGGGCTTTTCGATCATCGCGACTGGACGTGAGCGCGGATCGGGTAGGGGGAAATCCGCCTCTTGCTTTGCCGCGGGCATCGGCGCAGCTTATCTCCATGCGTCAGTTTGACGCGACCGAGGGGTTGGGACCAGGTGCGAGCAAGCCGGAGGTTTCGATGACGGTGAAGAGAATTCTCGAGGAGAAGGGCCGCGACGTGGTCACGATCGCCGCGCGCGCGACACTCGCCGACGCGGTTCAGTTGCTGAGCGAGCGTCGGATCGGCGCGCTGGTCGTCATTGACAGCGACAGGACGATCCGCGGCATCATCTCCGAGCGCGACATCGTGCGGGCCATCGCCGCACGCGGCGCGTCTGCAATGGAAGGTTCGGTCGCCGGCACGATGACCGAGCGGGTGACGGTCTGCGGCGAGGACCACACGGTCGACCAGCTGATGGAGATCATGACCAACGGCCGCTTCCGCCATATTCCGGTCGAGAAGGAAGGCCGGCTCGTCGGCATCGTCTCGATCGGCGATGTGGTGCGCAAGAGGATCGAGGCCGTCGAGCGCGAGGCGGAGGAGATGAAGGCCTACATCACGAGTTGAGCCGGCGCCCAGTCCGGGCGGTCTTCAGCGCATGACGACCGCCTGCAGGCGCTTCACCTCGTTGATCTGCGCATGCGCGGCCTCGTAGCCGCGGTCGATCGCTTCGCCGGCGCGGTAGAATTCGGACAACCCGATGTCGGAGAGGCGCGGCAACAACGAGATGTCCGGCGGATCGCCGGCGAGTCGCGCACGGGAAATCCTGTCCTGGATGATGTTGAAAGCCTGCACCATGACGCCGGTCATGCCGAGGCGGTGGCCGGCGCGGGTCGTCGCATGCATCGGCGTGCGCTCGGGCTCGTCGCCGGCCGGCGGTTCGGAGGCGCTGTGCTTGATGACGGCGGAACGGCCATAGAGGTCGTGGTGCAGGTTGACGCCGACGACGAGGGGCTGCTCGAGTGCGCGGCAGACGGAAACCGGCACCGGATTGACAAGGGCGCCATCGACAAGCGTCCGGCCATTGCAC
>JBQCEN010000010.1:0-22510 GCA_051960215.1 Pararhizobium sp.
TCGAGGTGACGATGCCGGTGAGCGGCATCATGACGATCGCGATGGCGCCGCCGATGGTCAGCACCAGCCCCGCATCATAGGCCGTGTAGCCGAAGACCTGCTGCAGCATCTGCGGGATGATCTGGATCGTGCCGAAGACGAGCAGGCCGAGGACCAGCATCATGCCCGTCGCGATCGCGAAGTTCGGGATCCTCAGCAGCGGCAGCGGCACGATCGGGTCGTCGTGCATGATCTCCCAGACGGTCATCGCGCCGAGGCCGACGACGGCCATGATCGTCGTCGCGATGATCATGTTGCTGGAGAACCAGTTCTCCTCCTGGCCGCGATCGAGCGTGATCAGGAGCCCGGTGAGGCCGACGGCAATCAGGATGAAGCCGACATAGTCGATGCGCAGCCCCCGCTTCAGTCGCTCGGCGCGCTCGCGCACGAGAATTTCCGGCTCGACCGTCAGGAAGTTCACGAGGAAGAGCGCGCCGATGCCGACCGGCACGTTGAGCAGGAAGATCCAGTGCCAGGAGATCTGGTCGGTGATCCAGCCGCCGATCGTCGGTCCGATGATCGGGGCGATGACGACGACGAGGCCGAAGGCGGCGAAGGCCTGGCCGCGCTTCTGCGGCGGGAAGCTGTCGGTGATCATCGACTGCTCGACCGGCGCCAGGCCGCCGCCGCCGACGCCCTGGAAGGCGCGGGCGATGACGAGGAAGCCGAGGTTCGGCGAGACGGCGCAGAGAAACGAGGCGGCCGTGAAGAGCGCGATCGACAGCATGAAATAGCGCTTGCGGCCGATCGCGCGCGACAGGAAGCCGCTGATCGGGATGATGATCGCGTTCGCCACGAGATAGGTCGTGATCAGCCACGTCGCCTCGTTCTGCGAGACGCCGAGATTGCCGGCGATGTTGTTCAGCGAGACGTTGGCGATCGAGGTGTCGAGCACCTCCATGAAGGTGGCGATCGAGATTATGCCCGTCATCAGCCAAGGGCTCCGCTGCCCGGCGGCCGATCGCGTCGGCTGCCATTGCGACGGCTCGCGGGCCATGGCTACTGCACCCGGATCTTCGTCACGACCGACATGCCGGGGCCGAGCGGGTACTTGCCCGGATCGGGGCTCTCGATCGCGATGCGCACCGGCACGCGCTGGACGACCTTGACGAAGTTGCCCGTCGCGTTCTGCGGCGGCAGGACCTGGAAGGCCTGGCCGGCGCCGTGCTGGATCGAGACGACCTTGCCGGTGAAGTCGACGTCCGGGAAGGCGTCGACCTTGATGTCGACCTTCTGCCCGATCCGGATGTCGGAGAGCTGCGTCTCCTTGTAGTTCGCGTCGATGTAGAGCCGGTCGGGGACGATCGCCATCAGCGGGCTGCCGGTGCTCGCATAGGTGCCGATGTTGAAGTTCTTCTGCACGACCTGCCCGGAGATCGGCGCCGTGATCGTCGTATAGCCGAGCGTGATCCGGGCGGTGTTGACCTGGCTCTCGGCGGCGCGCACCGAGGCCTCCGCCGACGTAACCTTCGCCTTCGCGGCGTCGACCGCCGTCTTCGCTGTAGCGACGGCGCGCTTGGCCGCGACGGCCTGGGCCTCTGCGCTTCGCGCGGTGGCCCGATCGTTGTCGACCTGCTTCTGCGAGATGGCGCCGGCCGAGCTCTTGAAGAGCTGCTCGTCGCGCCGCAGCGTGTCCTCATCGTTGTTGGCCGTCACCCGGGCCGATTCGGACTGGGCTTCCGCCTCGGCCTGCTGGCTCTGCGCCTGCTCGACGCCGACCTTCGCCTGCTCGAGATTCGCTTTCGCCTGCTCGAGCTGGGCCTGGGCGTTGGCGAGCGAGGCCTGCGCCGACGAGGAATCGATCTTGACCAGGAGGTCGCCGGCCTTGACGTGGGTGTTGTTGACGACGGAATCCTTGACGATCCGCCCGGAGATCTGCGGCGCGAGCTCGACGATGTCGGCGCCGATATAGGCGTCGTCCGTCGTCTCGAAAGGCCGCACCAGGAACCAGTAGTAGGCGAAGGCGGCGATGATCGCGACGATCACCGCGACGACGACGATCCAGAAGAGCGGACGCTTGAAGATCGACCGCCGGGACTTCCCGGGCGCCTCGCCGGCGGCATCCTCCGACGGCTTCGCGACGTCGGCGCGCTCTGCTTCATCGGGCATCCGCCCGCCGTCCGTGCGCTCCTCCGCGGTCTCGGCAGCGCGCCGGTCGTCGCCCGAAGGGCTCTTCTCGTCGCCGCGCAGCGCGGCTCCGCCGGTATCGTCCTGGTTTTTCACGTGCGTCTTCCGCAATCATCGCGTGGGCTAACGCTTCGGACATAGCGCAGCCTCGACGATGTCAATGGAAGATCGTAACGAACGGTTCGATTCGAGAGGAGGCGCCGCCCACCGGCGGCTACGCCTCAGCGCGTCGGGATCGGGGTCTCGCCGCGGTAATCGTAGAAGCCGCGGCCTGTCTTGCGACCGAGCCAGCCGGCCTCGACATATTTCACCAGAAGCGGGCAGGGCCGGTACTTCGAATCGGCGAGGCCGTCATAGAGGACCTGCATGATCGACAGGCAGGTGTCGAGGCCGATGAAGTCGGCGAGCTGCAGCGGGCCCATCGGATGGTTCGCACCGAGCCGCATCGCCGTATCGATGGCATCGACGGTGCCGACGCCCTCGTAGAGGGTGTAGATCGCCTCGTTGATCATCGGCAGGAGGATGCGGTTGACGATGAAGGCCGGGAAGTCCTCGGCGACGGTGATCGTCTTGTCGAGCGAGGCGACGAAGGCCTTGGCGAGGCTGAAGGTCGCGTCCTCGGTGGCGATGCCGCGCACCAGCTCGACGAGCTTCATCACCGGCACCGGGTTCATGAAATGGATGCCGATGAAGCGTTCCGGCCGGTCTGTGGCGGAGGCGAGGCGGGTGATCGAGAGCGACGAGGTGTTGGTGGCGAGCACGGCTTCCGGGTTCAGCACCGGGCAGATCTGGGCGTAGATCTTGCGCTTGATCGTCTCGTCCTCGGTCGTCGCCTCGACGACGAGGTCCATCGCCGCGAGATCGTCGATCCGCGGCGCCGCGGCGATCCGGCTGAGGGTGGCGGTGCGGTCGGCCTCCGTCATCTTGCCCGAGGCGACCTGGCGGGCGAGGTTGCCGCTGACGGTCGCAAGCCCTTCCTGGATCCGCTCGGCGTCGATGTCGTAGAGGTGCACGTCGTAGCCTGCCGCGCCGCAGACGTGGGCGATGCCGCAGCCCATCTGGCCCGCGCCGACGACGCCCACGCTCCTGATCGTGTTGCCCATGATGACGTCCATGATTGTCGATCATTGCCGGCCCCAGCGGCCGGCCTCCGAAGCCGCAGACCGTAAACGCCCGGGCCGTGCAGGTCCAGCCCGGCTCGGGCCTCGGACCGCACCGTCCATGCGACCTTCGTCTTAGAGCGCTTTCTGCAGTTCCGGCAGGGCCTCGAAGAGGTCGGCGACGAGGCCGTAGTCGGCGACCTGGAAGATCGGCGCCTCCTCGTCCTTGTTGATCGCGACGATCACCTTGGAGTCCTTCATTCCGGCGAGATGCTGGATGGCGCCGGAGATGCCGCAGGCGATGTAGAGGTCGGGCGCCACCACCTTGCCGGTCTGGCCGACCTGCCAGTCGTTCGGCGCATAGCCGGCGTCGACGGCCGCACGGGACGCGCCGACGGCTGCGCCGAGCCGGTCGGCGACCGGCAGCATGACCTCCTCGAACTTCTCCTTCGAGCCGAGCGCCCGGCCGCCGGAGATGATGATCTTCGCCGATGTCAGCTCCGGCCGGTCCGAACCGGAGAGCTTGTCCTCAATGAAGGTGGAAAGGCCCGGATCGGCGGCGGCGTCGACCGTCTCGATCGGCGCGGAACCGCCTTCACCGGCCGCCTGGAAGGCAGCGGTGCGCACCGTGACGACCGTTTTCGGATCGGAGGTCCTGACGGTCTGGATCGCGTTGCCCGCATAGATCGGCCGCTTGAAGGTCGTCGGATCGACGACGGCGACGACGTCCGAGACCTGCATGACGTCGAGGAGGGCGGCAACCCGCGGCATGATGTTCTTGCCGACGGTCGTCGCCGCCGCCACGAGCGCGTCGTAGCTGCCGGCGAGCGTGACGATCAGCGCCGCCATCGGCTCCGCCAGGCGATGCGCGAGCGCCTCGCTCTCGGCGAGAAGCACCTTGGCGACGCCGTCGAGCTTCGCCGCCTGTTCGGCGGCCGGACGGGCGCCCTTGCCGGCGACGAGCACGTGGACGTCGCCGCCGATCGCCTTCGCCGCCGTCAGCGCCTTCGCCGTCTGGTCGGAAAGGGACGTGTTGTCGTGGTCGGCCACAAGGAGAATGGTCATCGGATCGGTCCTTTCACGGCCTGGTCACCTCCCGCCGGAGGGACAGGATTCACAAAAATCGGTTTGGGTCGCGCGAGCCCCGCACGCCGTCACCCCTGTGCTCGTCACAGGGGCCCATTCCCATCCCTTCGCCGAGTCGGGATGCCATCGACAGCACGCCCGTGCGGATGGCGGAACGGAATGGATTCCTGTGACGAGCACAGGAATGACGGGAAAAGAGACATCCTCAAAGCACGCCCGCTTCGTTCTTCAACTTGTCGACCAGCTCGGCGACAGAGCCGACCTTGACGCCAGCCTTGCGGCCGCCCGGCTCCTCGGTCCTGACGATCGTCAGCCGCGGCTTCGTATCGACGCCGAAATCGGCCGGCGCCTTCCTGTCGAGCGGCTTCTTCTTCGCCTTCATGATGTTCGGGAGCGAGGCGTAGCGCGGCTGGTTCAGGCGCAGGTCGGTGGTGACGATCGCCGGCAGCCTGATCTCGATCGTCTGCAGGCCGCCGTCGACCTCGCGGGTCACGGTCGCCTTGCCGTCGCCGATCTCGAGCTTCGAGGCGAACGTGCCCTGCGCCCAGCCGAGCAGCGCGGAAAGCATCTGGCCCGTCTGATTGCAGTCGTCGTCGATCGCCTGCTTGCCGAGGATGACGAGGTCGGGCTTCTCCGTCTCGGCGATGCCCTTCAGGATCTTGGCGACGGCGAGCGGTTCGGTCGCCTCCTCGGTCTCGACGAGGATGCCGCGGTCGGCTCCCATGGCGAGCGCCGTGCGAATCGTCTCCTCGGCCTTGGCCGGTCCGACCGAGACGGCGACGACCTCGTCGGCCTTGCCGGCCTCCTTGAGGCGCAACGCCTCCTCGACGGCGATCTCGTCGAACGGGTTCATCGACATCTTGACGTTGGCGAGCTCGACGCCCGAGCCGTCCGCCTTGACGCGGATCTTGACGTTGTAGTCGACCACCCGCTTGACCGGAACCAGAACCTTCATGCTCGTCCTTCCCTGACACTGACGCTTCGGCCGCAGCGCGGCACGATGCCCGCGTCTGCCGCGCATGGATTGTCGGTTGGCGACATGGATACGCGCTTTTGCCGCAAATTCAACAATCGAGCCCCGCCTCAGCGGTTGGCGCCGGGCACCCAGAGGACGTCGGCCCGGCCGCCGTCATTGGCGAGGCGGGCGGCGACGAAGAGGAGATCGGAGACGCGGTTGACGTAGCGCAGCGCCGCCGGGTTGACCGCCTCGCCGTCGCGCCCGGCAAGCGCCACCATCAGACGCTCGGCGCGGCGCACGACCGTGCGGGCGTGATGGAGCGTCGCGGCCGCGGGGCTGCCGCCCGGCAGGACGAAGGAGCGGAGCGGCTCGAGGTCCCGGTTGAGGCGGTCGATCTCCGCCTCGATGCGCGTCACCTGCGCGTCCGTCACCCTCAGCGGCGCGTGCTTCGGCGGTTCGGCTCTCTCCGGCGTCGCAAGGTCGGCGCCGAGGTCGAAGAAGTCGTTCTGGATGCGCGAAAGCATCGCATCGAGGTCCGGCAGCTCCCGCGTGTGGAGCCGGGCGAGGCCGAGGACGGCGTTCGCCTCGTCGACGGTGCCATAGGCCTCGACACGCAGGTCATGCTTCGGCCGGCGCTCTCCCGAGCCGAGGGCCGTCGTCCCGCCATCGCCGGTGCGCGTGTAGATCCTGTTGAGGACGACCATCGGTAAGCCTCCTTCACGTCCGCGCGGCGATCCTACCGCGTCAGTGCCCGCCGCGCGCGAGCCAGATCGTCGCGACGATCAGCACCACGGCGATCAGCTGCAGCAGGACGCGCATCTGCATGAGCTTGTTGGACTTGTTCGCATCGCCGCCCTTCATCAGGTTCCAGAGGCCGCGCACGAGGACGATGACGACCGCGGCCATCACGACGACGGTCAGGATATAGCTGATGCTGGACATGAAATCTGAACGCTTCCTCCGAGATTGGCTGCATATAGCGCAGCCGAAGCCCCATGGCCATCGCGGCGGATGCAGGGTGTTCCTCACGCCCGCATGCGGCGAGGAAGGTGTGGAAAGGTCGGCCGCCGGCAGCCTCTCCCGGCGGCGCCACGCCGCTCGCTGTTCCAATTTTGCAAGCTTTCCCATATTCCTAGCCGGGAAACAATCGCGGCAGGGACCATGGGACGAGTCGCCAGCCACAGTTTGCGCATCGTCGCCAACGCCATCGGCCATTTCAACGCCGACGACGGCTGGGCGATGGCGAGCCATGTCGCGCTCTCGACGCTGCTCGCGCTCTTTCCCTTCATCATCTTCGGGACGGCGCTTGCGAGCTTCGTCGGCGCCAGCGCCTTCGCCGATACCGCCCGGCACCTGATCTTCGACACATGGCCGGAGGTGATCGCCCGCCCGATCGCCAGCGAAGCGGTGCGGGTGATGACGGAGCAACGCAAGGGCCTGCTGACGATCAGCGTGCTCGCGGCCGCCTTCTTCGCCTCGAACGGCGTCGAGGCGCTGCGCGTCTCGCTCAACCGGGCCTACCGCGTCTCCGACCACCGCCCCTGGTACTGGACGCGGGCGCAGAGCCTGCTCTTCGTCGTCATCGCCGTCTTCGTCTTCATGGCGATCAGCGTGCTGCTGGTGCTCGGGCCGCTGATCCTCGGGCTGATGCGGGTGTGGATGCCGTTCCTGACGACGGTGACGTCGCTGATCGCGAACTGGCGGATCGTCGTGGCGATCGTCGTGCTCGTCGCCGGTCTCGTCGTCGTCCACATCTGGCTGCCGGCAGGCAAGCGGCGGCTGATCGACGTGACGCCGGGCATCATCCTGACGGTGCTCTGCTGGCTCGCCGGCGCGTCGATGTTCGCGACCTATCTCGAGGGCTTCGCGAACTACGTCTATACCTATGCGGGGCTCGCCTCGATCATGATCGCGCTCGTCTTCCTCTACATCATCGCCGCGATCTTCATCCTCGGCGCCGAGCTCAACGCCTCGATCCTGGTGCTCAAGGAATAGAGGCTTCTGCCGCGCCTTCGGCGAAGCCGACCAGGCGGCGGATGTCACCCGGCTGCATCCCGGCTTCGCGCAGGGCGGCGAGCGCCGTGTCGCCGCGGCTCTTGGAAAGCTTGCGGCCATCCCCGGCGAGGACCAGCCGGTGATGGTGGTAGACCGGTTCGGGCAGGCCGAGGAGTTCCTGGAGCAGGCGGTGGACCGACGTCGCGTGGAAGAGATCGCGGCCGCGCACGACATTCGTCACGCCCTGCAGCGCGTCGTCGACCGTGACGGCGATATGGTAGCCCGTCGGGGCATCCTTGCGGGCGATCACGACATCGCCCCACATCTCGGGGCGCGCCGCGACCTCTCCGGTCTCTCCGTCGGGCCCGGCGCCGGTCTCGATCCAGGTGAGCGGCCGGCCGACATGGGCGAGCGCCTTCTCCATGTCGAGCCGCCAGGCATAAGGCATGCCGGAGCGCATCAGGTCCTCGCGCTCGGCGCGCGGCAGGTCGCGCTCGCCGGCCGGATAGAGGGGCACGCCATCGGGATCGCGCGGCCAGGCACGGCCGGTGGCTTCCGCCTCCGCCACACGGGCGCGGACGTCGCCCCGCGTCTCGAAGGCGGGATAGACGAGACCGGCGTCGACGAGGACGCCGAGCGCGTTCCGGTAGTGGTCGAAATGCGCCGACTGGCGGCGCACCGGCTCTTCCCACTCCAGGCCGAGCCAGGCGAGGTCGTGGTAGATGGCACGCTCGAAATCCGGGTTCGAGCGGATGCGGTCGATGTCCTCGATGCGCAGCAGGAAACGTCCGCCGGCGGCTCTCGCCATGTCGAAATTGGTCAGCGCCGAAAGCGCATGGCCGAGATGGAGAAGCCCGTTCGGGCTCGGAGCGAAGCGGAAGACGGGAGGGGCGTCGGGGCGCGGCAGCATCCGCTCTTTCTCGCATGGATGCGGGCAAGCTGCTATCTGCAAGACATGGAACCGCAAAACCCCATGCGCCGCATCGCGGCCCCTGCCGATCTCGAAGCCGGGCTCGCGGCGCTCCAGGTGGCGGACCCGCGCCTCGCCTCCGTCGCGGCGCGGGCGGGGCCGTTGCCGCTTCGCCTGCGTGAACCGGGATTTTCCGGTCTCGCGGCGATCATCGTCTCGCAGATGGTCTCGCGGGCGAGCGCCGAGGCGATCTGGCGGCGGCTGTCGGAGACGACGGGCGGCGTCGGAGCCGAGGCCTGCCTTCGGCTCACCGATGCGGAATGCCGGGCGGTCGGGTTGTCGCGGGCGAAGGAGGAGACGCTCAAGGCGATGGCCCGCGCCGTCATGGACGGCCTCGACCTCACGGCGCTCTGCGCCCTGCCGACGGAGGAGGCGGCGCAGGCGCTGACGCGGCTGAAGGGCGTCGGGCAATGGACGGCGGACGTCTACCTGCTCTTCTGCGCCGGCCACCCCGACATCTTCCCGGACCGGGACGTGGCGCTGCAGAACGCGGTGCGCCATGCGTTCTCGCTCCCCGACCGGCCCGCGGCAAAGGCGCTCGCGGCGGAAGCGGCGCTCTGGGCGCCATGGCGCGGGGTCGCCGCGCGGCTCTTCTGGGCCTACTATGCAAGGGAAATGCGGCGGGACGGCCTGCCGGTGGACTGATCGCGGGCGAAAGACCTGTGCCGCGCGGCGCTTACTCCGAATCAGCTTCACATTCCCGTCGCAACCCGCCTAATATGGTCGCGGCAGAACCCGAATCGCTCAGGAGATACGCTTGACGATTTCAGTTTCACCGCAGGCGCTGCCCGCCCTGGTCCTCAACGCCGACTACCGGCCGTTGAGCTACTATCCGCTGTCGCTCTGGTCCTGGCAGGATGCGATCAAGGCGGTGTTCCTGGACCGGGTCCACATCGTCGCGGAGTACGAGCAGGCGGTTTCCTCACCGAGCTTCTCGATGAAGATTCCGAGCGTCGTCTGCCTGAAGAGCTATGTGAAGCCGTCGCGCCATCCGGCCTTCACCCGGTTCAACGTCTTCCTGCGCGACCGGTTCGAGTGCCAGTATTGCGGCTCGGGCGACGACCTGACCTTCGATCACGTCATCCCGCGGCGCTGCGGGGGGGAGACGACGTGGGAGAACGTCGTCGCCGCCTGCTCGCCCTGCAATCTCAGGAAGGGCGGCAAGCTGCCGCGCGAGGCGGGCATGTTCCCGCACCAGAAGCCCTACCAGCCGACGGTCCACGACCTGCACAACAACGGCCGGATGTTCCCGCCGAACTACCTGCACGAGAGCTGGATGGACTACCTCTACTGGGACGTCGAGCTGCAGCCCTGACGCTCCGCGCTTCAGCCGAGGCGTGGGCGGCGGAAGGCGACTCCAAGCGCGATCGCCGCAAGCACGGCGCTCGCGACCACGTTCCAGCCGGCGAGCGAGAGGCCGAGGACGCGCAGCGCGGCGACGTCGCATTGCGGCGGCTTGACGGCGTTCAGGTCGGAAAGCAGCGTGCTCGCATCGGCGCCGCCGTCGCCCGAGCCCGTGCAGCTCGAGGGCCCCTGCCAGAAGTGCCATTCCACGCCGGCGTGGTAGACGCTGATCGCGCCGCCGACGAGCATCAGCAATCCGCCGAGCGCGAGCAGGCCGCGGGTGAGCGCGGAAGGCCCTCCCGATGCGGCATTCGCCGCGGCGACGACCATCAGCGGCACGCCGACGTAATAGGGTATCCGCTCTTTCAGGCAGAGCTCGCAGGGCATGTAGCCGCCAAGATACTGGAGCGCCAGCGCCACACCGACGACGGCGGCCATGGCGACGGCCAGAAAGAGGGCGGCGGCAGCGATGGTCTGCCGGCCATCCGCCGGCGAGGCGAGGGTCATGTGACCGTGCTCCGGTTGCGCGTCACGGGGACGAAGCAGACGCTTGCGCTCTCGCGCCGGAGCCTTTTATGGGCAACGATGCGGCGGGTAAACCGTCCCCGCGAAGCGGGCGCCCGCACCGACGCGCACGATCGCGTGTTGACGGCGGCACCGCCGTCCTTATAGTCCGCCAACGCCGCTCCGGCCCCGGCCGGACACGTGCCCCTGTGGCGGAATTGGTAGACGCGCGCGACTCAAAATCGCGTGGTTATCGGTTCCATACTGGCAATCGCTCCCCAAGTGCATTGAATTGGCTCGCGAACTTCAGGTTTCGCGGTGGTTTCCACTATCGCTCCGCTCTGGCATGCGATTTCGTGACGACCCTGCCAATGTGACAACCCCCCGTGACAAACAGGAGGACGCACCATGATAGTCTACAACGTCGAGCGGCGTTGGTTCACGATGAAGAACTACGCCGAGGCCTACCGGCGCGAGCTGAGCCTCCCGCCCAGCGCAACCTTCAAGCTCTCGATCGATGACCGGGAGGACCTCGCCGGCCTCCTCAACGGCCTTTGCGGAATAGAGAAGCAGGGACCAGCCTTCGGGTGGGTCTTTGATCCCGTTGCTCCGCCCGAGGTCGTCGATCGCAACGAGGTGCACGATCCCGATGGCATCCCCCGGTTCCTCCGGGAGAGCTGGCAGAAGTTTCACGAACGGGCGGGTCTGTGACCCTATCCCTCGACCTCACCGCAAGGCGCGTGGTGATGGCGTCGATGATCTACTACAGCCTCGACGAGGCAGTCCTCTCGGACGGGGCCTTCGATGCCTACTGCAAGCGCTGCGCCACTGAATGGAAAGCGCTCCATCCCGATCGCCAGTTCGCCCTAGGCTCGGCCGCGAAGATCGCGACCAGTGGTTTCCATGTCCGGGTCTCCTCCCTCTGCGAGGCCGGAGCGCTCGGCTGGCTTGAGGCCGAAGGACTGCTGCGAGGGAGACGCGTGGTTCGCACCGAACGACAAACCGTAAGCAAGCAGGTCGGGCGCTGGACACCCTGCACCGGCTACAGATGGGACGACACATGAACATCCACGTCGACCAATTCCAGCGGCAGGCTGAACTCGAGGCCGACATGGCGGGCTTCACCCGCAGCCGCTTCTACGACAAGTACAACAAGGAGCTGGAAAGCGAGCGCGGCTCCGGAACCAGGACCGGGACCTACCTCCTCGGGCAGTCGATCCTCGCGCTCGCCGGGGGTATCTCTCGGTTTGTTGACGACGTCTACTCCGGCAAACCCGGGCCGAAAGCCGTGGCCGCCCGGCTGATCCGGGACATGGACAAGCAGGCCGTCGCCTATCTCGTCGCTCGGGCCGTCCTGAACCGGCTGATGTACAAGAAGGCCGCGCCCCTGATCAGCCTCTCGAAGCTCGTCGGGCAGGACCTGGAGGCAGAGAGCCGCTTCACCTATTTCGAGGCAACCAACCCCGGGCTCTTCAAGCGGGTCGGCGACAAGCTGTCCAGGGACGGAGCCACCGAGCAGCACAAGCGCACGGTCCTGACCTACACCATGGGCAAGTACGACATCCCGTGGGATCGCTGGGGACGCAACGACATCCTGATCCTCGGCATGAAGATGGTTGAGCTGTTCTGCAGCCACACCAACATCGCGCAGATCGAGCAGGCCTACGTCTCCGGCGAGACCGACGCCCCACACGATCAGTGGCTGGTGTCGCTGACCCCGGTCACCTCGGACTGGATCGCTGGGTCAGTCCTGCGCGGCGAGCTGATGCAGCCGAGCTACATGCCGACCATCATCCCTCCCCGTCCTTGGACAGGCATGGACGAGGGAGGGTACCACACCAACGCCGTGAGGCAGGTTCATCTGGTCCGACGAGCGCGGCCGGAGCATCGCCGGCTGATCGAGCAGGCTCACCTCGGGGCCGTCCTGGGCGGGCTCAATGCGATCCAAGCCACAGCGTGGCAAGTGAACGCCGAAGTCCTCGACGTCATGGAGAAGCTCGTGGCGACAGGCAACGGCATTGCCGGCCTGATCCCGACCAAGGACTACGACCTCCCGGATCGTCCCGTCGACATCGACACCAACCCAGAGGCACTGAAGACTTGGAAGTGGCAGGCCCGG
This sequence comes from Pararhizobium sp., assembly GCA_051960215.1. Lineage (GTDB taxonomy): Bacteria > Pseudomonadota > Alphaproteobacteria > Rhizobiales > Rhizobiaceae > Pararhizobium_B. The sequence goes on from JBQCEN010000010.1 coordinate 12,243, forward strand.
GACGTCCACACGAAGAACCTGCAGCTCCGGCAAGCTAGGCTCGAGCAGCAGGGCGTCCTGGAGCTGGCACAGCAGTTCGCCAAGGAGCCGGCGATCTACTTCCCCCACAACCTCGACTTCCGGGGCAGGGCATACCCGGTGCCGCTGAACCTGCATCCGCAGGGCTCGGACAGCGTCAAGGCGCTGCTGCGGTTCTCCCAAGGCATGCCCCTCGGCGAGGATGGAGATCGGTGGCTGGCGATCCACGGTGCCAACACCTTCGGCATCGACAAGGTCGACTTCGCCGATCGCATCGAATGGGTTGGGAAGAACGAGAGAGACATCGTCCGGTCGGCGCTCGACCCTGTCGGGTACCGATGGTGGACGGAGGCTGACAAGCCGTGGTGCTTCCTGGCCTTTTGCCGTGAATGGACCGGCTATGCCGCCGACCCTTCGACGTTCGTCTCTCACCTCCCGATCGCGCTCGACGGCTCCTGCAACGGGCTGCAGCACTTCTCTGCCATGCTCCTCGACGACGTCGGCGGATCGGCTGTGAACCTGATGCCGGCGGCCAAGCCGCAGGACATCTATCAGGTGGTCGCTGACCGGGTAATGGCACAATTGCGTCTTATCTCCTCCGCCAGTGGAGGAGATGCAGATCGGCAACGATGGGCCTACGGCTGGCTGCACTTCGGGATCGACCGCAAGATCACCAAGCGTCCGGTCATGGTCCTACCCTATGGAGGCACGCCCAGGTCCTGCCTCAAGTACGTCGACGAGGAGGTCCGCAGCCGCATCGCCAAGGGGCTGCAGCACAACTTCGGGGACGACCTCAAGCGGGCTATCGGCTTCCTCGCCAGTCTCGTCTGGGACAGCATCGGGGAGGTCGTGATCGCCGCTCGCAAAGCCATGGACTGGCTGCAGAAGACGGCGCGGGTCATCGCCAAGCTGAACCAGCCGATCTTCTGGACGACGCCTTCGGGGTTCCCCGCCTTCCAGGCTTACATGGACACCCGGCTGCGGCGCGTGAAGACCAGGATCGCCGGCTCGATCATCAGGCCGGCTGTCTATGAAGAGACGGACGCAATCCACCGCTCGAAGCAGGCGACCTCCATCAGCCCGAACTTTGTCCACTCGCTGGACGCATCGGCGATGATGCTCACGGTCGACCGTCTGCGCGGCGAGGGGATCACGTCCTTCGCCATGATCCACGACAGCTATGGCACCCACGCCTGCAATACGACGCTGCTGTCGACAACCCTGCGGGAGGTCTTCGTGCGGATGTACGAGACGGACCCTCTGACACGCTTCCGGGATCAGCTCCTCGAGACCTATCCCGAGATCGCGGACGAACTGCCGGTACTGCCGGAGAAAGGAACGCTGAACCTCTGGACGATCATGTCTTCTGACTTCTTCTTTGCATAATCGTCTCCACTATAGGAGCGATTGCCGAAGCGGAGCAATAGGGGCCACACTAGCCCTATCAAACATCAAGGACCCAAGGATGAACCAAGGCATCACCCTCAAGATGGGCGCAGCGGACCACTCGCTGACGGTCGGTCAGGTCATCATCGACCTCGCTGCCTGCGACAGGAACCAGCGCTACGAGGCGCGGCGCACCGTGATCGAACACCTCAAGCGCACCGGCTACTTCGGCCGCAAGGAACAGCGCAAGGCGCACTTCCGAGACCGGGCGCAGGGGGTGGCAGCGTGAGCAGCTTCTCGGCCTTCGCCCACCTTCTGATCGTGGCCCTGCTGCTGGCGTCCCTCGCCATCATCTACATCAACACCAGAGGCCCCCATGCCCCGGCTTAACCGCGACGTCATGAACACGGCGTCACCTCGGCTGGTCGCCATGGCCAGCATGCAGACCCTCAACGGCCTGCAGGACTTCCGTCCCGAGGTCCAGATCATGGGCGCGGCTGCGGTCTTCCTGCAGCTCGCGGACCATCTCGGCATTCCTGCTCAGGAAGCCTTCACCGCGACGAAGAACCTCATCAACGGCGACGATGGCAAGCGGGTCGAGTTCCGCGCGATCGACGATTACATGAAAGGCGAATTGGCATGAGCAGCGAGAAGAGCAGCGAGTTCAAGGCTGGCGACCGCGTCCGGTTCGTCCGGGACAGCACAGCCGACGTCGCGGAGTTCGGCACGGTGGGGGACACGGCGACAGTGGTGGGAGCGCGGCGGGGGGACTGTGTCGCTGTCCGCCTCGACGTCCGTCGTTGCTCGTTCGATCCCGAGGCCTTCGTCGCTGACCTCGAGTTGATTGAAGCTCCGAAGACCCCAGCAATCCTCGCGATCAAGGTCCCGGAGCAGGACATCAAGGACGTCCTCACAACCTACGTCAAGGACGTCCTCGGCATCGACGCCTCGGTCGCCAAGATCATCCAGAAGTTCGCCGACGCGATCGAGCTGCAGCTGGCCCGCTGATGGACTTCCAGCCCTTCCCCAAGCTCTCCCGCCTCGCCAAGTGGTCGCAGCACTGCACGATCACCGAGAAGGTCGACGGCACCAACGCCCAGATCGTGATTACCGAGGCCGACGAGACGGATTACACCGCGCCCGAGGTCACCGCCGTCGTCCGCGATGAAGAACAGGGGCGGTCCTTCGCCCTTCGCGCCGGCTCCCGCAACCGCTGGATCACCCCAGGCAAAGAGACGGACAACTACGGGTTCGCCTCATGGGTCCAGAGCAATGCCGAGGAGCTGATGAAGCTCGGCGTCGGCCGGCACTTCGGCGAGTGGTACGGCAACGGCATCCAGCGCGGCTATGGCCTCGACGAGAAGCGGTTCGCCCTCTTCAACGTCGACCGGTTCCGTGAGGGACGCGACACGCCGCCGGCCTGCTGTGAGATCGTGCCGGTCCTCTACGAGGGCCATTATGAAGAGCACCACGCCGAGTATGCCATGAGCGATCTCGCCGAGTTCGGCTCGCAGATGGTCTCCGGGTTCATGAAGCCCGAGGGCATCATCGTCCACCTGCGCGGACCCCGGGTCATGCTCAAGAAGACCTTCGAGTTCGACGGCGGCAAATGGCAGGCAGCAGCATGAAGGGGCACGGCCGGCAGGTAGGCAAAAGCTATATGCCGTATCTCGTCCTTGCCTATCGGCACTGGAAGAACGGAGAACCGATCCCGGTCGACCTCCACATCCGCCTCACCGATCTGGGTTATGACGTGGCTTCCCTCGAAGCGCGTTATTCCAACTAAACCCCTCCACTAACGGAGTAATTGCTTAATGGCAAAGAAAGACGTCGTCACCTACCGCACCCCGCGCGGGATCGCGGTCTATCCCCGGCTCGACACGCCGGACACGAAGTTCAACGAGCACGGCACCTACAAAGCCGACCTTCGCCTCTCCGGCAAGGACGCCAAGGACATGATCGCTATGATCCAAGGTCTCGCCGTGGAGCTGCTCGGGGAGGAACTGCCGGTCTCCGACACGATCATCAAGAAGAAGGGCAAGTTCCGCCCGAACGAGGACAACAACTGCTTCCAGCCCGACTTCGACCCGGAGACGGGCAAGCTGACCGGCGACTGGAACTTCTTCTTCCGCGTCAAGAACCACATGGTGAAGGACAAGAAGTCCGGCGAGCAGCGCCTCTGGGATCGCAAGCCTGCGGTGTTCACGGCCGGCGGCAAGCTCGTCACCAAGCGCGTCCGCATCGGCGCGGGTACCGAGTACGCTGTGACCTTCGAAGCCTACAAGGGCAAGATCAGCACGGGCGAGCCGTACATCGCGCTCCAGCCCCACGCTGTTCAGGTCTACAAGCTGGTCGAGTTTGTCCCGGGCAACAGCATCGACGCGGCTGCGCTCGGCATCGAGCAGGCTGACGGCTGGGAGCCCGAGGAGGACGAGGAGGACAGCGTCGGCACCGACAACGGCACCACCGAGGACAGCTCTTCGAACGAAGACCAGGGCGAAGCCCCTCGCGCAGGCGAAGACGACTTCTAAGCCTTGCCCAAGCTCACCGCTGGCCGGAAGAAGCGCTCCCCCGCTCAGGTAGCTCGGGAGAAGGGCTTCCGGTCAGGGCTCGAAGACAAGGTGTCGGTGGAGCTTTCCGCCGCCGGCATCGGCTACTCCTACGAGGAATACAAGGTTGCCTACTCGGTCCCCTCTCGGCAGGCCAAGTACACGCCAGACTTCCTCCTGCCCAACGGGATCATCATCGAGACCAAGGGCCAGTTCGTCACGGCCGATCGACAGAAGCACATCCACATCAAGGACCAGCACCCCGAGCTGGACATCAGGTTCGTCTTCTCGTCGTCCAAGACGCGCATCTCCAAGCAGTCCTCCACCACCTACGCCACGTGGTGCGAGACCCATGGCTTCCAGTTCGCAGACAAGTCGATCCCGCAGGATTGGCTCGATGAACCGACCGCCGGTCGTCTGGAAGCCTCCCTCCGCATCCTCAGCCACTCTCCCAAGAAAGCGATCCAGACCAAATGACGAAGCTCCTCTCCATCTTCCGCAAGCCCTCCGTCGACGCCGCCATCAAGGGCATCACCAAGGCTCTCGACCATCTGGAAACCGTGGTCGCCCACGAGGCCGCTCAGATCGGCAAGTTCGAGGCGAAGATCGCTCAGCACACGGACGCCATGGCCAGCTCCGCTGTCCGCCGTGATCGCGCCGCGTCGATCGCCAAGCGCTTCACCGACCTCGTTGCCTGAGGAGACCGGCATATGCAAGGCGCTGTCTACACGGTCTACTTCCTCGTGACCCTCTACGTCCTCCTCATCCTCGCCGCGATCGCCGGCTGGTTCATGAACCTCGTGGCCTTCTTCACCATGAGCTGGGCCACGGTCACTCCCGAGTTCGTCATCCGCCTCGTCGGCATCCCGGTCGGGATCATCGGCGCGATCTACGGCTGGTTCTAAGGGCAGGGGGCTTCGGCTCCTCCCTGTCCAATCTCCTCCACTCCAGGGACTATTCATGCGCAACGCAATCACCGTATCCGACCTCCGGAAGCTCGCAGAGAAGCTCCCCTCCAAACCCTTCGGCCGCCACCACCGGGTGGCCCTGCACGGCCCCCTGCCACCTGTTGCGGCCTACGACCCGGGTTGCATCTATGAGCCGGGTCCGGTCCAGACCATCACGTTCGAGGCCCGCGAGACGCTGGTCTACGGCGCTGAGGCGACCGCATGGTTCTACAACGACGTCCTCGTGAAGGTGGCCGCATGACGCCCCGCGAGCTGGCCCGGGAAGCCTTCCCCGACCTGTTCTCCGAGGCCGAAGAGGTCCTCGGCAAGTCCATCGCCCAGAACGTGGCGGCCTTCCAAGAGGCTGGGGCCGACGTTCTGCGGGTCTATGAGGCGGCTGAGGTCTGCCGGGAGGTCTTCACCAAGGCCTACCAGCTCGCTCACCGGCTTACCGCCGTCGCCTCCTGCATGCGGATCGAAGACGTCGGTTGAGCGAAGCCGAGTTCCTCCAGCACGAGCCGTGCCCCAAGTGCGGCTCGCGCAACAACCTCGCCCGGTACACGGACGGCCACGGCTACTGCTTCGGCTGCGAGTACTACGAACCTGGGGACCAATCCATGGACGATACCAGCGCTCCCCGTGAGCGCAAGGACACCGGCCTTGTCTCGGTCGGTGAGCCTTCGGCGTGGGACGGCCGGAGCATCACGCTCGAAAGCGCCAAGAAGTGGGGCTTCACCCGCTCGGAGCTGAACGGCGAGACCGTTCGCATCTTCAACTACCGCGACACCAACCAGCGCATCGTTGCCCAGAAGATCAGGTTCAAGGGCAAGGACTTCCGCTTCATCGGCGATACCGCCAACTGCGGCCTCTACGGGATGCACCTCTGGCGGGACGGTGGCAGGCGCGTGATCGTCACTGAGGGCGAGCTGGACGCGATATCCGTCAGCCAGATGCAGAACCACAAGTGGCCCGTCGTCTCGGTCCCGACCGGAGCCAAGGGCGCTAAGAAGGCGCTGCAGAAGAACCTCGAGTGGCTCAACGGCTTCGACGAGGTCATCCTCATGTTCGACATGGACGAGCCCGGGCGAGAGGCCGTGGACGAGTGCATGGGGCTGTTCGAGCCAGGGAAGTGCAAGGTAGCGATCCTGCCCCGCAAGGACCCGAACGAGATGCTGATGGAGCGCGAGATCGAAGCGTTCACCAACTGCATCTTCGGGGCCAAGGTTCTCCGGCCGGACGGGATCGTGGACGGGCGCGAGCTGTTCGACGTGGTAAGCCGCGACGACGTGATGATCTCGACCTCGCTACCGTTCCAAGGCCTGCAGGGGATCATGCGCGGCGTTCGCATCGGCGAGGTCGTCACGCTAACCGCCGGCTCCGGCATCGGAAAGTCGGCCATTGTCCGGGAGATCGCCTACCACCTGATCAGCATCGGCGAGACGGTGGGCATGATGATGCTCGAGGAAGATACGAGGCGAACGGCTCTCGGTCTGATGGGCATAGCTGCGTCCAAACCGCTCCACCTTGACAAGAGTTCCGCCAATGCAGCGGAGTTCAAGGAGGCCTTCGACCGGACCCTCGGGAGTGGCCGGGTCTTCCTCTACGACCACTTCGGCTCAACCGAGGTCGACAACCTGCTGGCCAAGGTCCGGTACCTAGCCAAGGGCTGCGACTGCCGCTGGGTCATCCTCGACCACCTGTCGATCGTGATCTCCGGTCAGGACGAGGGTGACGAGAGGCGGCTGATCGACAACACCATGACGGCTCTCAAGGCGCTCGCCATGGAGTGCGGCATCGGCATCTTCCTCGTCTCGCACCTCAAGCGTCCCTCAGGCGACAAGGGGCACGAGCAGGGGGCCGAGACCTCGCTGTCCCAGCTCAGAGGCTCGCACTCGATCGCCCAGCTTTCCGACTTCGTGATCGGCCTAGAGCGCAACCAGCAGAACGTCGCCACCATCAACGTCGAGGGCAAGACCTACACCCTCAACAACATCACCACCCTGCGTGTCCTCAAGAACCGCTTCACGGGAGAGACCGGCCCGGGCGGCTGGTTGCTCTACGACCGGGACACCGGACGCCTGCGTGAGCTGCTGGAGGACCCCTACGCCATGAAAGACAAGGGCTCCGATGCACCGTCCGGGGACGACGACACACGCTTCTGACCTCCAAGATCACACCAACGAGAACTTCCCGTCGAACCTCAGGGTCGCCCGCAAGGGCGATCGCCTGATCCTCCAAACCCGTACCGCCACCCTCGTCCTGTTCGCAGAGCAGTGGAAGGACGTTGTCTCGGCGATCACCGAGGTATCCCAATAGACCAGAAGAAGGTCCTCGTCTTCGACATCGAAAGCGACGGACTGATCCCAGAGATGACGCAGGTTCACTGCCTCGTCATCAAAGACCTGACCTCCGGGTTCACGTTCTCCTGCACCGATCACGAGTACGGCTCGGGCGACCCCACAGTAATCCACACCGACGCTAATGAGACGTGGGGGATTGAGGACGGCCTGCGCCTCCTCTCCGACCCTGAGGCCGTAATCGTAGGTCACAACATCGTCGACTTCGACATCCCGGCCCTCCAGAAGATTTACCCTTGGTTCCAACCCCGGGGCCTGATCCGCGACACCATCGTCATGTCCCGCCTGATCTGGGCGGACATGCGGGACGCCGACTTCCGGCAAGCGCAGAAGGGCCAGTGGATCAGTCCGCAGCTCTTCGGCCGTCACAGCCTCGAGAGCTGGGGCCAGCGCCTCGGCATCTGGAAGGGCGACTACGGCAAGATCAGGGAGAAGCAGGGGCGCGACCTCGGCCTGACCGGGGACGAGCTGACGGCCTACGTCTGGGGAACATGGTCCCCGGACATGCAGGTGTACTGCGAGCAGGACGTCGAGGTGACGGCCAAGCTCTGGGAGAAGTGCCTCGGCAAGGGCTTCTCGGAAGAAAGCATCCAGCTCGAGCATGACGTCCGCCGCATTGTCAGCCGGCAGGAGCGCTACGGGTTCCGCTTCGACGAACGGAAGGCCGAGGCTCTCTACGGCAAGCTCGCTCAGGCCAAGGCTGATATCGAAGCGGAGCTGGTCCGGGTCTTCGCGCCTTGGCACCGCCGGGGCGACGAGATCACTCCTAAGCAAGACCGCTCGGTCAAGCGCACCGATCTCGATGTCACCATCACGGTTCGGCGCTTCGGCAGGACCGGCAAGGAGCTGGCCCCCTATGTCGGCCCGGTCAAGGAGCACTACTCCGCAGAGGCCCCGTACACCAAGGTCTCGCTCGAGCCGTTCAACCCCGGCTCCCGCCTCGACATCGCCGACCGGCTCAAGGTCCTGCACGGCTGGGTCCCGGCCGAGTTCACCAACGACGGCCATCCCAAGGTCGACGAAGAGGTCCTGACCTCCCTGCCTTACCCCGAGGCGAAGCTGCTGACGAAGTACCTGATGGTGCAGAAGCGGCTCGGCCAGCTCGCGGACGGAAAAGAGGCATGGCTCAAGAACGTGAAGGCAGGACGCCTCCACGGTCAGGTGAACACGAACGGCGCTGTGACGGGTCGCATGACCCACAGCAAGCCCAACATGGCCCAGGTCCCATCCGGGAAGGCCCCCTTCGGCCACGAGTGCCGCGAGCTGTTCACGGTCGGGCCGAAGAAGAAGCTGGTCGGCTGTGACGCTGACGCTTTGGAGCTGCGCGATCTCGCCGGCTACATGGCGATCTACGACGCTGGCCGATACATCAAGACCGTCCTCGAAGGAAAGAAAGAGGACGGCACTGACATGCACACCCAGAATGCCAAGGCGCTGGGGTGCAGCCGAGACGTTGCCAAGGTCTGGTTCTATGCCTTCATCTACGGGGCAGGGGATTTCAAGCTCGGCACGATCCTAGGCGTCACGGGGGCCAAGGAGAAGATCACGCGGGCAGGCAAGCTGTCCCGTGCGAAGTTCCTCAAGGCTCTCCCGGCCCTCAACAAGCTCGTCACTGCGGTCAAGGCCAAGGCCGTGGCCGTGGGCAAGCTAAAGGGTCTCGACGGGCGGCTCCTCCCGGTTCGCTCCGAACACTCCGCTCTCAACACGCTCCTGCAGTCCGCAGGCGCAATCCAGATGAAGAGAGCCCTCGTCATCCTCGACAACAACCTACAGGCGCTCGGGCTCATCCCCGGGACGCACTACGAGTTCGTCGCCAATGTTCATGACGAGCTTCAAATTGAGGCAGATGAAGACAAAGCAGACCTCGTCGGCAGGGCAGCAGCTCAGGCCATACGAGACGCAGGAACCTACTACGGGTTCCGCTGTCCCCTCGACGGCCAATACCAGATTGGTTCGTCATGGCGTGAAACTCATTGACAGTAAGCGCTGTGGCCGGTGTGGCCTAATCAGGCCGGCTTCGGCCTTTAACCGGAGGGATACTACTTACCTCCACTCATACTGTATCGAGTGCAACTCCGAAAATAATCGCCGGTATCGAACACTCAGCCCCGAGGCTCGGCTCCTTCACGGGGTTAAATCGAGGGCGACCTCGACCGGCGTAGCGTTCGATCTGACGATAGCCGACCTTAAAGTCCCTGAGGTCTGTCCTGTTCTGGGTATTCGGCTGAGCCGGGAATATGCAGCTAGGTCGGACAACACCCCGTCCGTCGACCGCATCGATCCAATCCAAGGATACACCCGCGACAACATTGTCGTGGTGAGCTGGCGTGCCAACAGGCTCAAGAGCAACGCCACGGCGGACGAGCTAAGGCGTCTCTCCAACTTCTATGCCCCGTCCCCACACTAAGGCCCCAGCGCACGCCCCAGGTCATGTCTACGTGGTCACGAACCCAGCATGGCCCGGGGTCTGCAAGGTCGGGTTCGCCAAGGACCTGAACAACCGCCTTCGCCAGATGCAGACCAACGATCCGCACCGGGCCTACCGCTTCCACACAACGAGGAGTTTCGATGATCGGCAAACGGCTGAGAGCATTCTTCACGCGCTTCTGGATGGATACCGCATCGGGTCCACGGAGTGGTTCGCGGTTCATCCAGACGATGCCGCCGGTCTTCTGCGGGGGCTTCACCGCCGCGCTGGCCGAGGTGGATCGCAGGGCGATGCGCGAGAACCTGACCAACAAGTACGGCATCCGGGAGATTGAGGAATGATCTACATCCTCCGCAACAAGGCGTCGGGCCTCTTCATGGCCGACAAGTACCGGGCTGAGACCGCCGACCCCCACGCGGCCTGCTTCTACACCTCCGAGAAGAATGCCCACCTCTCAGTCCTTCGGCGCAAGCGGACCCATAAAGCTTGGGAGCCGAAGCGTCCCGGGATGTTCCCAAGCGAGTTCGAGATCGTCCCCTGCACGGTGACCGAGGTGCCTCAGAAGTGAGGACACTGCTGCTCG
>JBQCEN010000011.1:0-4936 GCA_051960215.1 Pararhizobium sp.
GACCATCCTCGGCTTTGTGGCGCCCGCCATGGCCGACGACGTGACGCTGACCATCGAAAGTTGGCGCAACGACGACCTGCAGGTCTGGCAGGACAAGATCATCCCGGCCTTCGAGAAGGCCAATCCGGGCATCAAGGTCAAGTTCCAGCCGGCGGCGCCGACCGAGTACAACGCCGCGCTGAACGCCAAGCTCGCCGCCGGTTCCGCCGGCGACCTCATCACCTGCCGCCCCTTCGACGCCTCGCTCGAACTCTACAAGAAGGGCTACCTGACCCCGGTCAACGACCTCAAGGGCATGGAAAACTTCTCCGACGTCGCCAAGGCCGCATGGCAGACCGACGACGGCAAGACGACCTTCTGCGTGCCGATGGCCTCCGTCATCCACGGCTTCATCTACAACGCCGACGCCTTCAAGGACCTCGGCGTCAAGCCGCCGAAGACCAACGAGGAGTTCTTCGCGCTCCTGAAGAAGATCAAGGACGACGGCACCTACACCCCGCTCGCCATGGGCACGAAGGACCAGTGGGAAGCCGCGACCATGGGCTACCAGAACATCGGTCCGGACTACTGGAAGGGCGAGGAGGGCCGCAAGGCGCTGATCGCCGGCAAGGAGAAGCTGACCGATCCGCAATGGGTGGAGCCCTTCGCCGAACTCGCCAAGTGGGCGCCCTACATGGGCGACGGCTTCAAGGCGCAGGCCTATCCGGACAGCCAGAACATGTTCACCCTCGGCCGCGCCGCGATCTATCCGGCGGGCTCCTGGGAAATCTCGGTCTTCGAGAAGCAGGCGGACTTCAAGATGGGGGCATTCCCGCCGCCGGTGCCGAAGGCCGGCGACACCTGCTACATCTCCGACCAGCCCGACCACGCCATGGGCATGAACGCGAAGACGAAGCATCCCGAGGAGGCGAAGAAGTTCCTCGAATGGGTCGCCTCGAAGGACTTCGCCGAGCTCTACGGCAACGCGCTGCCGGGCTTCTTCCCGCTGACCAACGAGAAGATCGAGCTCAAGGACCCGCTCGCCAAGGAGTTCCTCTCCTGGCGCCAGGACTGCAAGGCGACGATGCGCTCGACCTACCAGATCCTGTCGCGCGGCACGCCGAACCTCGAAAACGAGACCTGGACTGCCGCCGCCAACGTGATCAACGGCACCTGGACGCCGCAGCAGGCGGCCGAGCACCTGCAGAAGGGCCTCGACAGCTGGTATCACCCCGGCAAGTGAGCCGGACGAAGGACACGGCCGCGCCCGACGAGGGTGCGGCCGACGCGCCGCCCGGCAGGGAGGCAGGCGCGACGAGGGGAACGACGGACAATGGCTGAAGCGACGGCACCCAGGCGGCCATTCCGGTGGCACATCGCGGCGTTCCTGGCGCCGGCCGTGCTGATCTACACGGTGATCATGATCCTGCCGCTGATCGCGACGCTGCAGCAGTCTTTCTACGATGCCAAGGACGGCGTCGTCTCCTATGTCGGCTTCGGCAACTTCCGCACCCTCTTCGGCGACCCGCGCTGGTCGCATGATTTCTGGAACGCCCTCGTCAACAACACGTGGTTCTTCATCATCCACATGTGCGTGCAGAACCCGATCGGCATCCTGCTCGCGGCGATCCTGTCGAGCAACCGGCTGCGCTTCCGCGCCTTCTACCGCACCGCGATCTTCATCCCGACGATCCTCTCCTTCGTCATCGTCGGCTTCGTCTGGAAGCTGATCCTGAGCCCGCTCTGGGGCATCGCGCCGGACCTCCTGAAGCTCATCGGCCTGCGCCACCTCTTCGCGCCCTGGCTCGGCGACGAACACTATGCGCTGACGACCGTCGCGCTGATCTCGGTCTGGCAGTTCGTCGGCATCCCGATGATGCTGATCTATGCGGCGCTGCTGTCGATCCCGGACGAGGTGATCGAGGCGGCCGAATGCGACGGCATCACCGGCTTCTCGCAGTTCTGGAAGATCAAGCTGCCGCTGATCCTGCCGGCGATCGGCATCATCTCGATCCTGACCTTCGTCGGCAACTTCAACGCGTTCGACCTCGTCTACGTCGCGCAAGGCGCGCTCGGCGGACCGAACGGCTCGACCGACATCCTCGGCACCTTCCTCTACCGCACCTTCTTCGGCTTCCAGCTGCAGATCGGCGATCCGCACATGGGCGCGACCATCGCCTCCATCATGTTCCTCATCATCCTCGCCGGCGTCTGCCTCTACCTCTTCGGCATCCAGACGCGCATCCGGCGCTACCAGCTCTAGGGAGGGCGCGATGGCCAGCCGAGCAGCTTCGTCTCTCCCGCGCGCCGCGGCGGCGCATGCGGTGCTGATCGCCTATACGATCATCGCGCTCTTCCCGGTCTTCGTCATCGTCATCAACTCCTTCAAGAAGCGCAGCGCCATCTTCCGCTCGCCGCTTTCCCTGCCGGACGGCAAGTCCTTCTCGCTGACCGGCTTCGAGACGGTGATGTCGCAGGGGGATTTCGTCACCTATTTCGAGAACAGCCTGATCGTCACCGTCGTCTCGGTCTTCCTCGTGCTGCTCTTCGGCGCGATGGCGGGTTTCGCGCTTTCGGAATACCGCTTCCGCGGCAACAGGCTGATGGGCCTCTACCTGGCGCTCGGCATCATGATCCCGATCCGGCTCGGCACCATCGCGATCCTGCAGCTCATGGTCGCCTCCGGCCTCGTCAACACGCTGACGGCGCTGATCCTCGTCTACACGGCGCAGGGACTGCCGCTGTCGATCTTCATCCTCGCCGAGTTCATGGGCCAGGTCTCCGACGACCTGAAGAATGCCGGCCGCATCGACGGGCTCTCGGAATTCACGATCTTCTTCCGCCTCGTCCTGCCGCTCGTCCGCCCGGCGATGGCCACGGTCGCCGTCTTCACGATGATCCCGATCTGGAACGACCTCTGGTTCCCGCTGATCCTCGCGCCATCCGATGCGACGAAGACCGTGACGCTCGGCGCGCAGATGTTCATCGGCCAGTTCGTGACGAACTGGAACGCCGTGCTCGCCGCGCTGTCGCTCGCGATCGTGCCGGTGCTGATCCTCTACCTCATCTTCTCGCGGCAGCTGATCCGCGGCATCACGTCCGGAGCCGTCAAGTGATCCAGACCACCAAGCCCTTGCGCGTCCTCGTCGCCGGCCTCGGCAACATGGGGATGAGCCACGCGCTCGCCTATCAGAAGCTCGACGGCTTCGAGATCGCCGGCCTCGTCAACCGCTCTGCCGTGACGCTGCCGGACGTGCTCGGCGGCCACGCGGTGCGCCCGAGCTTCCAGGAGGCGCTCGACGCGCTGAAGCCCGACGTCGCCTCGATCTGCACCTATTCCGACAGCCACGCCGAAAACGCGGTGCTGGCGCTCGAGGCGGGCGCACATGTCTTCGTGGAAAAGCCGCTTGCGACCACGGTCGCGGACGCGGAGCGTGTCGTGGCGGCGGCGAAGGCGAACGGCCGCAAGCTCGTCGTCGGCTACATCCTGCGCCACCATCCCTCCTGGATGCGGCTGATCGCCGAAGCCCGGGCGCTTGGCGGACCCTACGTCTTCCGCATGAACCTCAACCAGCAGTCCTCCGGCCGGACCTGGGAGACGCACAAGAACCTGATGCAGACGACGCCGCCGATCGTCGACTGCGGCGTCCACTATGTCGACGTCATGTGCCAGATCACCGATGCGAAGCCTGTCCAGGTGCGCGGCATGGGGGTGCGCCTCTCCGACGAGATCGCGCCGGACATGTACAACTACGGCCACCTGCAGGTGACCTTCGACGACGGCTCGGTCGGCTGGTACGAGGCCGCCTGGGGGCCGATGATCTCGGAGACCGCCTTTTTCGTGAAGGACATCATGTCGCCGAAGGGCGCCGTCTCGATCGTCATGGCGGAAGGCGCGAAGTCCGACGACATCGACACCCACACGAAGACCTCGACGATCCGCGTCCATCGCGCCGAGACGGGCCCGGACGGCCGCTTCCTGAAACCGGACGAGATCCTGACGATGGAGGGCGAGCCCGGCCACCAGGAGCTTTGCGACCGCGAGCAGGCCTTCCTCCTCGACGCGATCGTCAACGACCGCGACCTCACGCGCCACATGGAGGACGCGGTCCAGTCGCTGAGGATCTGCCTCGCCGCGGACGAAAGCGTGCGCACCGGCCAGCCCGTCACCCTCTGAAACCAAGGACGAGACATTGGGATCGCTGACGCTCAAAGACATCCGCAAGTCCTTCGCCTCGGTCGACGTGCTGCGCGGCATCGACCTCGACGTCGCGGACGGCGAGTTCGTCGTCTTCGTCGGCCCGTCGGGCTGCGGGAAGTCGACGCTGCTCCGCGTCATCGCCGGACTGGAGGACGCCACCGGGGGCTCGGTCCTAATCGATGGCGCGGACGTCAGCGCGACGCCGCCGGCCAAGCGCGGCATCGCCATGGTGTTCCAGTCCTACGCGCTCTATCCGCACCTGACGGCGCGCGACAACATGGGCCTCGGCATGAAGCAGGCCGGGGCGCCGAAAGAGGAGGTGCGGGCGCGCATTGCCTCCGCGTCGACCATGCTTTCGCTCGAGGACTATCTGGAGCGTCGTCCGGCGGAGCTCTCCGGCGGCCAGCGCCAGCGCGTGGCGATCGGCCGGGCGATCGTGCGCGATCCGAAGCTCTTCCTGTTCGACGAGCCGCTCTCCAACCTCGACGCGGCGCTCAGGGTCAACACCCGCCTCGAGATCGCCCGGCTCCACCGCGAATTGAAGGCGACAATGATCTACGTCACCCACGACCAGGTCGAGGCGATGACGCTCGCCGACAAGATCGTCGTGCTCAACGGCGGCCGGATCGAGCAGGTCGGCTCGCCGATGGAGCTCTACAATGCGCCCGCGAACCTCTTCGTCGCCGGATTCATCGGCTCTCCGAAGATGAACTGCATCGACGCGGCAAAGCTCGGACGGGCCGACGCGGCGACGAT
>JBQCEN010000012.1:0-7896 GCA_051960215.1 Pararhizobium sp.
GAGTAGGGTTAATTTTCTGATAACGGCGCAGGATCGGCCGCTTCGTTGACGATTCCATTTCCTCCGGAGCCTCGGCGAATACTCTTGCAAGCGGGAGTTGATCGCAGGCAGCAGTGCAACGGAAGGAAATGATCCATGAAGATGATTGTAAAGCTTGCCGCCGTCGCCGTCTTCAGCGTCTCGGCTGCGACCGCCGCCCATGCCGGGGGCTTCGGCTTCGGCGGTCACCGCTCGGGCGGCGGCCTGCTCAACGTGTCGCCCTCCGTCGACCTCGGCGGGCTCGGCATCCTCAACGGGTCCGCTGTCGCGAGCGGCAACCGCACGAGCCTGCTCAGCGGCATCCTGAACGGCAACGCCATCGGCAACGGCAACGGCCTGCTCAACAACCTGCTCGGCGGCAACCACTATTCCGTCCGCAGCAGCAATTCGGGCGGCAGCCATGGTGGCGGCCACCACCACTGGTAAGCCACGGACAGGGCGACGGGGCTTCGGCCCCCTCGCCTCCGATCTGTCCCCTAGATCGTTTCCGCGTTTCCTTGATTCGTAAAAACGATCTGGGCTTTTGTTTTTTCCCGTTTCCCGACGGACAACCGGTTTCCACGTCTCCTGGAAGCGCCCTAAAGCCTTGCCTGCAACCCGATCCGGCCGGACAGCGTGTCGTCGTCCTGATCAATGATCGTGCGGCGGCGGCTTTCGTAGTCGACGCGCACGAGGAGCGACAGCTTGGGATTGAACGTGTAGGCGAGCGCGCCGTAAGCCCCCCAGCGTCTGTCCTTGTTTTCGAGAAGCAGGTTGTCACCGAGCGCCGCATAGATGCCGGCGCCGACGAGGATGGCGTCTGCGACGCGCGCCTGCCCCTCCAGTTCGACACGCTGCCGGTAGGTCGCGAGCGGATCGTCCGTCTGCGCCGCATCGAAATCGCGCGTCAGCGCGGCTTGCAGGCTGTAGCGCCCGGCGAAGACCTTCGCCACCGTGAGCGCGTAGATCGGCCGCGCCTCGTCATAGATGCCGACCCCGTCCTCGAGGCGCCGGATGCCGATCTCCCCGGCAAGCGACCAGCCGGCGGCATCGTCGATCGCGAACCGGCCGCGGAGCGCATAGTTGCGATATGGCACCGCGTTCTGCAAAGGCACCTGCTGGAACAGCGCGACATCCGTCATCTCGGCGATCAGCGCCGTCTTGACCGCCCCGAAGGCGTGCGCCACGCCGAGCGTCGTCTGCAGGACGTTACGGTCCGGTGTCACCTTCTGGTCGGGAAGCGGCAGTTCGAAGCGCGCCGCCCCGACATCGTCGTAGCGCTCGTCGACGGAAAGCTGCGCCAGCGTGTCCGCCGGCAGCCGCACTTGGATTGCCGTTCCGGCGGAATAGCTGCCGATCGACTGACGCAGGCCGAGGACGAGCGGGCCGACGACGAGATCGTCGCCCTGGTCCGCCAGCGCATAGCCCAAATGAGTGCTGACGGAGACCGGCGCGCTCACATCCGTCGCATGGTCGAGCTCGATCGCGACCGAATCGGTATCGGCGAAGTCGTGGTCGCGATAGTGCGTGGCGTCGAGGGTCGTTTTCACGACCCATGTACCGGCATCGCTCGTGAAGGCATGGCTGAGCAGCCCGCGCAGATGCAGCCCCAGGTCGGAAAGCCCGCTCTGGTCGTCGAAGATGTTGGAGGTCGCAATCGTCTCGCTGTCGAACTCGACCGTCGTTGCCGCTCCCGGCTGCGTCTCCGCAGCGAGCCCCGCGGACGCCGGCGCGACGGCTGCAACGATCAAAACAAAGGCAAGGCCGCGCCGCATGTCCGCTCCCTGTCGTCTCCCTCCGCCGGCCTGGGGTCCGGCGGAGGGAGCGGGGTTGATCGCCTGAGAGCAGGTGATGCAGGACCATTCCTGCAAGCGCGAGACTGCGCCTACAATCTGAACAAGAATTTAATCCGTAATACTCGTATGACGAGAAAACCGGCTTTTGCGGGAACGGGTTGCGCGATGCGGAAAACCCTTCGACGCGATCGACGCGGCGCTACTCCGTGCGCACCACCGCATCTCCGCGCGCCGCAAGCGCCGCAAGATCGGCAGGCTTCAATTCTACCGACTCGCCGCAACCGCAGGCCGACGTCTGGTTCGGATTGTTGAAGACAAAGCCGGAACGCAGTCGCGTCGTCTCGAAGTCCATCTCGGTCCCGAGAAGGAAGAGCACGGCCTCGGGCGCCACATAGACGCGCGCACCGTCGCGCTCGATGAGGTCGTCCTTGGCGTTCGGCTCCGTGACAAGATCGACGGTATACTCCATACCCGCGCATCCGCCCTTTCTAATCCCGACGCGGATTCCCGAAGCCCCGCCGTCGGATTGCGCGAGAATGGCCTTCACGCGGCGCGCAGCAGCCTCGGTCATTGTCATTACGGCGAAAGCGCCCATATGAACTCTCCATCCGCCGGATCGCCTCGTCCGGCTTTGCTTTAGATGTAATGCGGGGCGCCGGCAGGGACAACCGCGAGCGCTCGCGATCCACGCGCTGGCCGAAGCCGGCTCTTTCATGAGAACATTCATGCCGATTCCACGAGCGGCCTTCCGTCGATGAAATTCTACCTGCGTCCCCGCGCCATCAGGCGCACCGGCGACAACACGCCCTCGAGCTCCATCTGGGGCTATGTCCGGCGCATGACCGGCTGGCATCAGGCGGCGGCCTGTGCCTTGGCCGCGGCGTCCGCCGGCGTCAACATCCTGCCGATCGACCTTCAGCGCCGCCTCGTCGACCATGCGATCCGGGAGAAGAACCTCAATCTCTTCTTCATCCTCGCCGCCACCTATCTCGTCGCTGTCGTGCTGCACAAGATCCTGAAGTTCATCCTCGGCGTCTACCAGAACTGGATGACGGAGAGCGCGGTCTACTATACGCGCGCCCACATCTTCGAGCTCTACGGCAACCATCTGGAGGAGGCCCAGGCCGACAACTCCAACAGCGGCGAGGCGGTCTCGATCATCGGCTCGGAGACCGACAAGATCGGCGAGTTCGTCGGCGTGGCGATCTCGGAGGCGGCGACCAACGTCGCCAGGCTGATCGGCGTCATCGGCTACATGTTCGTCGTCGATCCGAAGATCGCGCTGGTCGGCATCGTGCTGCTCCTGCCGCAGGTGATCCTGACACCGCTGGTCCAGCGCAAACTGAACCGCCTGGTCGCGATCAATGTGGGGCTGCTCCGGGCGCTCGGGCGCGACGTCTCGCATCTGCGCCACGAGGGCAACCATACGCACCGGACCTACTGGCGCACCATCTACCGCAACCGCATGATCCAGTCGATGATCCGCAACGGCCTCAAGGCTATGCTGAACACGCTGAATTCGCTGGCGCCGCTCGCCGTGCTGATCATCGGCGGCTACCAGGCCATGCACGGCCAGACGACGCTCGGCGTCATCCTCGCCTTCATCTCGGGCTTCGACAAGGTATCGGAGCCGGTGCGCAACCTCATCACCTTCTACAGGAACGCCCAGCAGGCGAACGTCCAGCACGCGATGATCGCCCGCTGGATGGTGCACGACATGCACGTCACGGCGAACCGCAACGACAACCGCCTTGCGGAAAAGGTCCTGGAGGAAGACGAGGCGTCGGTCGCGAAATCGTGAGCCGGCCGCCGCCGCGGCCGGGCGATCAGTACCAGCCGACGGCGACCTGCGCCTCTTCCGACATGCGGTCCGGCGTCCACGGCGGATCGAAGACCATGGTGACGTCGACGTCGGAGACGCCTTCCACGGCGCCGACAGCATTCTGCACCCAGCCCGGCATCTCGCCGGCGACAGGACAGCCCGGCGCCGTCAGCGTCATGTCGATCTTGACCGAGCGGTCGTCTTCGATGTCGATCTTGTAGATCAGGCCGAGTTCGTAGATGTCGGCCGGGATTTCCGGGTCGTAGACGGTCTTCAGCGCGCTGACGATGTCGTCGGTCATCCGCGCCAGTTCCTCGCGCGGGATGGCCGAGGCGGCCTCCTCGCTCGGCGGTGTCTCGTCGCGAATTTCGATATCGTCGCTCATCGGTTCAGTCCGTCATGAAAAGAAGGCGCGGGCCTTTTCCAGCGCCGCGGCAAGGGCGTCGACCTCGCCGCGCGTGTTGTAGAGGCCGAACGATGCCCGGCAGGTAGAGGTCACGCCAAAGCGTTTCAAGAGCGGCTGCGCGCAGTGCGTGCCGGCGCGCACCGCGACGCCCGAACGGTCGATGACCATCGACACGTCGTGCGCATGAATGCCCTCGATCTCGAAGGAGAAGATGGCCCCCTTGCCCGGCGCCGTGCCGATGAGGCGAAGCGCATTGATCGTCGAAAGCCGCTCATGCGCATAGGCCGCAAGGTCCGCCTCGTGCGCCGCGATCGCCTCGCGCCCCAGCCCCTGCATATAGTCGAGCGCGTAGCCGAGGCCGATCGCCTGGACGATCGGCGGCGTGCCGGCCTCGAAGCGGTGCGGCGGGTCGTTGTAGGTGACGATGTCCTCGGTCACGTCGAAGATCATCTCGCCGCCGCCCTGGAACGGGCGCATCGCCTCCAGCATCGCCTTCTTGCCGTAGAGGACGCCGATGCCCGATGGGCCGTAGACCTTGTGGCCGGTGAAGGCATACCAGTCGCAGTCGATGTCGCGGACGTCGACCGGCAGGTGCACGGCGCCCTGGCTGCCGTCGACGAGCACCGGGATGCCGCGCTCATGCGCGATCCGGCAAACCTCCTTCACGGGCACGACCGTCCCGAGCACGTTCGACATGTGGGTGATGGCGACGAGCTTCGTGCGTTCGGTCAGCGTCTTCTCGAAATCGTCCAGGGAGAAGCTGCCGTCGTCGGCCACCGGCACCCAGTTGAGCTTGGCGCCCTGCCGTTCGCGGATGAAGTGCCAGGGCACGATGTTGGAGTGATGCTCCATGATCGTGATGACGATCTCGTCGCCCGCGCCGATGTTCGGCATGCCCCAGCCATAGGAGACGAGGTTGATCGCTTCGGTCGCATTGCGGGTGAAGACGATCTCGTCGGTCGAGCCGGCATTGACGAAGCCGCGCACCTTCTCGCGCGCCGCCTCGTAGGCGTCCGTCGCCGCATTCGAGAGGAAATGCAGCCCGCGGTGGACGTTGGCGTACTCGTTCGAATAAGCCTCCGCCACCGCATCGATCACGACCTTCGGCTTCTGCGCCGAGGCGCCATTGTCGAGATAGACGAGCGGCTTGCCGTAGACCTCGCGCGAAAGGATCGGGAAGTCCTTCCGGATCCTCTCGACGTCGTAGGTTGCTGCGGCGTTTCGGGTGTCCATCTCAGGCATGCGCCTCAAGCCAGCGGGCGATGACGCCTTCAAGCGCCTCGATCAGCGCCTCGTCCTGGAGTTCCTCGACGATCTCGGCGACGAAGGCGTTGACGAGCATTGCCCGCGCCTTCTTCTCCGGCACGCCGCGGGCCATCATGTAGAACAGGTGGTTCTGGTCGATGTCGGCGACCGTCGCGCCATGCCCGCACTGCACGTCGTCGGCGAAGATCTCGAGCTCCGGCTTCGTCGAGAAGTCGCCGTCGTCGGAGAGGAGCAGCGTGTTGCACGCCATCCGGGCGTCCGTCTTCTGCGCGTCGGGCGCCACCCGGATCTGGCCCTGGAAGACGCCTCGCGCCCTGTCGAACACGACGTTGCGGACGATCTCCGTCGACGTCGTCTCCGGCACGTTGTGGCCGAGGACCAGCGTTACATCCGTATGGCTGGCGCCACCGAGGAGGTTGATGCCGCGCAGCTTCATGTCCGCGCCCTCACCCTCGACGACAGCGCGGATTTCCTGCCGCACGAGATGGCCGCCGGCATTGACGACGTAGAGCATCAGCTTGGCGCCTGCCCCGAGCCGCACGTTGATCTGGCCGAGATGCGTATCGCCGCGCCCGCGCTGCTGCAGGATGATCCAGATGAGTTCCGCGCCCTCGCCGACCGAAAGATCGGTCACCGCCGAGGCCAGCGCCTCGGCGTCGCCCGTCGCGATATGCCGCTCGATGATCGTCGCCTTGACGTCCCGGCCGATCTGCACCGGCAGGCGGG
This sequence comes from Pararhizobium sp., assembly GCA_051960215.1. Classification (GTDB taxonomy): domain Bacteria; phylum Pseudomonadota; class Alphaproteobacteria; order Rhizobiales; family Rhizobiaceae; genus Pararhizobium_B. The sequence continues at coordinate 6,035 of JBQCEN010000012.1, forward strand.
TATGGGCCTGGCCGCCGTTCTGCAGATGCTGGATCTCGAGCGGGTGCTCGAGCACCGTCCCGTCGGCGAGGCTAAGCGTCAGGCCGTCGGAGACGAAGGCGCCGTTGATCTTGCCGATCGCATCGTCCGCGCCGCGCTCCTTGAGCAGCGTCACCACGGCCTCATCCGAGAGCATGTCGCGGAACCGGCGCGTCGCGACGCCGGCCGGCCCGGCTCCGTCCGTGGCGACGCCGTTGCGCACGGCAAGGACAGCCGATCTCTCGACCAGTGCCGGCACGTCGCGCGCCGCGCCGGCGTTTTCCGGCCCCGGCACCGACCGCAAGAGGGAGCGCAGGTCCGTATAGTGCCACGCCTCGATCCGCCGCGTCGGCAGGCCGGCCGTCCGGAGGTCGGACAGCAGCCGCTCGCGCATCGCCGCCACCGGGCCCTTGCCCGGCAGTTCGACGCGCACCGCCTCGAAGCTCTCGAAGAGCTTCTGCTCGGCAGCCGTCAGCGGCGGCTTGCTCTGCATCGTCATGCGCTTTGCTCCTTCGGACATGGTCGCCTCAGGCCGCCTGCTCGATGATGTCGGCGTAGCCGTTCTGCTCGAGCTCGAGCGCCAGCGCCTTGTCGCCGGAACGGATCACCTGGCCCTTGTAGAGGACGTGGACGGTATCCGGCACGATGTATTCGAGGAGCCGCTGGTCGTGCGTGATGACGACCACGGCGCGGTCCGGCGAGCGCAGCGCGTTGACGCCGTCGGCGACGATCTTCAGCGCATCGATGTCGAGCCCGGAATCCGTCTCGTCGAGCACGCAGAGCTTCGGCTCCAAGAGCGCCATCTGCAGGATTTCGGCGCGCTTCTTTTCACCGCCGGAGAAGCCGACGTTCAGCGGCCGCTTCAGCATGTCCGGATTGATCTTCAGGTCGGCCGCGGCCTGTTTCACCTTGCGCATGAAGTCCGGCGTCGTCAGCTCGCTCTCGCCGCGCGCCTTGCGCTGCTCGTTCATCGCGACCTTGAGGAACTGCATGGTCGCGACGCCCGGGATTTCGACCGGGTACTGGAAGGCGAGGAAGATGCCCTTGGCCGCCCGCTCCGCCGGATCGAGATCGAGGATGTTCTCCCCGTTATAAAGGACCTCGCCCTCGGTAACCTCGTAGTCGTCGCGCCCGGCGAGCACGTAGGAGAGCGTCGACTTCCCGGACCCGTTCGGCCCCATGATCGCCGCCACCTCACCCGCCTTCACGGTGAGATTGAGGCCGCGGATAATCTCGGTGCCGTCCTCGGCGATCCGGGCATGGAGGTTTCTGATTTCAAGCATTCTGGTGTCCTACAGATTCACAAATCTCGCAGCGCGAAAGTTACACGGGAAGGGCGCCCCACCCTCCGTCACCCCTGTGCTTGTCACAGGGGTCCATACCGTTCCGCCATTCACAAGGGGGCAAGAGTGATGGCGCCCCCGACCCCTGAGCGGAGGGGAATGGATTCCTGTGACAAGCACAGGAATGACGGGAGAACAGCGGTCGCACCGCGCTCACCCCACGCTCCCTTCCAGCGAAATCCCGATCAGCTTCTGGGCCTCGACGGCGAATTCCATCGGCAGTTCCTGGATCACCTCGCGGACGAAGCCGTTGACGATCAGCGCGACGGCCTCCTCTTCCGGGATGCCGCGCTGCAGGCAGTAGAAGAGCTGGTCCTCGGAGATCTTCGACGTCGTCGCCTCGTGCTCGAACTGTGCGGTCGCGTTCTTCGCCTCGATATAGGGAACGGTATGCGCGCCGCACTTGTCGCCGATCAGCAGCGAGTCGCACTGGGTGAAGTTGCGCGCGTTCGTCGCCTTCCGGTGCGCCGAGACCTGCCCGCGATAGGTGTTCGACGAGTG
>JBQCEN010000013.1:0-2927 GCA_051960215.1 Pararhizobium sp.
CGGTGCCAGCGATAGAGTTGGCGCAGCTACGATCCCTTCTCGCGGAGGCCGCGCGTCATCTTCCCGACGAAGACGGAGCAGCCCTTGTCAAGGAGTTCGAGCGGGTGTTTGCGCAGATCGAACTCGGCTTCATCATGAGCGACGAGGGAAGTCCGTATCTCGAGGAGGATCGGAAGGCATGCCTGTCGATTCTTCGGGAGATTGCCGGTCCTGTGCAGTAGCTCGACCATCAGCACCGTCCAGCCGCCTCTCGCCCTCCTCGTCATCCAGCCAAGCCAGCGTCCAGCTGATGCCGGTCCGGAAAAGCCGCCGGCCGCTCTGATCTCGAACGGTAATCGAGAGTTCTCGGAGGTCGCTGGTGATCCGTTCGTCGTGGAAGGCATCCTGCAGCGCCTTGAACGCCGCCTCGCGGGCATCTTTAAGCGTCCTGCAGCGCAGGCCGATCTCGTCCTCCTTGGTTTCCGTGCCGTCAGAGATTTCGAAGAAGTAGTTGGGCACGTCGCTTCTTACCGAACAGATTCCCGCTTGCGTCGCGTCGAAGCATGCAGGCGGGATATTGTTCCGCGGCGGTCCGCCTCAGGCCGACCTCTTTTCCTCACAGAGGACCGGCGCTAAGATCCTCGATGGACGGGTTCTCTCATTTTTTCAGGTGAGATGTGATGCCAGTCGATCGCTTCATAAAAAAGCTTGATCTGTTCGCACCGCTGTCCGACCTCGATAGACACCTCGTAAGGAAGGCGGTTGAGGAGACCGTGGATTTCGAGCCGACGGCCGATATTCTCAGGCGCGGCGAGAACTCACGGTACGTCCATGTCCTGCTTGACGGCTGGGCGTGCCGGTACCAGAACCTGGCGGACGGACAGCGGCAGATCACGGCCTACCTCCTCCCTGGAGTCATCTGTGATTCGGACGTCGACCTGGTCAGCAGGATGGACCATTCCGTCGGGGCTCTCTCGCCCTGTCATGTCGGCCTCATTCGCAATGACAGGTTCTGCTCCCTCCTCCAGGACCACCCGAACATGGCAAAGGCAGTGCGTCTCGCTTCAATTGTGGAAGCCGCGCATGACTGGCTGATCTCGGTCGAACGGAGGATCGCCGAGGAGCGCGTGGCGCACCTTCTGTGCGAGATGGTGTCGCGGCTGACCGCGATCGGCATGAGCGACGGCTCATGTTTCGAGCTGCCGGTGACGCAGGCCCACTTGGCCGACATGATGGGGCTGTCGATCGTCCACACGAACCGGAGCCTGCGGAAGCTCCAGAGCGAGTGCCTGATCGACTACAGCGGCAGGAAGATATCGATATTGGATCGGGAAGGACTCATGGAACGCGCCGGCTTCGATCCGCAATATCTGCATTTGCAGACCGAGGCCGCTGACTTCGCTCAGACCGGATGAAAGGCCCATCCGTGACCTCGATTGAAGCCGCGCCCCATGCTGTCATCCTCTTGCACAAACGACCCCAAGCACCACCCGCGCGAGCTGATCCTGGCTGAACGGCTTCGGCAGCCGAAGCAGATCGAGGTCGATGCCTTCCGGTAAGTCGGCGTAACCAGTGGCGAGCACGATCGGCAGGCCTGGCCGCTCTTTCTTGATGACTTCGCTTAGTTGCGCTCCAGTCATCCTGGGCATGGCTTGATCGGTTATGACGAGATTGATATGCGGATTCTGCCGCAGTGCCTTCAGAGCCTCCTCACCTGAAGCCGCCTCCACGACGGCGCACCCCAAATCCTCCAGCATCGCCACCGTATTCATCAGGACGAGCGCATCGTCGTCCACCGCAAGCACCTGAAGACGTCGTTCTCCACCCTCGCCAAACGGAGCAGTCGCGGTGTCTTCCGCTGCAAGCGGCATGTCCTCGTCCTCTTCGGCGACGGGAAGCCATATCTCGGCTGTTGTTCCGACACCGCGCTCGCTGCGCAGGAACAGGCGGCCGCCGGACTGTTCGGCGAAGCCCTGGGCCATGGAGAGGCCAAGTCCGGTGCCCTTGCCAACGCCCTTGGTACTGAAGAAGGGCTCGGTCGCTCGGCCCAGCGTGGCCTCGTCCATTCCTTCGCCGGTATCGCTGACCGAGAAGCAGACATAGTGGTTCGGCCGCAGGCCGGTCGGATGAGAGGCGCCGACGATTTCGTCACTGGCCGACAGAACGAGTGGTCCACCGGTGGGCATCGCGTCGCGCGCATTGACCGCGAGGTTGAGCAGGGCCGCCTCGAACTGGTTCGCATCCGTCCTTACCTTCGGCAGCGTCGGCGGAAAGCACGTCTCTATCCGGATCGCCGGGCCGATGGAGTGCTGCAGAAGATCTCTCATACCCTGCACGATCGCCGGCAGGTCAAGAGCTGTCCGTTCGAGTTCCTGGCGGCGCGCGAAAGCCAGCATCCGCTGGATGAGGCCCGCGCCCCGCTGCGCTGCCTGTTTGGCGTTGTCGAGAAGGCTCAGCAGCTTCCTGTCCTCTGGCAGACGTTTGCGCATCAGATCGAGGCTGCTGAGGATGACCATCAGAAGGTTGTTGAAGTCGTGTGCCACGCCGCCGGTGAGCTGCCCGATGGCTTCGAGCTTCTGGGCCTGGAAGAGAGCCTCCCGCGTCTCTTCCAGCGCGCGCTGCGCGGCGATCTTCTCGGTGATGTCGCGTGTAACTTTCGCGAAGCCGAGGAGCTTGCCCCGCTCGTCGCGGATGGCGTCGATGACGACGCTGGCCCAGAAACGCGAGCCGTCCTTCCGCAGGCGCCATCCTTCGTTCTCGAAGCGTCCCTCCGCTGCCGCCGTCTTAAGGCCCGTCTGGGGCAGGCCCCTCTTGCGGTCCTCCTCCGTATAGAATCGGGAGATATGGCTGCCGATGATCTCGTCCGGTAGGTAGCCCTTTATGCGCCGGGCCCCCGGATTCCAGCTGACGACGTTGCCGTCGGGATCGAGCATGAAGATCGCGTAATC
>JBQCEN010000014.1:0-7950 GCA_051960215.1 Pararhizobium sp.
GATCTTGTCGAGGCCGCTGAAGACGGCGACCTTGTTGGAGATCCGCGCGGCACTCGCCGCCTGCGGCAGAAGCAGGACCGCTAGGCCTGCGGCCACGGCGATGGAGGCCAGCTCTTTGGAGAACCGCAAGACGCCGCTTCGCTGCTTCGTCACCGCCCCTGTCCTCTTTGGGTCCTTCGCCACTTGCCGTTCGCTTGTCCAGCCGTATGGCCAGAGCCGGCGAAGGCGTTCAGGACTTCGGCGTCCAGGCGTCGTAGTCGCCCGTCACGCGCGGGCGATGACCCGGGCTCAGCATCGAGCCCTTCGGCCGATAGGCGTAGGGCGTGCCGGTGAGATTGGGCTGATGCCCCTTCTGCCATTCGCGCGGTGCGTAGTTCTGGTCGGAGGGCGCCACGGCCGTGCGGTGATGCATCCAGCCGTGCCATCCGGCGGGAATCGCGCTCGCTTCGGCCGGGCCGTTGTAGATCACCCAGCGCCGCGTGCGGCCTTCGGAATCCATGCCGCCCTGGTAGTAGACATTGCCGAACTCGTCGGTGCCGACGCGGGTCCCGTGGCGGCGGGTGTAGAGCCGCGTACCCATCGTCGCGCCGTTCCACCACGTGAAGAACTGGACCAGGAAGTCTTTCATCGCTCGCTCTCTCGCGCCTGCAACATGCGGCCGTTATGGCCCGCTGCCCGGTGCTTGTCCAGAGCGCGAAGCCGCAGCCCGGCCTATTTCATCGTCAGCGTGTAGCCCTTGTGCGTCGGCTCGAAACCGAGACGTTCGTAGAACCGATGGGCATCGAGGCGCGCCGCGTTCGACGAGAGCTGGATGCGACGGACGCCCTCGCGCCGGGCGAGATCGATGCAATAGGTCATCATGGCGCTGCCGATGCCTTGGCCGCGCAGGTCGCGACCGGTATGGACCGCCTTGACCAAGAGGTTGGTGGCGCCCCGGCCGGTCAAGGCGGTCAGGAAGACGATCTGAAAGGTGCCGGCAACGACGCCGCCCATCTCGGCCACGAACAACCTGGTGTCCGTCGACGCGGCGATCCTGTCGAAGGCCGCCTGATAGTCGGGTAAGGCGGAAGGATCGACGGTGTCGCCGTGCCCGCCGACGCCATCGGAGGCGAAGATCGCCACGAGTGCCGGCACGTCGGAGCGGACCGCCTGGCGAATCTCGATGCGCGGAACGTGCGGCCGATCTTTGGACCTCGATGCAGTAAGCTCAGCCAAATTGATCATCCAATTCTTGAAGCAAGCCCTTGTCGCATAGATATGGCTACCTATTTCATGCCGTTGCGAATGCACAGGCGTGCCATTCGGATCACATTATTGCCAAGTTCGAATCGGAACGTCTCTTGTCAAGACGCGTAAATGAAAAAGCGCGCACCGAAGGGAAGTGTCATGATCCAGAATCCGGACCAGTTCGATGGCGCGGATGAGCGCGTCGTCGACTATAGCGATCCCGCGCAGGAGCCGCATGACGTCGCGCCGCGTTACCGACGCAATGATTCCGGCGGCTTCGTTGCGGCCGGCATCGCCGTCGCCATGGTGCTGATCGGCGGCTTCGTCTATGCGGGCTATCTCACAGAGAACATCACGATCATCCCGCGCCACATGAACCAGGAGGAGGCGTCCAACGCTCCGGCGCCGGACGTGCAGGCGGCGCCGTCCGCCGCCCGGAAGTAGCCGCACCATGATCATCTGCAGGACCGGGGCGATCTTCGCCCCGCGTTCTTCCGGTTTCATCACAGTCTATTTCAAGCTGCCGACAAAGATGTAGGGTCGGCAGGAACAGCGACCGTTGTCCGTCGTTTCTACTTCATCGATCTGCACGAGGAGTAAATGCGATGAGTGACCGCTACAACGATCCCGCAATGCCGGAGCGCCCCCGCCTCGACCCGCAGGGTCGCCCCATCGATGAGCCCACGACGGTTGTCACGCCGCCTGTCGAAAGGCGCGGTGGTGGCGGCGGCTGGTTCATCGCCGGCATCATCGTCGTCCTTCTGATCATCGGCGGCATTTTCTACGCCAATACCGGCAACAACAACGGTGCCCCGCAGACGGCGTCGCAGAACGCTGCGACGGACAACACGACGACCGGCAGCACGGCGCCCGGCGCTGCTCCGAATGCGGCAGCGCCTGCGACCCCGGCCACGCCGGCTGCGCCGAGCGCCAATCCGGCCCCGGCCGCTCCCGCCGGCAACGGCGCTGGTACCGGCGCAGGCGGTGGCGCCCAGTAAGGGCAGATCACAGCGACACGCTCGAATTTGGAAGGCCGCCCCCAGTCGGAGGCGGCCTTCCGCTGATTCGACGCCCAGCTTCTCTTTCACCAGAGCGTTGACGGCCTGCGGATTGGCCTTGCCGCCGGTCGCCTTCATCACCTGGCCGACAAACCAGCCCGCCATCGTGGGCTTTGCCTTCACCTGCTCGACCTTGTCCGGGTTGGCGGCAATAACGGCGTCCACGGCGGCTTCGATGGCGCCCGTGTCGGTCACCTGCGTCAGGCCGCGTTCCTGAACGATCTCCGCGGGATCTCCGCCCTCGTTCCAGACGATCTCGAAGAGGTCCTTGGCGATCTTGCCGGAGATCGTACCTTCCCTGATCAGGTCGATGATCCCGCCCAGCTGCTCCGGCGAGACGGGCGTCTGCTCGATCGTCCTTCCTGCCTTGTTCAGCGCACCGAGCAGGTCGTTGATGACCCAATTCGCAGCCATCTTGCCGTCGCGCGCGGCCGCGACCTTCTCGAAATAGTCGGCGATGGCCTTTTCCGAGACCAGGATCGAGGCGTCGTAGACCGAAAGCCCCAATTCGCCGACGAACCGGTTCCGCTTGTCGTCGGGAAGCTCCGTCAGGTCGCAGGCAAGGGCTTCGACGAAGGCATCGTCGAACTCGAGCGGCAGGAGGTCAGGGTCGGGGAAATAGCGGTAGTCGTGCGCATCTTCCTTCGTGCGCATCGAGCGCGTCTCACCCTTGGCGGCGTCGAACAGCCGGGTCTCCTGATCGATCGCCCCGCCCTCCTCCAGAATGGCGATCTGCCGGCGTGCCTCGTATTCGATGGCCTGGCCGACGAAGCGGATCGAGTTGACGTTCTTGATCTCGCAGCGCGTGCCGAACTCCCCGCCGGGCTTGCGCACCGAAACGTTGACGTCCGCCCGCATCGAGCCTTCGTCCATATTGCCGTCGCACGTGCCGAGATAGCGCAGGATCGTCCGAAGCTTCGTCAGATAGGCCTTCGCCTCGTCGGAGGAGCGCAGGTCCGGCTTGGAGACGATTTCCATCAGCGCCACACCCGAGCGGTTGAGGTCGACATAGGACATGGTCGCATGCTGGTCGTGCAGCGACTTGCCGGCGTCCTGCTCGAGGTGAAGCCGCTCGATGCCGATCTCGATATCCTCGAAGTTGCCCTGCCGGTCGGGCCCGACGGAGATGACGATCTTCCCCTCGCCGACGATCGGGTCCTTGTACTGCGAGATCTGGTAGCCCTGAGGCAGATCCGGATAGAAATAGTTCTTGCGATCGAAGATCGAGCGCTTGTTGATCTTCGCCTTGAGCCCGAGCCCCGTCCGCACCGCCTGCCTGACGCATTCCCCGTTGATCACCGGCAGCATGCCCGGCATCGCCGCGTCGACGAGCGAGACGTTGGCGTTCGCCGGCTTGCCGAACTCCGTCGAGGCGCCGGAGAAGAGCTTCGATCGGCTCGTCACCTGGGCATGCACCTCCATGCCCACGATGACCTCCCAGTCGCCCGTGGCGCCGGGTATGAAGCGTTTCGGATCGGGCGTGCGGGTGTCGATGATCGTCATGGCAAGGCTCTGAACTGGCTTCGAAGGCGCGTCCGCTGGGTAGAGCAAATGTGGTGACGGTTCAAGCGCGCCTGTCGGCGGCATTGGCTTTGCAGGGGCGCTCGACGTCTCCATTCTGCTCGAAGCACTCTATCGCGGCGTCAACTGAGCGCTCGGCAGGTCATTTATAGTCAGGAAAGCCCGGCCGCGGCGCGGATTGCTTGCGCCTCCTCGTCGAAGCTCGCGGCAAAGGGCGTCGTGCCGGCGCGTCGGTACCAGTAGGCGGCATTGCCGGCGTTGCCTTCGATCCGGTGGCAGAGCGCGTGCAGGCGGTCGAAGAGCGGCTCACCCTCGTGCACCTGTGCGATTTCGTGCGCCTGCCGCCAGCCCTCGCCCATGCGGTATCGATCGTCGGAAAGGAGCGCCAGGGCGCGTGCAAGGTCGGGATGCCCTTCGTCCGTCATCGTCCTCAGCACCTTCGAAAGCGCGATCTCCTCGAGGTCGCGATCCGAGCGACGGCGCCTATTCTAGCGGCAGCGTGTGCCGAAGTAACCCCGCCGGTGATTCCGCTGGCGGGAGCTTCCGGGCATGCGGTCCGATTTTGGCCCGGCACCTCGTAAGAACCCGCGCTGCCGATCACCACCATCGCGTCGGCGAGAGGCGTCCCGCAGCCTGCTCGATGACATGAGCCGTGCGGAACAGCGTCTCCTCGTCGAAGGCGCGGCCGATGAGTTGAAGGCCGAGGGGAAGGCCCTTATGGTCGAGCCCGGCCGGCACGGCGATGCCCGGGAGCCCAGCCATGTTGACCGTCACCGTGAAGATGTCGTTTAGGTACATCTTCACCGGATCGGCGGCCATGTCCTGATCGGCGATGCCGAAGGCGGACGATGGCGTCGCCGGCGTCAGGATCGCGTCGATCCCCTCGCCGAAGACCGTCTCGAAGTCGCGCTTGATCAGCGTGCGCACCTTCTGCGCCTTCAGGTAGTAGGCGTCGTAGTAGCCGGCCGAGAGCACATAAGTGCCGATCATGACGCGCCGCTTGACCTCGGCGCCGAAGCCGGCGGCGCGCGTCTTCTCGTACATGTCGACGATGTCGCGCCCGTTCTCGCGCAGCCCGTAGCGCACCCCGTCGTAGCGCGCGAGGTTGGAAGACGCCTCCGCCGGCGCGACGATGTAATATGCCGGCAGCGCGTATTTCGTGTGGGGCAGCGAGATGTCGACCATCTCCGCCCCGGCGTCCTTCAGCCAGGCGATGCCCTGCTGCCAGAGCGCGTCGATCTCCTCCGGCATGCCATCCACCCGATATTCCTTGGGAATGCCGATCCGCATGCCCTTGACCGACTGGCCAAGCGCAGACTCGTAGTCCGGCACCGGACGGTCGACCGACGTCGTATCCTTGTCATCCACACCGGCCATTGATTTCAGCATGATCGCCGCGTCGCGCACATCCCGCGCGATCGGGCCGGCCTGGTCGAGCGACGAGGCGAAGGCGACGATGCCCCAGCGCGAGCAGCGCCCGTAGGTCGGCTTGATGCCGACGGTGCCGGTGAAGGCGGCGGGCTGGCGGATGGAGCCGCCGGTGTCCGTCGCCGTGGCGCCGGCGCAGAGGAAGGCGGACACGGCAGCGGCGGAGCCAACCGACGAGCCGCCGGGAACGAGGTCGAGGTTCGACTCCTTCGCCCGCCACGGGTTCTTCACCGGGCCGTAATGCGACGTCTCGTTCGACGAGCCCATGGCGAACTCGTCCATGTTGAGCTTGCCGAGCATGACGGCGCCGTCGTTCCAGAGGTTCTGCGTCACGGTCGATTCGTAGCGCGGCTCGAACTTGTTCAGGATGTGGCTGCAAGCCTGGGTGTGGACGCCCCTGGTGCCGAAGAGATCCTTGATGCCGAGCGGGATGCCCTCGAGCGCCCCGCCCTCGCCGCGTACGAGACGCGCGTCGGAGGCCTTGGCCATGGCGCGCGCCCTGTCGGCCGTCACCGCCACATAGGCGTTGAGCTTTGGATTGGCCGCCTCGATCGCCGCCAGATAGGCCTCTGTCAGTTCCGTGCTCCTGATCTCGCCCTTGGCGAGCTTGGTGCGGGCTTCGGCGATGGTGAGGGACGTGAGATCGGACATCGGTTCGGTTCTTCTTTGGCGTGGGAGCTTTGGGTCGTTGAGCGGCTAGGTGGCCGCTACTCCACCACCTTCGGCACGACGAAGAAGCTGCCCTCGTGGATCGGCGCGTTGGCGACCACGTCGTCGGCCTTGTCGCCATCGGTGACGACGTCGGCGCGCTTCTTCATGGCCATCGGCGTCACCGACGTCATCGGCTCGACGCCCGCCACGTCCACCTCGTCAAGCTGCTCGACGAAGCCGAGGATCGCGTTGAGCTCATGCTCCATCCTCGCCGCCTCCTCGTCGGTCACGGCGATGCGTGCGAGGCGGGCGACGCGTTTGACGGTGGCAAGGTCGACGGACATCGGTTGGGCTCCGGAAGGACGTATCCGCCCGGCTATAGCGGCGCGCCCCCCGCATCGCAACTGCCGGCTTCCGCCTCAGAGCTCGAAGGCTTCTCCGATCTTCGGCACCTTGACCTCCGAAGCGCCGCCCTCCATTCCGGCGATGAACTTCTCCGCCGTCTGGTCGACGATGGGGAAGGAGCCGTAGTGGCAGGGAATGATCGTCTCGAACTTGAAGAAGCGCCGGCAGGCGAGCGCCGCCACCGCACCGCCCATGGTGAAGCGGTCGCCAATCGGAACGAGCCCGACCTGCGGCTGGTGGAGCTCGTGGATGAGCGCCATGTCGCCAAAGATGTCGGTGTCGCCCATGTGGTAGAGCGTCTTGTCATGTGCGAAATGCAGAACGAGGCCGTTGGGATTGCCGAGGTAGGTGTTCGTGCCCTTGTCGCCGCCGAAGGACGAAGAGTGATGCGCCTGCGTAAAGGTGGTCGTGAAGCCGCCGCAGTCGACGGTCCCGCCGGTGTTGCCGGGATTGATCCTGTCCTGGTCCGCCCCCTGCCCGACGAGATACATGCAGATCTCGAAGTTCGCGACGAGCATCGCGCCCGTCTTCTTCAGGATGTCGAGCGAATTGCCGACATGGTCGTTGTGGCCGTGGGTGAGCATGAGGTGCGTGATGCCGTCGGCGGGCCCTTCCCAGCCGCCGCTCCAGGCGGGGTTTCCCTCGAGAAAGGGATCGAACAGGATCTTCGCCTCGCCGACCTCGACGCGGAAGGCGGAGTGCCCGTACCATATGATCTTCATGAAGTCCTCCTATCGTGCGGCATGTCTTCCGCGGCACCATATGGAGCGCGGGTCGCGAAACGAAAGGCCAACCTTCGTCCATGACAGTCCTCTTGATCGAAGAGCTTGCCGATCGCCTCGCGCCCCGCCAGGCGATCGCCGGCCTCGACCTCGGCACGAAGACGATCGGGCTTGCGGTCTCCGACCTCGGCCGCGCCTTCGCGACGCCCCGCCCGGTGATCCGGCGCGCGAAATTCAGCAAGGATGCCGAGGTGCTGCTGGCGGCGCTTGCGAAGGATCAGGTGGGCGCGATCGTCATCGGCCTGCCGGTCAACATGGACGGCAGCGAGGGGCCCCGCGCCCAGGCGACCCGAGCCTTCGTCCGCAACATGGCCGAACGGATGACGCTCCCCTTCGTCTTCTGGGACGAACGCTTGTCGACGGTCGCAGCCGAGCGGATGATGATCGAGATGGACGTATCCCGGGCGAAGCGGGCGGAGCGGATCGATTCGGCGGCCGCCGCCTTCATCCTTCAGGGTGCCCTCGACAGGCTCTCCGCCCTTTCGAGAGCCGCTTCCATGCGCCGCTGACGGCGCGCCTGCCACCAGGCCGATATCGCCCGCCGCTTGCGATAGACGATGATCGACGCGACAAGGCAACTATCGAACAGGATCGCGCGCGCCACGAGCCCCGGAAGCTCCTCCGGCGGAATGCCGAGGATATGGCCGTAGATCTGGAACACCAGGTCGTGGATCTGGCGCGACAGGATGAACATCCCGAAATTGATGTCGTAGTACGAAAGCTCGTACCACGCTCCGAGCAGGACGACCGGCCCCGCCCAGAGGATGAGGAACCATTTCATCGCCTTCGATCCCTGCCGCCGAGGCTTCCGAGGGCCACTTCGAACGCTGCGAGCCCCGCGGCTCTCGCCGTATCCGCCCTCTCGGGCGTTCCCGGCC
>JBQCEN010000015.1:0-7539 GCA_051960215.1 Pararhizobium sp.
TTCGCTCTCAGGCGATCCCGAGAAGGGAGAGGATGAAGCCGACGACCACGACGAGTCCGACGAGATAGATGATCGCGTTCATTGAGATCTCCATAGACGACCATCGGCGAACGTCTTCATCCTGAAATGGTTCCGGCGCGGGCGAGAGCCCTCTGTCGGGGCTTGTTTCAAGCTTGTTTAAGCTGTGTAAGAAAAGGCATCGGGAACTTCGGGAGCTTCTTCACGTTTCCTTTGAAAACGAGGGATGCGTCATGGAACACCTGAGCGCCATCATGATCCTGATTGCTTGCAGCGGGCCCAATACCTGCCACGAGCTGCCCGCGCCGACCGTCGGCTACGAGACCGTCGCCACCTGCGAGGGCGCACTGCGTCCGGTGATGATCGACGCCGTCCGCCGGGAGCGGCAGGTCTACGGCACCTGTGCTGCCGTCGACCCGTCCGTCTTCGAGAAGGACGCGACCGTCATGTGGGACCTGTCGAAGGACGGCCGGATTTCGGTCCGCATCGTCGACGAGGACGAAGAAATGGCAAGGCAGGGGAGCCTGGTCGCCAGCCGTTGAGGTTTCGGCGGGCCTCGGTGCGCCGACGCCCGCTTTGCGTGTGGCGGAACAAAGGCGCGCATCCGCGCGTTCACCGCCGGTCTAGGAGAGGAAGCACAGAATGCTTGGAACGATCCTTCTCATCATATTGGTCCTGTTGCTCATCGGCGCCTTGCCGACGTGGGGCTACAGCGGCGGATGGGGTTATGGGCCTTCGGGAGGCTTGGGACTGGTCCTCATTATTGTTCTGATCCTGGTCCTCTTGGGGCGCATCTAGCGTCCCTGCAATTCTGCCAGCCCGGCCATTGAAGGAGAGTAGGAAATGAGAAAGGCCCTTATCGCAGTTCTTTGCATCGCACCGCTTGCCGCATGCACCCCGACCGAACGCGGCGCGACGATCGGCGCTGCTTCCGGCGGCGTCATCGGAGCTGCGATCGGTGGCGACGCGGAAGGCGCGCTCGCGGGTGCGGCGGTCGGCGGCATCGCCGGCGCCCTGATCGGCCGCGCCTCCGAAGGAAGCCACGAGTGCCGTTACCGCACCCGTCATGGCCGGGTCTACGTCGCCCGTTGTCCGCGCGGCTACTGATCGCGCCTTCGGGAACTTTGAAGAAGCCGTCCGGACGCCTTGTCCGGGCGGCTTTTTCGTGCCCGCGGCCCGCCGATTGCGCGGTCCGGGCGCCTGGCGAGGCACGCCCGCAACCCGAGAGATAGCGGGCCCCGCACCGGCGGAAGAAGATGCCGCGGAACGCTTCCCCGCAGGCGGCGTTCCTCTGCGAGGAGAGCGAGATATGCGTTACGAGAGGATCCAGCCGCCGGTCGTCCGGCTGCCTCCGAAGTCCAATTTCGAGGTCATGCTTTCGACCGTCTCGCGCGGCTCGCTCGTCATGGCGGCGATCGTGATCCTGATGGCCGGCCTGCACTATGCCGAGGTCGTCTTCGCCCCTGCAGCCCTCGCCGTCATCGTCGGGCTGATGTTCGGCCCCGTCGCCCGCCGGATCGAACGGGCGGGCATCCCGGCCGGCATTTCCGCCGCCTTCGTGGTGCTCCTCTTCCTGGCGATCATCGTCGGGGGCGTCGCCCTCTTCGTTCCGCCGCTGACCGTATGGTTCGAGAAGCTGCCGACGATCTGGGCGAAGCTCAAGCTTGAGATGCTCGACTGGCGGTCGGTGTTCAAGTCGATCGGAGACCTGCGCGACCAGCTCCAGGCCGTCGCCGGCAACGACGCGGCGATGAAGGTGCGCGTCGAGGACGGCGGTGCCATCCAGACGATGATCGCCATGGGCCCGTCCCTCGTCGCGCAGGCGATCCTGTTCCTCGCCTGCCTCTATTTCTTCGTCGCGACGCGCGACCAAATCCGCGTCTCGATCCTGTCGATGTGCATCAGCCGGCGCATGCGCTGGCGTGCCGCGCATGTCTTCCGTGACGTCGAGTGGTACGTCTCGCGCTACCTGCTTTCGATCACCGCCATCAACATCGGCCTCGGCGTGGCGGTCGCCGCGGCGATGGCGATCGCCGGCGTTCCTTCGCCGATCCTCTGGGGGCTGCTCGCCACCGTCCTGAACTACGTCATCTATATCGGCCCGGCCGTGATGGCGGTGACGCTCTTCGGCGTCGGCCTCGCGACGGGCGACGATGTCGGCACGATGCTCCTGCCGGTCGGCATCTACCTTGTCATCGACTTCATCGAGGCCCAGTTCGTCACCCCCCACGTCCTCGGCCGCACGCTGACACTGAACCCCTTCCTCGTCTTCATCGCGCTGGCGTTCTGGCTCTGGCTGTGGGGCCCCGTTGGCGGTCTCGTCGCAGTGCCCTCGCTGCTGATCTGGCACGCGATCCTGTCCAACATCCTTCCGCGCATGCGCAGCGTTTCCCACGGACTGTGACAAGAACCCGCGCGGCGGAACGAAACCCAACGCGCCACGTTCTTGAACCGAAACATCAAGAAGAGGAGAGGGTCATGCCGACGCCGACCATGAAGACCGCCGAGGAGGGGATGAACCCGGAGAAGGATCGCGAGAAGCTCGAAAGGCAGCTCGCCAAGATCAAGACCGACATCAGCGAGCTTGCTGCGACGTTGGGCGAAATCGGCGCGCGCGGCGCGCATGACGCCGACGAGCGCATCCGCGGCCTGGCGAGCGCCGGCGAGCAGGCGATCGAGGACCTGCGCCATCAGGTGCGGATGATCGAGCGTGACCTCGAAGAGAGAGTTCAGGAAAAGCCGCTGCAATCCCTGGGGATCGCCGCGGGCATCGGTTTCCTGGCCGCCATCATCCTGCGCCGCTGACCGATGCGAGCAGTCTTTCCGTTCCTGACGTCGCTCGCGACCGGCGAGGTGCAAGATCGCGTCCAGGGCTTCAAGCGCAGCCTGGCGCTTTATGCCATCGTCGCGCTCTTCGCGCTCATCACGCTCGTCTTTCTTCTGGTCGCGGCCTACACGGCCCTGATGACGGCCTACGGGCCGATCTACGCGGCTCTCATCCTGGCCGGCATCGCCTTTGTGGTCTGCCTGATCTTCGTCGTCGCGGTGAAGATCGCGCAGGCGAGGCAAAGGCGTCGCGCCCGGGAGCGACGGCGGGCGAGCGCCTCGCTCTACACGACGGCCGGTTTGACGCTCGCGCCCTACCTGCTTCGGTCGAAGGCGCTGATGGCGATCGGCCTGCCGATCGCGGGGCTAGCGGCCTTCCTCCTTCTGCGCGGCCACGGCGAGGACGACGACGAGGGCTGAGGTCCCGCGCCCGACGTTCTACAGATAGGGACGGGGTTCCTCGAAAAGCCCGTCCCACTGCGCCAACTCCAGCAGCCGGTCGAGATCGAGCACCTCGCATCCGCGTTCCTGCCAGCGGATGAGCTTGCGCTCCGCGAGCCGCTTCAGCATGCGGTTCGTGTGGACGATCGAGAGGCCCAGCGCGTCGGCGATGTGGAGCTGCGTCAGGGGCATGTTCAGCCGCCGGCCCTTGATGAGGCCGAGCGGCCTCGCCCGGACGAAGAGATAGGCGATCAGGTAGGCGGCCCGCTCCTCCGCCGACCGGCGCCCGATATTGAGCAGCCCCTCGTCGAGGATCTGTTCTTCCCGTGCCGCCATCCAGGTGATGTCGAAGGCGAGATCCGGGTGGTTCCTGTAGAGGTCCATCAGCCGGTTGCGTTCAAAGATGCAGAGCAGCACGGGCGAAAGCACCTCGACGGAGTGCCGCATCTCTCCCATGATGCTGCCCTGGAGCCCGATGATGTCGCCGGGAAAGACGAAGTTCATGATCTGTCGCCGGCCGTCCTCCAGCATCTTGTAGCGGAAGGCGGTCCCGGAGAAGATGGTATAGAGGTGGGCGCTGTGCGAGGTTTCGAGAAGCACCGTGGCGCCGGCGGCAGCCGTCATTTCGCCCGTCTTGAAGGAGTTCATGAACTCCAGTTCCTCCGGCATGAAGCGCCGGAAATGGTCGAGCCTCTGCAGCGGGCACTTCAGGCACGGGATCGTGCATGTGCTCTTTGGTGCAGCGACGTTCATGAGTGATCCCCGGTCCCGGCCGTGAGCAGCGATGCGGATGCGCAGCCGCGAACGCCGGCCTTCGCATCCTTGTGGGGCCGGAATGGTCATCGAGTCAAAGTCAAAAGATATGTGGCCGCCAGGAAAAACGGGCGCCGCCCCTGTCGGAGCGACGCCCGTTCTCAGGAATGATGGTGCTGTCGACCGCTACGTCGCGAAGGCCTTGCTGACCGAGGGGGCAGAGGTCGCGTCGGGTCCGTAGTCGGCCTCGCCGGAGACGGAGAGAATCTCCTGCAGGCGCACGCGCGCCCGGTTGACGCGGCTCTTGATCGTGCCGACGGCGCAGCCGCAGATTTCGGCCGCCTCCTCATAGGCGAAGCCCGAGGCGCCGACGAGGATGATCGCCTCGCGCTGGTCGTCCGGCAGCTTCTCAAGCGCCTTCCGGAAATCCTGCAGGTCGAGCGAGCCGTACTGCCCCGGATGAACGGCGAGGTTGCCGGAAAAGACGCCGTCGGTGTCCTGTACCTCGCGGCCCCGCTTGCGCATCTGGGAGTAGAACTCGTTGCGCAGGATGGTGAAGAGCCAGGCCTTCATGTTCGTGCCGAGCTCGAAGCCGGACTGCTTCGCCCAGGCCTTCATGATCGTGTCCTGCACGAGGTCGTCCGCCTTGTCGTGACGGCCCGTCAGCGACATGGCGAAGGCCCGGAGGCTCGGCAGCGTCGAAAGCAATTCGCGCTTGAACCGGTTCGTTTCGCTTTCCATGTCGCTCCTCACGAGTCCAGAGGTCTGGCGCCGCTTCTTTCAAGCGCGTCGAGTTTCTCCAGAAGCTCGAGGAATTTGTCGGGAATGGGTTCGTCCTGTACCGAACTGTAGAACGCCTTCAGCTTGCTACCGATCTCGCTGTTCGCGTCAAGCCCGTCCCCCCGCCCGCCGGCCACCTCATCGGCTAGAGGACGCTTCCTGGGTTTGTCATTCATACTCTGAACTGTCCCTTGTGGCGAATCTACGCAGTTTGGCAGAGAATGTCTTAAGGGAAAAAAAGTTCCTGCATTCGGAACTTTTTTTTTGTAAGCGAGTTCAAATGCTATCGCGCGTGGCCTTGCCGTGCGCTGCAGTCTCTTTGGGGAGTTCCTGATGTCTCTATCGACGCGTATCGCGCCGCACCTTCCATACCTCCGCCGTTTTTCCCGGGCCGTGACGGGTTCTCAGACATCCGGCGACGCCTATGTGGCGGCTGTCCTCGAAGCCCTGATCGCCGACATTACGATCTTTCCCGAAGCCTCGTCGGACCGGATCGGCATCTACAAGCTCTATAGTCAACTGTTTACCTCGCTTTCTGTTCCAATTCCGTCCGTGACCTCGCCCTTCGCCTGGGAGCAGCGCGCTTCGGCGAACCTCTCGGCGATCGCGCCGCTGCCCCGCCAGGCATTCCTCCTGCTGGCCGTCGAGGACTTCCAGCCCGACGAGATCGCGGAGATCATCGACGTCGATCAGGCCGAGCTGTCGAAGCTGCTCGACGAGGCCTCGACGGAGATTTCGCGCCAGGTGGCTACCGACATCATGATCATCGAGGACGAGCCGCTGATCGCGATGGACATCGAGCAGATGGTCGAGGGCCTCGGCCACAACGTCGTCGGCATCGCCCGCACCCATCGCGAGGCGGTCGATCTGTTCAACGAGTCCGCGCCGAAGATGGTGCTCGCCGATATCCAGCTGGCCGACGGCAGCTCGGGCATCGACGCGGTCAACGATATCCTCAAGACGAGCACGATCCCCGTCATCTTCATCACGGCCTTCCCGGAGCGGCTCCTGACCGGCGACAAGCCGGAGCCGGCCTTCCTGGTGACGAAGCCCTTCAACCCGGACATGGTGAAGGCGCTGATCAGCCAGGCGCTCTTCTTCAACGAGAGCTCCCGCCTCGCCGCCTGAGGGCGGCGGGACGGCGTTCTGTCATGTCTTCCCGTCACAGATGCCAGGACCGGCCCCTGCGGTTGCCGGGATTCGCGTCGTGCGGCCGGTTGGCGTGCCCTGCGTCGGTCTCCGCGCCCGGGCGACGCTCAAGGCCAGCGAGCCATCGAGGATGACGATCACGGCCGAAGCAGCGCCTCGTTTCGATCGGTTCCGCGCGATGCTGCGCGGACTGCGGATGAGCGGCATGTGCGTGCTTTATCAGGACCGCGATCTGAAGGTCCTGATGATCGAGAACGCGCCGGATTTCTGGCCGTCGCGGAGCGACATCATGGCCGGCGGCGATTACGCCGTCTTCGACGAGAAGACGGCGGAGCGGCTCTCGGGCGTGAAGCAGTCGGTGGTCGACGGCGGCGGCGCCGCACGTCTCGAGGTCACGGTGATGGAGAGCGGCGAGCCGCGCTGGTTCGACATGACCGTCGAGCCGGACGAGGACGCCACCGGCTGGGTGCGGGGCCTTTTCGTCACGGCCGTCGAGATCACCGAACTGAAGCATCGCGAGCAGGTCCTGCGCGCGCTGCTTCGCGAGGTAAGTCATCGCTCGAAGAACATGCTCGCGATCATCCAGAGCATCGCCATGCAGACGGCGCGCTATTCCGGCTCCCTCGACAACTTCCTCGTCAAGTTCCGCGGCCGCATCCAGTCGCTGTCGCAGTCGCAGGACCTCATCACCGAATCGAACTGGCACGGCGCGCGCTACTCGCAGCTCCTCGAGATGCAGCTCAGCCGCTACGTCGGCTTCAACGAGGGCAGGGTCACCGTCTCGGGCAACGATTGCTCGCTGAGCCCGAACGCCGCGCTTCATGTCGGCCTCGCCCTGCACGAGCTGGTGGTCAACTCCACGGTCTTCGGCGCGATCGCAATCGGCGGGACGATCGGCATCAGCCTTGCTGCATCCGATCGCGGTGATGTCCTGACCATGGTCTGGGACGAGGCGCTGGCGCGGTCCGTGGCGGACGAGGTGGCGAGCGGGCGCTTCGGCAGCGCGGTCCTGGAACGGGTGGTGCCGTCGGCGCTTTCGAGCCGCGCCTGCTACGAGATCAGCGAGCGCGCCATCCGTTACGAGCTGGAGATCCCGAACGAGCAGTGCGCTCCGTAGGAGCCGGGTATGCAAAGGGGAAAAGAGAAAGGAGCCGGTGCGGGGGACAGGCACCGGCTCCTGATCGTGTTTGAGGGGATAACACGACGGGAACCAGAACTTCTCGGGTCGGGGGGATGAGGTGACTGTCCTGGTTCGCTTTCATAACGCGCCTTGAGGCACGGTGTTCCCGGCAGCAGCTTTTTTTTTATCTCTTTTTTACGAAAGCTTGCAACGGCTCCGGCCACCATGTTTAGCAGGTGATCGGGGACTGGAGGACGCGCCATCCGCGAGACCTTGCAATTCATCCGGGGGGAAAACACACTCGGCTCATCAGGATGCAAGGAGCAGGCTTTGGGAGAAAGTGGCGGGGTCGGCCCGGCCAGCAAGACCGATCTTCTCAGGGTTGAGAATCTGCGCATCGCCGTCCGGACGGTCCAGACGGATGTCGAGGTCGTCCGCGGCGTTTCCTTTCG
>JBQCEN010000016.1:0-17241 GCA_051960215.1 Pararhizobium sp.
CGACGTGTCGGCCTATATCCCGACCAACGTGATCTCGATCACCGACGGCCAGATCTTCCTCGAGACGGACCTCTTCTACCAGGGCATCCGTCCGGCGGTGAACGTCGGCCTCTCGGTGTCGCGCGTCGGCTCGGCCGCGCAGGTCAAGGCGATGAAGCAGGTCGCCGGCTCCATCAAGGGCGAGCTCGCCCAGTATCGCGAGATGGCCGCCTTCGCCCAGTTCGGCTCTGACCTCGACGCCGCCACGCAGCGCCTGCTCAACCGCGGCGCCCGCCTGACGGAGCTTCTGAAGCAGCCGCAGTTCTCGCCGCTGAAGACCGAGGAGCAGGTCGTCGTCATCTTCGCCGGCGTCAACGGCTATCTCGACAAGCTCGCCGTCAGCCAGGTCGGTGCCTTCGAGGAAGGCCTGCTCGCCTACATGCGCGGCGAAGGCCGGGCGATTCTCGACACGATCCGCAAGGAGAAGGCGATCTCCGACGATCTTCGCGAGAAGATGAAGAAGGCGATCGACGCCTACGCGAAGTCCTTCTCGTAAGGGCTTCGCGGGCAGATCGAGGGGATAGCAGGACGGATACCGGATGCCTTCACTCAAGGACCTGAAGAACCGGATCGCCTCCGTCAAGGCGACGCAGAAGATCCCCAAGGCGATGCAGATGGTCGCCGCGGCGAAGCTGCGGCGCGCGCAGGAGGCCGCCGAGGCCGACCGCCCCTATTCCGAGCGCATGAGCGCAGTGCTCGCCAACATCGCCGCCGCCGTCGGCGGCGATGACGACGCGCCGAAGCTGATGACCGGCACCGGCAGGGACGACACGCACCTCGCCGTCGTCTGCACGGCGGAGCGCGGGCTGTGCGGCGGCTTCAACGCGCAGATCGTGCGCCGCGCCCGCCGCGACATCGAGCTGCTGATCGCCGAAGGCAAGACGGTCAAGATCATCTGCGTCGGCAAGAAGGGCTTCGACATGCTCCGCCGTGATTTCGGCGGCATGATCATCGACCGCGTCGACCTGCGCGAGGTGAAGCGCGTCGGCTTCGCCAATGCCGATGCCATCGCGCGCAAGATCATCGCGCTCTTCGGCAAGGGCGAGTTCGACGTCTGCACGCTCTATTATTCTGAGTTTCGCTCGGTGATCAGCCAGGTCCCGACGGCCCAGCAGATCATCCCGGCCGAGGTCGCGAACGCCGAGGACAGCACGGCCGCCGAGGCCGCCGGCAACGCCGTCTACGAATACGAGCCGGATGCCGGCTCGATCCTGTCGGACCTCATCCCGCGCAACATCTCCGTCCAGGTTTTCCGGGCGCTGCTCGAGAACGCCGCCGGCGAGATGGGCGCGAAGATGAGCGCGATGGACAATGCGACGCGCAATGCCGGCGAGATGATCGACAAGCTGTCGATCAGCTACAACCGGCAGCGCCAGGCGCAGATCACCAAGGAACTCATTGAAATCATCTCGGGCGCCGAGGCGCTCTAGGGTAACGGAAAGAGGCTAGACGAGATGGCTAAGGAAGCTACCCCGACTGCAACGGCCGCGGCGCCGCGCTCCGCAGCCGGAAAATCCGCGCCGACGAACCGCAAGGGCGCCGTCGGCACGATCAGCCAGGTGATCGGCGCCGTCGTCGACGTCGCCTTCCCGGACTATCTGCCGGAGATCCTGAACGCGCTCGAGACCGACAACCACGGCAACCGCCTGGTCCTCGAGGTCGCCCAGCACCTCGGCGAGAACACCGTGCGCACCATCGCCATGGACGGGACGGAAGGTCTCGTGCGCGGCCAGAAGGTGACGGACACGGGCGCGCCGATCTCCGTGCCGGTCGGCCCCGAGACGCTCGGCCGCATCATGAACGTGATCGGCGAGCCCGTCGACGAGGCCGGTCCGCTCAAGACCGAGAGCATGCGCGCGAGTCACCAGGAGGCTCCGCTCTACGTCGACCAGTCGACGGAAGCGGAAATCCTCGTCACCGGCATCAAGGTCGTCGACCTTCTCGCGCCCTACGCCCGCGGCGGCAAGATCGGCCTCTTCGGCGGCGCCGGCGTCGGCAAGACCGTGCTCATCATGGAGCTCATCAACAACGTCGCCAAGACGCACGGCGGCTACTCGGTGTTCGCCGGCGTCGGCGAGCGCACGCGCGAGGGCAACGACCTCTATCACGAGATGATCGAGTCGGGCGTCAACAAGGAAGGCGGCGGCGAAGGCTCGAAGGCCGCCCTCGTCTACGGCCAGATGAACGAGCCGCCGGGCGCCCGCGCCCGCGTCGCCCTGACCGGCCTCACCGTCGCCGAGCATTTCCGCGACCAGGGCCAGGACGTCCTGTTCTTCGTCGACAACATCTTCCGCTTCACCCAGGCGGGCTCGGAGGTGTCGGCGCTTCTCGGCCGTATCCCGTCGGCGGTGGGCTACCAGCCGACGCTCGCGACCGACATGGGCCAGATGCAGGAGCGCATCACGACGACCCACAAGGGCTCGATCACGTCGGTGCAGGCGATCTACGTGCCGGCCGACGACCTGACGGACCCGGCGCCGGCCACCTCCTTCGCGCACCTCGACGCGACGACGGTGCTGTCGCGCTCGATCGCCGAGAAGGGCATCTATCCGGCCGTCGATCCGCTCGACTCGACGTCGCGCATGCTCGATCCGATGATCGTCGGCGAGGAGCACTACGAGGTCGCCCGCAAGGTTCAGTCGACGCTGCAGCGCTACAAGTCGCTGCAGGACATCATCGCGATCCTCGGCATGGACGAGCTCTCCGAAGAGGACAAGCTGACGGTGGCCCGCGCCCGCAAGGTCGAGCGCTTCCTGTCGCAGCCCTTCTTCGTCGCCGAGGTCTTCACCGGCTCGCCGGGCAAGCTCGTCGACCTCGCCGACACGATCAAGGGCTTCAAGGGCCTGGTCAACGGCGACTACGACGACCTTCCGGAAGCCGCCTTCTACATGGTCGGCTCGATGGACGAGGCGATCGAGAAGGCGAAGAAGCTCGCGGCCGAGGCCGCCTGAGCCGAAGGACGCTGACGCCGCGCGGCCGGCTTACCGGCGCGCGCGGCGTTCCTTGAACTTGAAAGCCCGAACCGTCGGACGAATCGAGACGCCATGCCCGGACCCTTCACCTTCGAACTCGTGTCTCCCGAACGCCTTCTCGTCTCGGAAGAGGTGAGCCAGGTCGTCATTCCCGGCTCGGACGGCGAGATGACGGTCATGGCGGACCATGCGCCGCTGATGACGACCATCAAGCCCGGCGTCGTCACCATCACGACGACCGGCGGCAAGACGGACCGCTACGTCGTCTTCGGCGGCTTCGCCGACGTGCTGCCGCGGACCTGCACGCTGCTCGCCGAGTCGGCCATGCACGTCGACAACATCAACCGCGAGGACATCCAGAGCCGCATCCGCGATGCGCAGGAGGACCTCAACGACGAGCAGGACGAGGAGAAGAAGGCGACACTTGGTCAGTACCTCGACCAGCTGACGACGCTGGAAGGCGCAATCCTCCCGGCCTGACCGGCTCCGCAACGACAGATCGAAGAAGGCGTGTCCGTCGGGCGCGCCTTTTGTTTTTGGCAGAAGGGGCTCGGCTACGAAGCGGCCGCGGCGAGGTGCGCGAAGACGCGGACGACTTCGTCATAGACCCCGCGCTTGAAGGGGACGATCAGCCCCGGCAGGTCGGCCATCGGCGTCCAGCGCCACGCGTCGAACTCGACCTGGTGGCCGCCCGGCGGCGGATTGATCGCGATCTCGTCCTCGTCTCCCTCGAACCGGAAGGCGAACCAGCGTTGCGTCTGGCCGCGGAACCGACCCTTGAGGCCAATACCGATCAGCGCCGCCGGCAGGTCGTAGTCGATCCAGTCCGGCGCCTCGGCGAGGAGCGAGACCGAACGCATCCCCGTCTCCTCGTAGAGCTCGCGCAGCGCCGCATCATAAGCCGCCTCGCCGGCATCGATGCCGCCCTGCGGCATCTGCCAGAGCTGCGGCGACCCGTCATATTCCGAATTCTCCTCCGGCACCCGGCGGCCGATCCAGACGAGGCCCTCGCGGTTCAGCACCATGATGCCGACGCAGGGCCGATAGGGGAGCTCCTCAGCCCGGATCGGGCGGCCGGTCGTCGTCATCGTTCAGAACCTCTCATAGAAGCGGCGGGCGCTTGCGCAAGACCGCGGTGCGCCCGCGCAGCGGATCATTTAACCCCTTCGCCGGAGGCTGCAACGCCTATTCCTTCTGCTCCGGGTCGTCGACGAGCGCCGAGACGCCGACGATCTCGATGCCGCGCGCCTTCGCCGCATCGGCCCAGGCGGCGATCGCCGCGACGCTCTCGTCGAAGGCGGAGGCGACGCCGATCGCCGAGCCGTTGCGACGGGCGACATCCTCCAGGTCGCCGAGCCGCTTCATGATGGCACTGCGGTCGAGCGTCTGGTCGAGCTGCAGGTCGGCAACGGCAAAGGGCGCCCGGAGCGCCGGCGCCAGCGTCTTCGTCAAGGAGCCCGACGCCGTGCCGTCGTCGAGGAAGAGCAGGCCGCGCCGGCTCACGTCCCGGAGCACGGGCTGGAACGCGTCGGCGTCGCTCATGAATCGGCCGCCGAGATAGTTCATGATGCCGGTATAGTTGGTGATGCGGCCCATCGCGGCGTGCAGGTCGTCGAGCGTCTCGGCCGGCTTGGCCGAGACCTTGAGCATGTGCGGCGCGGCATCGTTGCCCACGTCGCCATAGGGCTGCATCGGAACCTGCAGCAGGATCTCGTGGCCGGTCTCGCGCGCCCGCTGCATCCAGCGCTGCAGGCTGTTGCCGGTGGCGGCGAAGCCGAGCGTCACCTCCGGCGGCAGGGTCTCGATCGCGTTGAGCGTCCCGGTCTGGCTGAGGCCGAGGCCGCCGACCACGATCGCGATCCGCGTGCCGCCGCCGTCCGGGGCGGGCCGGGCATAGACATCCATCGGCCGCGCGCCGTCGTCGCCGCGCTTCGGCAGCTTGCCGAAGCGGCTCTCCTCGACAAGCGCCGGATCGGCTTGCGTCGCGACCTCCGGCGCCTGGCCGATCCGCCGACCAACGGCGATCAGGGCCGGGCCGCCGCCCGACCGCGAGCCGGGCGTGATCTTGGTGACCGTCAGGCCGTTCGAGGTGAGCGTCCTCTGGATCGTCGCTCCCGAGTCGCCCCGCTCCGGCGTCAGCGGGGCAGGCTTGGCGACCGCCGCCTGCCCAGATGGCTGCGGCTGGGACGCGGTCTCACGCGGCTGAGCCGGCTCGGCTGCGGCAAGCCGCTGCCTGCCCGTCACATTGCCCTCGCGGACGCCGTTCGGAAGCAGCGCGGCGTAGAGCGATCCGGCGAAGACGAGGAGAGCGACCAGGACGCCGCAGACGGTTCCGAGGCCCAGCCCCGGAAGGCGGCGGCGTGGAGCGCGGGGCTTGCGGTGCTGGCCGAGCGGCTTGTCGAGTTCCGTCTCCACCGCCGCTCACCCGTGCCCTGTCGCTGTCCGCCGAAGCATTCGCCCGAATCGAAACCGCGCCGGAACGGCCGGCGGGGTTTCGAGGTCTAAGGCTCAGGGCTTGGCCGAAGCTTGATCCGGCGTCGGCGGGAAGGCCGGATCCTTCGCCTTGCCGTCGATCAGGTCGATCGCCTTGTGGAGCTGGACGTCGTCCTTCGGATCCGGCGGCACGTAGGCGAGCGAGCCGGAGCCCTTCTTGGTCTCGTCGACGCCGTGGATATGGCCCTTGAGCTCCGTCTCCGCCGGCGGGACCAGCTTGTCCTTGAGGTCGGCCGGAACCGGCTCCTCGACCTTGATGTCCGGCGTGATGCCGGTGCCCTGGATCGATTTGCCGGAAGGGGTGTAGTAGAGCGCGGTCGTCAGCCGCAGTGCGCCGTTCTGGCCGAGCGGGATGATCGTCTGGACGGAGCCCTTGCCGAAGGACCGCGTGCCGAGCACCGTCGCCCGGTGATGATCCTGCAGCGCGCCGGCGACGATCTCCGAGGCCGAGGCGGAGCCGCCGTTGATCAGCACGATCAGCGGCTTGTCGCCGGTGAGGTCGCCGGGGCGGGCGTTGAAGCGGCGCGTCTCTTCCGGGTTGCGCCCGCGCGTGGAAACGATCTCGCCGCCGTCGAGGAAGGCATCGGAGACGTTGATCGCCTGATCGAGCAGGCCGCCGGGATTGAGGCGCAGGTCGAGGATGTAGCCCTTCACCTTGTCCTCGCCGCCGGCCTTCTTCTGGATCGAGGCGATCGCCTTCTGGAGGTCGTCGAAGGTCTTTTCGGTGAAGGAGATGACGCGCAGGTAGCCGACGTCGCCGTCGAGGCGCGACTTGACGGCCTGGACGGCGATGATGTCGCGCGTCAGCGTCACGTCGATCGGCTTCTTGCTGCCGTCGCGCAGGATCGAGAGCTTGACCTTGGTGTTGACCGGCCCGCGCATCTTCTCGACGGCGTCCTGCAGCGTCATGCCGCTGACGGAGTTGCCGTCGATCGCCGTGATCAGGTCGCCGGCGAGGACGCCGGCCTTGGCGGCAGGCGTGTCGTCAATCGGGGTGATGACCTTGATCTTGTCGTCCTGCATCGTGACCTCGATGCCGAGGCCGCCAAACTCGCCGCGCGTCTGGGTGCGCATGTCCTCCGCTTCCGCGGCGTTCATGTAGCTCGAATGCGGATCGAGCGAGGACAGCATGCCGTTGATGGCGTTCTCGATCAGCTTCTGTTCATCCGGCTTGGTGACGTATTGCTGGCGGATGTGCTCGAAGACGTCGCCGAAGACGGAGAGTTCCTTGTACGTCTGCGATCCGGCCGCCTCCGCGGGCAGGCTGAGGGACTGGACCGCACCCATGGCGGTCGCACCCAGAAGCGCGCCGGCCACGAGGAGTGAGACTTTACGTACCATTGCTTACCCTTCCAGAGAGATTGCCGGACCACCAGGGCCGCGGATCGACGGGTTTGCCGTCTTTTCTGAATTCGATATAGAGAGTCGGTTGGGTCGAGACTAGCGCCAATGCCGCCACACCGGCAAGCCTGGTGCGGCCCATCTCGGCGATCGGCTCGCCCGCCACGACGAACTGTCCCTGGCCGACGTCGATCTTCTCCATCCCCGCCATCACCACGTGATATCCGTCACCGGTGTTGAGGATGACGAGGTCGCCATAGCTGCGGAAGGGCCCGGCATAGACGACCCACGCGTCGGCGGGCGCCGTCACCAGCGCGTCGGGCTGGGTGGAGATCATCATTCCCTGCAGCGGATGTCCCGTCCCGTCGTCGTCGCCGAACCACTTCACCGGCTCGCCCGCGACGGGCAGCTCCAGCTTGTGCTTCAGGTCCGAGAAGGCATATGCGGGGGCAATGCGGTTTTTGTCGGGCAGCGACTGGCCTGCCTTCTCCCGCGCGCGGGCAAGTTCGTCGGCCGATTTCCGGCGGCGCTCGTCCTCGGCCTCCTGGACCTTGCGGGCCGCCTCGCGCGCCGACTGGATCCGGCTTTCGAGGTCGTTGATCAGGTCCTGGACGTTCGACGCCTTGCTCGCCAGCTGCGTCGCGTTCTGCTGCTCGGCGGCGAGCCTCGTCCGGTTCTCCGCCTGCATCTGCTTCTTCGCCGCGAGCAGCAGCTCCAGCCGCTTCTGCTCTTCGGCGACATCCGTCAGCGTCGCCTTCATGCGGTCGCGCTCGGCCGCCATCTGCTTGCGCACGTCGACGAGGTCCTGGAGCTGCTTTGCGAGCGCTTCCGTCTCCTGCCGCATCTCGGGCACGACGGAGCCGAGGAGGATCGCGCTGCGGACCGAGGACAAGGCGTCGCTCGGGGTCACGAGCAGGGCCGGCGGCGGATCGCGGCCCATCCGTTCAAGCGCGCCGAGCACTTCCGCCAGCACGCCGCGCCGGGCCTGCAGGTTGCGATGGATCTGGTCCTCGCGGCCATAGAGCGCGGCAAGACGCGCCTCGCCGTCGCCGAGCTGGCGCTGCAGCGCCTTCTGCTTCTCCGCCGCGTCGACGATCTCGGTGCGCAGCGTCGCGCGGTCCTTGTCGATGCTGGCGATGTCGGCCTGGAGTCCGGCGATCTTGTCCTTCGACAGCTTGACGGCGCTGGAGAGCTTCTCGAGCTCGGCGCGCGACTGCTGCTGCTCCACCGAGAGCCCGGCGGCCGGGTCCGGCGCCGCCGTGGCGGCTGCCTGTGGCTCGGGCCCCGATGTCGGGCCCGCGTCGGCCGCCGCGCCGGCGGCGAGCGCCGGCTGGACGACCGTCGGCATCGCGACGGCGAGCACGGCGAGGCACCGGCAGAGGAATGGCGAAGCGATCATGGGAAGCCGACTGTAGCGATGCGGATGCTAATAGCCCATTAACCACGTCAACGCGGCCTCTTGAAGGCGGCAGGCGCGGTCTGATCCTCAGGCGCGATGATAGGGGTGGCCCGCAAGGATGGTGACGCTCCGGTAGAGCTGCTCTGCGGCCATGATGCGGACGAGCTGGTGCGGCCACGTCATGCGACCGAAGGAGAGGACGAGGTCGGCGCGGCCCTTCAGGTCGTCGCCGTGCCCGTCCGGGCCGCCGATCACCAGGCACGCATCCCGCCGCCCTTCGTCGCGGCGTTCGCCGAGGTAGGCGGCGAGCGCCTGCGAGCCGAGCGCCTTGCCCGTCTCGTCGAGGAGGATGACGGTGGCCCCTTCGGGGACGGCCTTGGCAAGCGCCGCGGCCTCCTCGCGCCGACGCGTTTCCGCGCTGCCCGAGCGGCCTTCCGCCAGCTCCACGACGCGTCCGAGTTCAAGGCCGGTCGACGGACCGGCCTTGGCGAAACGGTCGAGGTAGCGTGCGGCGTGCGTCTGCTCCGGGCCCGCCTTGAGGCGGCCGACGGCGATCAGGTGGATACGCATGCACTCTCCAGCGGCTGCCTGGCCGAACGACCGGCCGCAGCCGAGCTCATCAGCGACCGACCGTGCCGCCCTATGGCGACGGGCCCCGCCGGTGCCGACCGGACGACGCTAGTGCAGCGTCCCCTCTGTGAGGTCCGGCGTCATCCACATCTTCTCGAGATTGTAGAACTCGCGGACCTCGGGGCGGAAGACGTGGACGATGATGTCGCCCGTGTCGATCAGCACCCAATCACCGTTCGTCAGGCCCTCGACCTTCGGGGTCGGCAGTCCGTCATCCTTGAGATCGCCGATCAGGTGATCGCAGATCGCGGTGACATGACGGTTCGAGCGCCCCGACGCGATCACCATGTGGTCGCCGAGCGCGGACTTTCCCGAGATGTCGATGGAAACGATGTCTTCCGCCTTGGAACCCTCGAGACTGTCGAGGATCAATTGCAGCGCGCGGTCGGCAGCATCCTTGCCGCTTTCCGCCGCTGATGAGAAGACGCCTGCGGCGCTTCCCTTCGCGTGAGCTGGTTGCAGTGTCTTTACCTTTCCGAGACTGAGCAAGCCGTTCATGGTTCGACGACATCACTTGCGAACCATGATGTAATGATAGCCACGGAAACTTAAAGGTTTCAAGACGCGAGAATCCGGGGCGGAGCCCCTGATTACTGCGGGAGGCCGTCCATTTTCTTGCGGAGCTTGGTGGAGGACTGGGAAGACCGCCGGCCGTGGATGAAGGTCCAGGCCGGCGGCTCCATCAGCGCGAGCCGGCCGGCGTCGTCCTCGTCGACCCGGGCATGGGCGAAGGTCTTCGCCATCTTGGCGGAAAGGAACGACAGCGTCGCGCCCGGGCGATCGATCACGGCGATCGGCACGCTCCGGGTGATGCCCTGCCAGTCCTGCCAGTGGTGGAAGCCGGCGAGGCTGTCGGCGCCCATCACCCAGACGAAACGCGCCGCCGGATTGCGCGCCTTTACGAGCGCGATCGTTTCGGCCGTATAGCGGAGCGACCAGGCCGCCTCGAAGGCCGTGACCGCGATCCTCGGGTCGCGCGCCAGCGTCTCGCTCGCAGCGATCCGGTCGGGCAGCGGCGCAAGCTCGCCGTGGTCCTTGAGCGGATTGCCGGGCGTCACCATCCACCAGAGCCGATTGAGCTTCAGGCGCCTGAGCGCAATCTCGGCGACGAGGAGATGGCCGGCATGCGGGGGGTTGAACGAGCCGCCGAAGAGCCCGACCACCATGCCCGGCGCCACGCTCGGCATCCTCAGATAGCCCGCGTCCACCCCTTGCCGCCGGCCCTCCGCCGAGGCCGAAGCCGGACCGACCGTCACGGTCGCGTCTGGCCGGAGCCGCGCACGCGGTAGTTGAACGAGGTGAGCTGCTCGACGCCGACCGGTCCGCGCGCGTGCATCTTGCCGGTCGCAATGCCGATCTCAGCGCCCATGCCGAACTCGCCGCCGTCGGCGAACTGGGTGGAGGCGTTGTGAAGAAGGATCGCCGAATCCACCTCGTTGAAGAAGCGCTCGACGACGGCCGGGTCCTCCGCGATCACCGCCTCGGTGTGGTTCGAGGAATAGGTGGTGATGTGGTCGATCGCCCCGTCGACGCCGTCGACGAGCGCGACAGAGATGATCGCGTCGCTGTATTCCGTCGACCAGTCCGCTTCGACGGCCGGCTTGACGCCGGGAACGAGATCGACGACGGCGGCCGAGCCGCGCACCTCGCAGCCGGCCTCCGCGAGCGTCTCGATCAGCGGTCCGAGGTGGCTTCCCGCTGCGGCGCGGTCGACGAGCAGCGTCTCCGCGGCACCGCAGATCGAGGTGCGGCGCATCTTGGCGTTGAGAACGACGCGCTTCGCCATCGCCGGATCGGCGGAGCGGTCGACATAGACGTGGCAGATGCCCTCGAGATGGGCGAAGACCGGCACGCGGGCTTCCGCCTGCACGCGCGCCACGAGGCCCTTGCCGCCACGCGGAACGATGACGTCGATCGCGCCGCCGAGGCCCTTCAGCATCTCGCCGACCGCCGCCCGGTCGGTCGTCGGTACCATCTGGATCGCATCGGCCGGCAGGCCGGCCGCCTCGAGCCCTTCGACGAGGCAGGCATGGATCGCGGAGGACGAGTTGATCGAGTCGGAGCCGCCGCGCAGGATGACGGCGTTGCCGGCCTTGACGCAGAGCGCGCCGGCATCGGCCGTCACGTTCGGCCGGCTTTCGTAGATCACGCCGATGACGCCGAGCGGCGTGCGCACCCGCTCGATGCGCAGCCCGTTCGGCCGGCTCCAGGCGGCAATCACCGCGCCGACGGGATCATCGAGCGCCGCGACGGCCCTGAGACCCGCCGCCATCGCACGGATGCGGTCCGCGTCGAGCACGAGGCGGTCGCGGAAGGCTCCGCTCAAGCCGCTCTCGTCGGCGTTCTGCATGTCGACGGCGTTGGCGGCGAGGATGGTGTCGGTCGCGGCGGCGATCGCCTCGGCCATGGCGCCGAGCGCCGCGTTCTTCTGCGTCGTCGAGGCGGTCGCGAGCGGCCGCCGCGCAGCCTTCGCGCGCCGCCCGACCTCCGCCATCATCCCGGCCACCGAGCCGGCCTCGCGTGCCTCGTCAAGCATCGGCGGTCCCTCGCGCCCTCGCCCCCTTAGCGAGCTTCGTGTCGTCTTCCATCACGGCATTGACTGCCCCTGTCAACACCAGGTCGTCACGGTGGACCATCGCCGAGCGGCCACCATAGCCGAGCACCGTCTCGATCTCGCGCGACTTGCGGCCGGCGATCTTCTCGGCTTCCGCCGCGTCGTAGGCAGCAAGGCCACGCGCCACCTCGCGACCGTCCTCGGCGACGATGGCGACGGCATCGCCGCGGTGGAACGCGCCGGTGACGCGCTTGACGCCGGCCGGCAGCAGGCTCTTGCCCGAGAAGAGCGCCCGCTCCGCGCCGGCGTCGATGACGATCGAGCCCGCCGGCAGCAACTGCCCGGCGATCCAGGTCTTGCGGGCCGCGACCGGCGTGCCGGCGGCCGCGAACCAGGACGAGCGCGCGCCCTTCTCGATCGCCACCAGCGGATGGGCCGTCTTGCCCGAGGCGATCACCATGGCGCAGCCGGCAGCGGTGGCGATTTTGCCGGCGTCGATCTTCGTGCGCATGCCGCCGCGCGACAGCATCGACGCCGCATCGCCCGCCATTGCCTCGATTTCCGGCGTGATCTGCGCGATCTCGCCGATATGCCGCGCGTCCGGGTCGCGCGCCGGCGGCGCCGTATAGAGCCCGTCGATGTCGGAGAGGAGGACGAGGAGGTCCGACCCCGTCATGGTCGCGACACGGGCGGCGAGGCGGTCGTTGTCGCCGTAGCGGATCTCGCTGGTCGCCACCGTGTCGTTCTCGTTGATGATCGGCACGGCACCGAGGCCGAGGAGCTGGCTGACGGTCGCCCGCGCGTTGAGGTAACGGCGGCGCTCCTCCGTGTCGCCAAGCGTGAGCAGGAGCTGCCCGGCGACGATGCCGTGCTTCGACAGGCTCTCCGACCAGGCCCGCGCCAGCGCGATCTGCCCGACGGCGGCGGCCGCCTGGCTCTCCTCGAGCCTGAGACGCCGGGCCGCAAGGCCGAGGACGGAGCGTCCAAGCGCGATGGCGCCCGAGGAAACGACGAGCACGTCCGCGCCCTCCGCCTTCAGCCGGGCGATGTCGTCGCAGAGCGCATCGAGCCAGGCCGTCCTCGGTCCGTGACGGGGATCGACGAGCAGCGCCGAGCCAACCTTGACGACGATCCGCCTGTGGGCGCCGAGCCGCTTTCGCAAGGCTGCCATGAGGAACCGCCGCTATCGTTCGCGGCCAGCGGCGGCCGTCCGGTCGCCGCTGGTCACATCGTCTTCCGAGGCCGTGACGATCGTATCGCGCAGCGCCCTGAGCGCCTCCGTCATGCCCTCGCCGGAGACGGCGGAAAGCAGATGCGGCCGGCGTCCGCACGCCGCTTCGAGCGCCGCGGCCTTCTCCTCCCGCAGGGCTGCATCGAGGATGTCGATCTGCGACAGCGCCACGACCTCCGGCTTCTCCGCCAGGCCCTCGCCATAGGCTTCGAGCTCGTGGCGGACCGTCCGGTAGGCTTTGGCCGCATCCTCCTCCTGCGCCGAGACGAGGTGGAGGAGGACGCGCGTGCGCTCGACATGGCCGAGGAAGCGGTCGCCGATGCCCACGCCCTCATGCGCGCCCTCGATCAGGCCGGGGATGTCGGCGATGACGAACTCGCGGCCGTCGACCGTTGCGACTCCGAGATTGGGATGGAGCGTCGTGAAGGGATAGTCGGCGATCTTCGGACGCGCCCGCGTCACCGCGGCGAGCAGCGTCGACTTGCCGGCATTCGGCAGGCCGACGAGTCCGGCATCTGCGATCAGTTTCAGCCGGAGCCAGATCGTCTTCTCCTCGCCCGGCAGCCCCGGATTGGCGCGGCGCGGCGCCTGGTTCGTCGAGGTCTTGAAATGGGCGTTGCCGAAGCCGCCGTTGCCGCCCTTGGCGAGCCGGAAGCGCTGGCCCTCCTCCGTCAGGTCGCAGATCAGCGTCTCGTCGTCTTCCTCGAAGACCTGCGTTCCGACGGGCACCTTGAGCGTGATGTCGTCGCCGCCGGCGCCCGTGCGGTTGCGGCCCATGCCGTGCATGCCGGTCTTCGCCTTGTAGTGCTGCTGGTAGCGATAGTCGATCAGCGTGTTGAGGCCTTCCGCCGCCTCGATCCAGACATCGCCGCCGCGCCCGCCGTCACCGCCGTCCGGGCCGCCGAATTCGATGAACTTCTCGTGGCGGAACGACACCGACCCCGCGCCGCCGTCGCCCGATCGAATGAAAACCCGTGCCTGGTCGAGAAACTTCATCGCCTCAATGCCCGCGGAGTCCTGCGGCGGCGCATCGGCAGCCGCCGTCAAGCGCTGACGGATACCGCCCGAAGGCCATCACGTCAAAGGCAATCGTCCATCCCGACCAACGGGCTCTATCGTGGCTTGATCGCAGCCGCGGCCGCCTTCGACCGGGCGAAGTTGACGTGCACCCAGGCGACCGGGAAGATCAGCTTCGAGACCCATGACGAATTGCGAAGGCTGCCGTCGTCCTCGAGCACCAGCGTGTCGTGGAAGCGGTAGGCCTTTCGGCCCGGACCCGGGTCGAGGTCGACGAGATAGGAGAAACGGGCCTTGTTGCCGTCGAGGCGGACCGTCGTCGTGCCGATGACGTCCTCGCGGGTGCCGGTATAGGTCGCGGGACCCGTCCTGACGAACCGCCAGGTCTTCACCTCATGCTGCCCGTCCTCGTAGCGGATGTCCTCGGTGAGGTCGAAACGGTGCCCGGGCCGCATGCGCCCCGTCGTCTCGACCGAAAAACGGCGCGTGACGCCGTTGATCGCCGAGAACGTGCCGTAGGCATAGGTGTGGCCGGCGAAATAGTCTTCGAGCACGAGGTCCTTCGCGCGCGCCGACGCCGTCCCGGCCCCGACGACGAGGGCGACGGCCGCTGCGGCGCCCACGTGCTTCCAGGGAAAGTCGAAGCCGGTTTTCCGCTGGGAAACGCGACGCAGCAAGCCCGTGGGTCGTTTCGGCATATCAATGAGGGGCATGACGATCTCCTTCATGCCCCTCATACGGCCGTTCCCGGCCGGCGGATTACCGGCGATCAGCCGCCGAAGGCGACGTGCGGCGGCGGGCCCACGGGCACGAAGCGCGCGGCATCCACCATCGTCTCGATGTGCGACTGGCTGCGGTTGCGCGCCTGCGAGAAGACCTCGCCGAGCCCGGTGATCGCGAAGCCCAGCCGGTTCTGCAGCGCGAGCGACGCCCGGTTGTCGGTAAAGACGCCGGAGGTCAGCACGGCCTCCGGCTCTTCCCCGAAATGCCAGGACAGGGCAGCGCTGACGGCCTCGCTCATGATCCCCTTGCGCCAGTGGCTGCGCGTCAGCCAGTAGCCGACATGGAGGTCTTCGCCGCGCCGGTCGAAGCCGACGACGCCGACGGCGCTCTCCTCGAGCGTCACCGCGAAGGCGAAGCCGTCGGCATTGCGGCCTCCGGCCATCGAGGCGAGCCAGTCGACGGCGTCCTCGAGCAGATAGGGCGCCGGCACGCGGGCAAGCATGCTCGCGACCGCGTAGTCGGAAAGCCCGGCGGCAAGCGCCGGCGCATCCTCCGTGACCGGCGCCCGCAGGACGAGGCGCGGCGTCGTCAGCACCGGCAGCGGGCATTCGCCCGGCGGGCAGGGCGGCGGCGGGGTCAGGACGTCGATCATCGTTCCGCCCCCCAGGTCCTGAGCGAAAGCCAGGTCTTGCGATCGAGCCGATACCATTCGACCGGCACGGAGCCGCCGAGCGCCAGCGACGACATCATGCCGTTGCCCTGGTACTGGAAGCCGCATTTCTGGATGACGCGCCGCGACGCCGGGTTCGTCACACGGCAGCGCGCATCGATCTGCTCGACGTCGCGGGTGCGGAAGGCCATGTCGATGACCGCATGCGCCGCCTCGGTGGCAAGGTCCCGGTTCCAGTGGCGCTCGCCGATCCAGTAGCCGAGCTCGAGCGTCGCCGGATCGGCCTGCGGTTCCAGCCCGCAGCAGCCGACGAAGGCGCCCGTGTCGGCGATCGTGATCGCGTAGACGCATTTGCCCATCACGCCGTCCTTCGCCCGCGCGACGAAGTTCTCCGCGTCGCCGCGCGTATAGGGATGCGGCATGCGCGACACCATCGCCGCGACACGGATGTTATTGGCGAGATGGGCAAGGGCGTCGACGTCCTCGGCGTGCGGCGCGCGCAGCACCAGCCGGTCGGTCAACAGGATCGGGCAGTCGGGACTCAAGGCGTCCCGGGGAGCTCTCGGGGTGGATTCCGGGGTCAGGTCCAGTTGCATCGTTCAGTCCTCCGGTCCGAAAGAAAAGGGAGAGATGGTGTCCCATCTCCCCCTTTCGGACGTCTGGCCTGAACGCTTCAGCCGGGTCGATGAGACGCCGGCTGTTTTTGAGCGCTACCGGCTATTCCGCTGCTTCCGCTTTCGGCATCACGGACACGTACGTGCGACCGTTGGCCTTCGTTCGGAAAGCCACGTTGCCTGCTGCCGTTGCGAAAATCGTATGGTCCTTGCCGAGGCCGACATTGGCGCCCGGATGCCACTTCGTGCCGCGCTGGCGCACGATGATGTTGCCCGGGATGACGGCTTCGCCGCCGAACTTCTTCACGCCAAGCCGCTTGGACTCGGAATCGCGACCGTTGCGCGACGAACCGCCAGCCTTCTTGTGTGCCATGGGTTGAGCTCCTTAAATCCTCTTGTCGCCGTTCGGGCTGTCGCCCTTACTTGGCGAGATCCTTCGCCTGCGCGCGCCATTCGGTGATCTGCGCGGTGCTGAACGGCATGTTGGCGTCGATCTTCGCGACGTCCTCGTCGCTGAGGCCGGCGATCTGCGCGAAGGTCGTGATCCCCTGATCGTTCAGGTCCTTCGCCGTGACCGGGCCGATGCCCTTGATGACGGTCAGGTCGTCGCCCTTGCCCTTCGGCGCCTTGAAGAGCGGCTGGGCAGTGCCCTCGCCCTTCGTCTCCGCTGGGGCGGCGGCTTCCGCCTTGCCCGCCTTCGCCGGCTGGTCCTTCTTCGCGGCCGCCTTCTTCGACGGCTTCGCGCCGCCCGTCAGGATCTCGGCGATCCGCACGACGGTCTGGTGCTGGCGATGGCCGCGCGAGCGCTTGGAGTTCTGCCGGCGGCGCTTCTTGAAGGCGATGACCTTGCGCGCGCGGCCGTGTTCGACCACCTCGGCCGTCACCAGCGCGCCCTCGACGAGGGGTGCGCCGATCGTCGCATCGGCGCCCTCGCCAACCATCAGCACTTCTGCGAATTCGATGGTGTCGCCGGCTTCGCCAGCGAGCTTCTCGACGGTGAGCACGTCGTTTGCCGCGACGCGATACTGCTTCCCGCCGGTCTTGATGACTGCGAACATTTCTTGCCTTTCGCTGTTCGGTCCGGCTTCCGCTCCGGCCAGCGCCGGAAAGAGCCGTCTTTTTGTCAGTCGGTTGCGGATGCGGGGCCTCTGGCCCCGGTCGATCCCGCCATCCGATCGCCGGTCCGGTGCGGCGGAGACCGCGCACCGGAAAAACACGCGCGCGAACGGACGCTGCGGGGAACCTGCGCCGGTTACGGGCCCGGCGCCGAAAAGTCAAGCCGAACCAGCCGCATTTCGCCGAGGCGATGCCTGCGGGAAAGATCGGCCGCCGGCCGCCGATACGCCGCAGGCTCCGGTGCGGCACGACGCCCCTTACCCGGCGTTGCGGACGCTCTGGCGCGCCATGCGGTATTCGTTGACGACGAGGTCGGTCAGTTCCTGCACCGAGGTGTCGGCGGTGTGCTTGTCGAAGACGATGCGGCCGCCCTGCACCAGGTTGATGCGGTCGCAGACGTCGAAGACCTGGGCGTAGTTGTGGGCGACGATGATGATGCCCA
>JBQCEN010000017.1:0-8562 GCA_051960215.1 Pararhizobium sp.
GAATAGGTCGAGCTTGAACGACGCCTTCGATTTATCGAGTTCGCTCTTCATGCCGCGCGCCTTCCGGACATGGTTGATGTGAGGACCCGTTGCACGGCGAAGATGCCGTGCCGCTGGTGCATGTCGTTGAAATCGGTTCCGACGTCGGGCGGCAGGCCGTAGGGAAGATCGGTCTGCCGGGCGTAGTATTCGCCGGCACCGAGCCCCTCGAACTGGTGAGGGTTGTGCTTTGGCGGCCTGTCGTTGTCGGCGGCCACGAAGGCTCGTCCCCGAACCTGTTTCGCTACGGCGACGATATTCGAGGCGGAAAAGCAGCACAGGATCGTCGACTGCATCCGGAGCCCCTTCAGGGCTACCCGGAGCGAGAGGCCTGTCGCATACCCCTCACAGAGCCAGGTGTAGGCCCCGGAGGCGATCCGGTGGCATGTCCCGCCGATCTCGCCGCCGAACAGAAACTTCTTCGTCCCGTCTTCCCAGATGAGCTGTGCGCTGGTCACCTTCCCGGCACGGCGCGCAGGAATCATCACTGCCTGCCGGGCTCCGGATGGGACGATGTAATCGCCAACCACGTCGCGGACGGTCTTGGCCGGCACTGTCATGGCCTGCTCGTCGCGGAAGCCCTTGGCGGCGAGGTACGAGTGCGTCGACAATGTGGCTGCGGAGATCAGGGCCTCGGCCATGCCGGCGGCGCGCGCCGCGTCCTTCTCGGACTTCGCCTTCGACCGGGCGACACTCTGCGCCACGGCTCGCTGTTCTCTTGCTGACAGGCCGTCCCGCAGGCCGACGGTCGACTTCTCTCCCGTCTGCCAGTTCCATGCCGTGACGAAATGCTCCTGGACGATCACCCGCCCGTCGCCCTTGCCTTTCTTGCCGGCCCAGGTGTCAGTGTTGAGCCACTTGCCGAACACCGTCTTCTTCGGCGGGTGGATGCCGACGTCGCGGCAGGCTTGTTCAATGGCCTGATCGAGGGTCATGCGGCTTTCCTCCGCCGCGAGCCCTTCTTGCAAAACTGCTTGAATTCCCGATCGATCAGGCCCCACTCATCCGAGGCGACATCGTTATGCCTGCACGGCGCGTCGAAGAGCCCGTAAGGCAGCTTGTTGCCGGGGTAGATGTCGCTCCAGATCCCGTAGGCCCATCGCCGCGCATGATCCTCGCCCTTGGTTGATCTGGAGAGGGTAAAGGCCAAGGCCGCGTTCCAGATGCGACGCGGGTCCTTTAGGCATTCGGCTCGTAGGCCTGAACGTGGCCGGAAGGCCTTCGTGCTGACCTCGAGGTCGATCAGCTCGCCTTGGACGATCTGGATGGTCCCGCGCTTCGGTCGCTCCCAGCCGCAGGACGGGCAGACGTCCGACGCCGCCTCCATCTGAAGGCCGCAGTCGCCGCAGAAGTATTTCTGCTTGACCTTCTCCGCCGGCTCCCGCGCCTCGCTGTCACGCTTCTGCGCATCCGACAGGCTGTCGACGCCATACTCGTAGAGCCATGCGGTATCGTCGGCGAAGGAGATGCAGTTTCCGGAATGGTCGAGCCAGAGGCCAAAGTCCTTGCCGGGCGCGATGCGCATGACGCGGCCGAGTTCCTGGATATGCGAGGAGAACGACTTGGCGTAGGGCCGGCAGGAAATGCCGCAGAGCACGTCCGGCACGTCGAAGCCCTTCGTCAGCACCGCGCAGGAGACCAGCCCGTCGATCGCGCTGTTCGGCTTGCTGAACTCGTCGATCTTGTCGCGCCGTTCCTTGTCGCTCGCGTCCAGATAGCTGATCTGCTGGAAGTTGAAGCCCGAATCGGCGAACTGCCGGCATAGCTCCTCGCCGTGCTTCACCGAGGGCGAGAACACGATTGTCTTGACCGGTCCGCCGAAGAACTTCTGCGTCTGGTCGACCCAGGTCTTCACGACATCGCCGATGATGGTGATGCCGCGCTGGCCGGATTCCTCTTCCTCGTATTCGCCGTTGAACTTCTTCTTCGCCCCCTTCATGTCGGGCGTGACGCACGCCTTGACCTTCAGCGGCGTGAGCCAACCCTGCTTGAGGAGGAAGTTCACCGTGGCGCCGTTGACCAGGCCGTCCCAATGCTCCGCCATGCCGGCAGTAAAGGGTGTCGCCGTCAGCCCGACCACCCGGGCATTGTTCGCCTGCTCGATCAGTTCGAGAACTGCCCGGTGCTGACAATGAGCTTCATCGACGATGATGAGGTCCGGCAGCTCGTTGAATGATCGCCGCGCAATGGTTTGAGCACTAGCGATCTGCACCGGCTTCGACATGTCCGTGAGCGGGTGGTCGGCCTGGATGATGCCGTGGTCGATGCCGTACTTCGAAAAGCGCGCGCTCGTCTGGTCGATCAGCGTCTTTCGGTCGACGATGAACCATGTCCGCGCGCCCTTGCCCTGGCTGCGCAGGATCAGGTCGATCGCCGTTTCGGTCTTTCCGAAGGCTGTCGGCGCGACCAGGATGATTTTGCGGAGGCCGGCGCGCATCTGCTCGCGCATCTTTTCCTCCGCCTCGATCTGATGGACGCGAAGCTCAAGCGTTTCGGGTTCTCTGACGGAGAGGTCGAACATCAAGCGGCCTCCATAATGACGCCGCTCGCTTCAAGTACCTTTACCGCCTTGCCGACGAACCACGTCCAGTCCGCCGGATCGACATCTTCAGGCGGCGTGGAAAAGAGGATGCGGGCGAACTTGTCGGCCGCCGTCCGCGATAGCCCACCATCATGTTCCATGATCGCGGCGCGTTCTTCGATATCGCCTTCGCGCTCAAGGAAGGCGACCATCTCCTTGGCGTGGCGCTTTACGTAATCGTAGGCGCCGTCCGGCAGCTTGGCCTTGTTGATGACCCGGATGTCGCCGTCGTCGAGCACGAGATTGGCGCCATGGGCTCTGATGCGTTCGAGAATTTTAGCCGCCTCAGCCATCGGCAGCCTCCGCGCTCGCGACGCGGATGATGTCGTCTTCACCGTGGCCGAGCCTGATCGCCTCCTTCTTCCAGAATTTGGCGCTGTTCATCCATCTGACCTTGTCGCCGCTCTCGGTCTCGATGCGACGGTCCTGGACGCGCACGACTTCGGCATGGTCGGCGTTGAGCTTCTCGATGATCTTGTCCCAGCCGCCAGCGCGCCACGCCCCGCGCATCCGGTCGAGTTCCTCGTCTTC
Source organism: Pararhizobium sp. (assembly GCA_051960215.1). Lineage (GTDB taxonomy): Bacteria > Pseudomonadota > Alphaproteobacteria > Rhizobiales > Rhizobiaceae > Pararhizobium_B. The sequence goes on from JBQCEN010000017.1 coordinate 3,152, forward strand.
GGCGATGCGGGACTTGAGTTCAGCGTTCTCGGCTTCAAGCGCGCGAACCGCTTCTTCGAGTTCGGCAATCCGGTCGGCTTCCGTCAGGCCGTCGGCAACTGTCAGGTCCTTCTTGGCCTGTCGCGCGGCGGCCTTGGCCGCTTCCGAGGCTCTGACGTGATCGGGGAGCTTGTCGGCGTTCTCCTGGCGCTGGCGCTCGTTCTCTTCCTGCCGGGCTTTGCGGTCGGCCCGTTCCTTTTCGATCCGCTTCGTGTCGCCGAGGTCGCGCGTGGCCGCTTGCACCTGCTCATTCGGGGGAAGGCGCTTGAGCTTGTCGAGATAGGTGCCGGTGTCGAGCTTGGTGCCGCGGATCATCTCCATGGCTTCGGGGACGATCTTGGTGCCGCGCTCGGCGTCTCTCTGGACGGCGCGTTCGGACTGGCCGGTGGCCTTCGCCGTGTCGGCGGTGAATGAAGCATCCGCCAAGTTGGCGTTTGTTACCTGCTTCCCTTGGGCCGTTGCTGACGCTCGACCGCCTATGGCTTTCGCTGGACCGTAGCGGGTTTCGTAAATCTCTTTCCGGCGAGCGACGTGCGATGCGCGTTCGGAGGGCGAAAGCTCTGAGCGGGCCAGGTTCTCGTCGATTTCCCAAAGCTGCGCGTCGATCTCGTCCTCGTCGATCATGAAGCAGACGACCGAATCCTCTCCAAGCTGCCGAAGCGCGGCCAGCCTATGATTGCCGGCGACGAGGATCATGCGAGTATCGGCGCCATCTGCTTTCGAAAGAACGGTGATCGGTGTGCGAAGCCCGATTGCGCTGATGGACGATTTCAGAGCGTCCACCCGCTCGTCGGACAGTTGACGCATGCGCATGGTGACTTCGATCTCGTCGAGATAGACGCGCTCCGTGCGCATTGCTTTCGGTGCCGTGGCCGGCTTCGTCTTCATGGGCTTCTCTTCCTCATAACGGATCACGTGGCCGCGCTGCGCTCGCCCAAATGACGCTGTTGAAAGACGCTTCGGTCACACCAATATTTTCCCACGCCCGCGCTTCCTGTACGCAGCGCAGCAGCGCCTCTGGCGCAATCAAATCGTTGAAACATCTGGAGGAAACGATGAGCGATCGTCTGTTCGACCCACCTGTTTTCATCAAGGACGGAGAGTATCTGATCCGGGAGATTGCCAGCCTTGAAGACGCAATCGACGTTCTCGAAGAATGGCCCGATGATGGCCGCGATCTGATCTATGAAACTGTCGCGCGCGCCTGCCGGGGAGCCCTCGATGGCCGTAGGCCGATAAGCGTTGCCCGCAACGGCTTCGTCGGCTTTGCGAGGCGCGTCGGCATTCTTGAAGACACTGGCTCCATAGGTGCATGGATGAAGAGCACGAACCCTCGCGGCAGCGGCGTGGCAACCTGATACCCGGAATGCAAGGACGGCGGCAGGAGACGAGGCTATCGTCATGCCGCCTCCTTCGCCGACAGCAGCCGGCGCAGTTCGGCGGTGGCCTCGGGCAACGACCGGCCGGAAGCGACCATGCCGGTTAGCGGATCACGGACGAGCCAATGGCCATCCTGGGTGCAGGTTGGGATGAAGGCGGTCATGCTGCCGACCTCCTCGTGTCTCGCTGATAGCGAGCCATCAGCCAGCCGTGGTTGATGCCAGGTATGCCTCGATCCTCAGCAGCGGAAATGACCCGCGCCCAATGATGCGGAGCAATGCGATTCCGCTTCTTCATTTGAAACGCGGCCTCGACGCCGCATTCGATGTCCGCGGCGAATGCCCGAACGGTCGGCCAAAGGTTAATGAGCTCGATGATGGTTTTCGGCGCGTTAAGCATGCCACAGCGTACGCATTGTACTATTGCGGTTCAAGCGCAAAATCGTACACCACGAACGAAAAGATTAAGGCAGGATGTACGAATGGAACCGAAACACCGACTTCAGAAGGCGCGTGCGGGGGCAGGCTTCGGAAGCCCCTCGGATGCGGCACGCGCTTTTCCGCGGGAGCTAAACAGGAACACGCTCATCAGCCATGAGAACGGCAATCGAGCCATTTCACGCGATGCCGCCGAGAAGTACGGCCGCCTGTTCGGAGTGAGCCCCGGCTGGATCCTTTATGGCGACGACGCCGCGCTACGCGACAGCTTTACCCCCGACATCATCCCCGGCAGTGAGCTGGTCAGCAATCAGACGATGCCGGTCTACCCGGCCGCAATGGGCGGTGAAGGGCACATCATCGTGTCATTCGATGAGGTCGATCGCGTGAAGCGGCCAATGGAGCTTGAGAACGTCAAGGGCGGATACGGACTACTGATCGTCGGCGACTCCATGGTCCCCGCCTATCGCCCAGGGGACATGGCTCTGGTTCACCCGCATAAGCCGCCGGCGCGCGATACCGACGTGATCCTCTATCACGTTCCGCCTGACAACGAGGCTGAGGCTATCGTCAAGCGCCTCATCGGCTTCAATGACAGGGAATGGACGCTCGAGCAGTACAACCCTTACCGGGAGTTCAGGGAGTTCCGGAAGGAATGGCAGGTGTGCCATCGGGTCGTCGGCAAGTACCACGCGCGGTAAGCTCTGGTGCTGTCGGGGGAAGAGTGGCATCTACTGGCTAACGGCTATTATAGTCAGCCAGTGCGCATCTTGCGCCTGAGCCCCGTCATCTCGGTTCGGCTCGGCGTATCAACGACAAACGTTTTCGTGCAGCCCGAGTACGTCCAGAAAATCAGATTTAAGCACGGGGTCGGGCCTATGTTCTTTGAGGATTTGCCCGGTCTCGCATCCTCCGGGGCGGCCTTTCTTGACAGCCGGGTCATGCATTGCGTGCAGATCTTTGGAGACTGCCACGAGCGGAGTTTCCGTTTAGTCCTTAAGGGCGTGCCGGAGATCAATGAAATCTGGCTCTCCACCTTTCATCCCTGCGGAGCAAAGGAAACTCGGCGCCGGGTTAAAAGGATGGCCCAGATACGCTAAACCCCGCCGTAGCGGGGTTGCGTGTGCCCGAGTGCCAATCTCTCTCGGTAGCTCTACACCCTTGAGGGGAGGACGGCCTTGGCTAATTACCGCGTCTCACACTCCAACGAAACTATCTACCTCTGAGTGTTTGTCAACGCCTTAGATATTGCCAGCCTAGGCTGCCACCATCTCCTCAGCCTCCGCCGGCAAGCGCCCGTAGTGCGCGAGGATCTTCGCGTCCTCATATTCGCCAGCGGCCGGATCGCCGGTTCGGCTGAACGCGACCACCCCCACCTTCGTTCGCGATAGCCGTTCCGCCATGCGCTTTGCGTGGTCGGCGCTCGTCGCCTGCATCGGCGCGTCAGCGACGAGCGCACCCCTTTTCCCCGCACTGAACGCCTGCACGACATAGTAGGTGATCATCGTTGCCTCCGTATGTTCTTGTTCTGTTCTTATTAAGGCGCAGATCGGAGCGGGAGTCGAATCATTTCTCCGGGGAAGCAGTCGCGGCGGCAGTTGCGAATTTTCGTACGATTCGTACTTGACCGCGCCGAATCAGGTATCGTACTAAATGTACTGATGCAGCCGATGGAGCCGCCATGCCGCCAACCGACCAGGAACCCGCAGCACCGTTGTCACGGGTCGCAAGCCCTGGGCGCTACCGGAAGGGCAACAGGCCCCACGGAGATTCGTGTGGGGGCAGCTATGTCGATGCCGGCGATGAAGATCGCTCATTGCGTCCGCGAGCACAATCGGGACCTTGGGGATGGCGTCAGGGCATCAGGCTTAGGTCGAGTTGTAGGTCAATCCCAATCGTGCCGCTGGGGAAAGATGTGCCGGTCGTGCTCATTGACCTGCGTTTTTAGCTCGTCAATGTCCTTCCAGACTTCGGTCATGACTTGCTCGAGAGAACCGTACTCGTCCTCGAAATCGACGGAGCGTTCGAGACGGTTCACTATCTCAGCGTTGAGTGAACGTCCGCTCTCTTTGCCCTTTTGCAGCAAGTGGTCGCGCACCCGCGCTGGAAGCCGCAAGGTAAGTCTGACCTCGTCCGCACTGTCGGCCATCGTTCCCGCCTATGGAAAATTTGTGACACCACTACTACACCATCTTGACATCATCAAGATGGCGACACTATCTTGATGCCATTATGGTTAAAGAGGAGCAAATGCCAACGCAAGTCACACTTCGACTGCCGCCGGACGCGAAAGCGTTCGTCGCGGCGCAGGCTGCTCGAAACAGCAGCTCGCAGAACAGCGAAATCGTCCGGTGCATCAGGGATCGGATGGAGAGAATGGCAGCAACGGGAGACGAGATTGGCGTCCTGGCTCCCGCCGCTGCTGGGAACAACAGCAATCAGGAGAAAGCTGATGTCGGAACAGATTTGTAGCATCCCGCCGTCTGGACTTCCAGCGGCACAGAGCGGGAACGCCGTTTCCATAGCAGGAACGGACGTCCGGCGGATCACCTACAAGGACGAGCCCGTCGTGAGCTTGGCGATGGTCGATGAAGTCCACCAGCGCCCGAACGGAACCGCTGGTCGCAACTTCCGCGAAAACCGACATCGCTTCGTACAGGCCGAAGACTTCATCGTCGGAAACCTCGACGAAATGCGTCGGGCTTTCCCTGGGGCATTTCCTTCCCGCGGTGGTGGCGAAGACACGCTCCTGACCCGTCGAGGCTACCTCAAGCTCACCAAGCCGATGAACGACGACCGGGCATGGGCCGTGCAGGGCGAAATGATCGACCGGTATTTCGCGGTCGAGGCCGCCAACTCGATGACGCCGGCGGAACTCCTTCTCGAGCAAGCCAAGATGATGGTCGAGGTGGAGCGCAGGCAGAGGGCAGTTGAGACCGAGCAGGTCGAGCAGGCCAAGCGGATCGCCACGACGGAGCGCCGGCTGGATCAGATCGAAACCGCCACCGACCCTTTCACCTGCGTCGGCTACGCCCGCTGGGCAAAGCAGACCTCGATCGATCTAAAGGATGCCGCGGACCTGGGCCGCCGGGCGACAAGGCGCTGCAATGATCTCGGCATCAAGGTCACAAAGATCCCCGATCCGAGGTTCGGCGCCGTCAACCAATTTCCGAAGGCTATCCTCGACGAGGTGTGGGCCGAGAAGTTCGGGAGGTCGGCATGACGAAGCTTGGAGAAATCACTGTGAACGGAAAGTCCGTGTCAGTCTTCAAGCCGCCGCATAGCGAGCCCGACTTTCCCTGGGTGGACGTCGAGGAACTGGCCCGAGCATATCTACCGCGAGGGGAGGCGAGGCGCATTGTCAAGATGACGCACTCCTTCGGAGGTGACATTCGCGCTCACGCCACCGTTCGAAACGGAGGTCGCATCGCCACCATCATCTGTCATGCGATGGCCAACGGCCTTGTCGGAACGATCGATCACGCGAACGGCCATCGCGGCGATGCCGATGAAGGACCGGCTCATCGGGAATACAGCTTAGCCCTCGGCGTATTC
>JBQCEN010000018.1:0-4737 GCA_051960215.1 Pararhizobium sp.
GGCGACGCCGGCCGCCGCCGCATGGGCCTTGCGCGGCGCGCGCTCGCGCGCGGCCTCCTCGACGGAGCGCTTGAGGGTCTGGACGGCCGCGAGCCGATAGATCGCCACGACCTCGCGGCCGATCGCGACGAGGAGGGCAAGCGCGCCGATCACGACGAGCGTAAGCGTCGCCCAGGCGAGCCAGGGCGCCTCGGTGAAGAGCGTCTCGATCAGGCGGTCGATCCAGAAGCCGACGGCGATCGAGGCGACGGCGCCGAAGGCCACGCCGGCGATGCGACCGAAGGAGAACCGACGGCGGGGGGCGCTGGCGGGCGGCGGCGTCAGCGCATCGACCTCCTCCGCAGCGTCGGCGCCGCCGATGAAGGGATCCTCCGCATCGGGCACGATCGTCACGCTCGCCGGCACGACCATCGGCGGCCGGCCGGTCGGTCGCAGGCCGTCGGCCGGCGCTGCCACGGCTTCGGCCGGCTTCGGCTCGTCGAGCCGGAACGCGGCGGGCTTGCGGCGCATCTCGTCGGGCCGTCTCTCGGTCATGCCAGCCAGTCTCCGAGGAGGAACTCCAGCGCCCGGTCGAGGCGGATGTGGGGCAGGGAAAGCGTCACGCCTTCCGCCGTGCGCTCGATTTCCGGAGGCCGGAAGCGGACGAAGTTGATGTCGGGCACCAGCGAGGCCTGCGCATCGGCGGCTGCGGCCGCTTCGAACAGGGAATCCGGATCCGCCGGCAAGTCACCGGGGAATATGCCGGTTTTCGTCTTGCCGTCGAAGGTCTCGCCGGCAATCGTCTCGCCGGCGATCGGCGTGCCGACGATGACCGGCAGGGGCCTGCCGTTCTCCTCGACACTGGCCTCGCGCGTGGCGCGGACGGCGGCCAGCGCCATGACGTCGAGCTTGGCGCCGGCGAGATCGATGTCGCGCGCGGCGCGGTCGACCAGGCGGCCGACGATGCGCTCGAGACGGTCGTGGCTCTCGTGATGCAGATGGTCGGCCTTGGTCGCGGCAACCAGAACGCGGTCGATGCGGCGCGTGAAGAGCGCCGTCAGGATGTTCGTCCGGCCCGGCCGGAAGCAGGAGAGGATGTCGCCGAGGGCGCGCTCGAGGTCGACGACGGCGGCATGTCCGGCGTTCATCGCCTGCAGGGCGTCGATCAATACGATCTGGCGGTCGAGCCGCGCGAAGTGGTTGCGGAAGAACGGCTTTACCACGACCGCCTTGTAGCTCTCGAACCGCCGCTCCATCATCGCCCAGAGCGAGCCGCGCGGCGCATTGCCCGCGGGCAGGTCCGGCAGCGGCGAGAAGGTCAGCGCCGGCGAGCCTTCGAGGTCGCCCGGCATGAGAAAGCGGCCGGGCGGCAGCATGGAGAGCGCCCGTGCGTCGCTCTTGCAGGCCCTGAGGTACGCGGCGAAGCTTTCGGCAAGCGCCCGTGCGTCGGCTTCCGTCGCCTTCGCCGTAACGCCCGCGCCGGCGGCGCGGTCCAGCCAGGCGGCGGCGAGATCGGCGCGGGCGGGCGAGCGCGCGAGGTCGGCGGCGGCCTTCGAGAAGGCGCGGAAGTCCTGCCGCAGCAGCGGCAGGTCGAGCAGCCACTCGCCGGGATAGTCGACGATATCGATCGCCAGCCTGCCGCCGGAGAACATGCGATTCCAACCGCTTGCGGACTCGTATTCGACCATCAGCCGAATTTCGGAGATCGCCCGCGTCGAATCCGGCCAGACGCGGTCCTCGATGAGCGCCTTGACGTGCTCCTCGTACTGGAAGCGGGGCACGGCGTCGTCCGGCTGCGGCTGCAGCTCGGCGTGGGCGATGCGGCCGGACTGCTGCGCCCGGAACATCGGCAGCCGGCCGCCGTGGACGAGGTTATGGACGAGCGCCGTGATGAAGACCGTCTTGCCGGCGCGCGAGAGGCCGGTGACGCCGAGCCTCAGCGTCGGCTCGACAAGCCCCGCGGTGCGGTCGGCAAGGTTGTCGAAGGCGATGCGGGCCTCGTCGGTAAGGCTGGTCAGCGATGACGGCAATGGGAACCCGTTCCTCGTCGATGGTCACGCCGATATAGGCGCGGGCGGCCGTCAATGTAAGGCGCGCTCAGGCGTCGCGCGGCGAGAGGAAGCCGACGAGCACGCCGGCTCCGTCGCGGGCGCGCGACATCGGGCCGTCGATGTCGATGACGGCGAGGCCGCAGGTCGGGAAGCCTTGGCCGAGCGGATCCTCGAAAGCCCTCAGCCGCTTGCACACGAGGGAGCGCGCCGTGTCCTCGACCATCGGGTTATGGCCGATGAGGAGGAGCGAACCGGTGCCGCTGCGCTCGGCGATCATGTCGACATAGGCGTCGTGGCTGTTGGCGTAGAGCCTGTCGGTGTAGACGACGTCGTGGCGCATCTTCATGCGCTTTTCGATCGCGGCGCAGGTCTCCACGCAACGTCTGGCGCTCGAGCAGAGGATGAGCTCGGGGCAGAAGCCGTTGACGGTCATCGTCAGCGAGATGCGGTCCGCCTCGTCGCTGCCGCGCCGGTCGAGCCCCCGGTCGAAGTCGCGTTCGCCGGGCATCGCCCAGGCCGAATGGGCATGCCGAAGAAGATAGACACGCGACTGTTCGACCAGCACATCCAGCATGGCTCATGCGTATGGGGAGCGCTCCTCTCCGGCACTTGGCCAATAGGCGGATGGAGCGGGAGGTCCCCATTCCGGCGGGGGCGGGGCGCAAAAAGCCGGTGGTTGTAGGCCGTCGGACGGAACCGATGGCCGATGGGGGAGCGGCCGCGCCGGAGATGTCGGCAATGTGACAATTTGTTGAACGAATTTAGGTGGATACCCGGCCAATCTCGTCTTTTCGAAGGCAGCCCCCCAGCAACTTGAAGCTTGTAAGGGCCGTTCGCTGCGATTATACAGCGGCCAAAAAAGTTCGCGTTGTTCGGGAGAATCACATTGGGTGAGAACATCGATCTTTCCTCCTATGTCCCGTCCGAGGACGAGGAGTTTATGAACGGCAATCAGCGCGCCTACTTCCGGGCGAAGCTGAATTCCTGGAAGGAAGACATCCTTCGCGAGGCGCGCGAAACGCTTGGTCATCTCGCGGAGGAAAGCGCCAACCACCCCGACGTCGCCGACCGTGCGTCGTCGGAGACCGATCGGGCGATCGAACTGCGCGCCCGTGACCGCCAGCGCAAGCTGATCGCCAAGATCGACGCCGCGCTGCAGCGCATCGACGACGGAACCTACGGCTATTGCGAGGAGACGGGCGAGCCGATCAGCCTGAAACGCCTCGACGCCCGGCCGATTGCAACGCTTTCGCTCGAGGCGCAGGAGCGCCACGAGCGCCGCGAGAAGGTCTATCGCGACGAATAGGCGGTCCGGCCCGCAACGCCGCGGTCGCCCTGGATAGCGAAAGGCCGGAGGCACTCGCTTCCGGCCTTTCCCGTTGTGTTGCGCGGCCGGCCGACGAAGCTCCCTTGCGCATAGATCGTTCCGCGTTTCGCTGAATCGCGGAAACGATCTATGTCTTTGTTCTGTCGCGTTTCCGGACGGAAAACCGGTTTCCACTTTTCCTCGAAACGCTCTAACGCCGGGCGGAGAGATCGCCGAGCAGGCGGGCCATTTCATCGTCCAGCACCGGATCGCCGGGGGATTCCACGCGGTGATCCGGATCGGCCGCCGGCTTCGCGAGGGGTTCGTCGCGGGCCGTGTCCGGCGTCACGGCTGAAAGATCGCCGGTGACCTGCGCATCCAGGAATTCGTCGAAACAGGCCGTCGGTCCTTCCGCGAAGCCTCCGCTTTCGAGCCGTCGCGGCATTTCGGAGGGGCCGAAGACGCGGCCGCGAGCGCCGTCGAGAACGTCTTCCGCATCGCGGCGTGTACGCTCCTCCGGCCCTGCGGTGGAAAAGGGCGCGACCACGGTCTCGGTACGAACCGGCTCGAGTGGGGCAGGTGCTGCTGTCGGGGCGGCGCGCAGGTCCGGCGGGGCGACAGGCGCGCGAAGTTCTTGCGCCGGCGGCCGCCGGGCGGCCGCGCTCTCGGCCGGCGCCGGTCTCGGCGGAACTGCAGGGTCCGACAGCGCGGCGGCGCGTGCCGGCGCGACGGCCGCAGCAGCGCTCTCCGCGGCGACAGCCTCGCGCGCGGGCTTGGCGGCTGGCCGGTGCGGTTCGGCGTTGCGCAGCGGCGGTTCCGGCGCGACGGCCCCGAGTTCGACCCGCGGCGTTTCGGCCGCTCCGGCCTTGGCGAGGCCGATGCCGCTCTCGACGACGATATCCGTCGGGCCGCCGATCAGGATGAGATGCTCGACGTCGTCGCGGCGCACGAGGACCAGCCGGCGGTGCGCATCGACGGCGGCGGCGTCGAGCACGGCAAGCCGCGGCTGACGGTTGCTCCCGCCGCGCAGGAATGCCGACGTGCCGCGATTGCGCATCGCGCGCGCCACGAGGAAGAGCGCGAACAGCGCCGCGGCGACCACCACCACCGCGATGGAGAGCTTGGTGCCGTATCCGGCCATGATATCCGTTGGCATGCGCCGCCCTTTTCTTCTTCGCGGTGTCCTGATCGCGATGTTGTGCGAAGGCTGAGCCAAGACAAGGCAATCAGGCCGTTTTTGGGCATAATCCTGGGGTATTGCTGAAGTCGGCTGTGGGCAAGCGGCTGTAAAAGTGGGAATAAGAGCAAAAATCCGCACCGCGAGTCGCGTCCGGTGCGTGTGAGGTAAGAGCGAGGGGATCGATGGCGGATACGGGCGAGAGCGTGGCGCGGCCGGCGCCG
>JBQCEN010000019.1:0-4221 GCA_051960215.1 Pararhizobium sp.
GGCTCGATACGGCGAACTTCTACTTCCACAACGAGAGCCTGAAGGACAACCCGCCGCTCGGCGCGCCCGACGAGACCGAGGCGGCGATGGGCCCGAACCAGCTCAACCCGTACGAATACCAGGACCATATCTACGACAAGACGCAGCCCGAGAACCTCGACTTCCTCAGGCGCTTCAGGGCTTTGCTCGATTCCTATGGCGCGCGCACCTCAGTCGGCGAGGTGAGCGACGGCAAGCGCTCGCTGAAGACGGTCGCCGCCTATACCGGCGGCGGCGACAAGCGGCACATGTGCTACACCTTCGACCTGTTGACGGCGCCGCTGACGGCGGAGCGTTTCCGCGAGGCGCTGCGCGCCTTCCAGGAGCAGGCCGAGGATGGCTGGGTCTGCTGGTCGTTCTCGAACCATGACGTCATCCGCCATCTGACCCGCTGGCTGAAGCCGGGGGAGGACCCGGATCGGCTCGCGCGCCTCTGCGCCGCGCTGATCTCGACGCTGCGCGGCTCGATCTGCCTCTATCAGGGCGAGGAACTCGGGCTTCAGGAATCGGTGCTGCGCTTCGAGGACCTGAACGACCCGTCCGGCATCCGCTTCTGGCCGGCCTACAAGGGCCGCGACGGCTGCCGGACGCCGATGGTCTGGGAGGAGGGCGCGGCGAATGCCGGCTTCTCCTCGGCGAACCGCTCCTGGCTGCCGGTTCCGGAAGATCATCGCGCCCACGCCGTCGACCGGCAGGAGAAGCTTTCCGGGTCGATCCTCAACCACTACCGGGCGATCCTGAGATTCCGCCACGAGCACGCGGTGCTGCGCGACGGCGACATGCACTTCCTGCCCGGCGACCGGAACATCCTCGCCTTCATCCGCGAGGGCGGTGGCGAGCGCCTGCTCTTCGCCTTCAACCTCGATCGCACGCCGGCCGACTGGCGCGTACCGGAGACGCTGACCGTCGAAAAGCAGATTCGCGTGCCCGGCTTTGCGCCGGTGCTCAGCGAGGGGCTCGTCGAACTGGAGGGCCTCGACGTCTTCTGCGCGCGGCTGGGGTAGATGATTTCATGCTGCCTGGAAACCGGCCATCATCCTGACTCCACCTGCGTCACCCGCTCCATCCATCGTCATCCTCGCCCTTGTGGCGAGGATCTGCCGTGCTCTCGGCTCAACTTGAGCGTATGGGATGTGACGGCCTGAAGTTGCAAGGAAGAAGTAGATCCTCGGGACAAGCCGAGGATGACGATCATGAGGGCGAATATGGCGCCGCCGGGACGGGCAAGAGCGCACGCATTCCGTAAAGATGCGACCGTCCTAACCGATCAGTTCGAAACGGTCCACGTCCACCAGGCCGCGGTCGGTGATCTTGAGGTGGGGGATCACGGGCAGCGGCAGGAAAGCGAGCTGGGGGAAGGGCTCTTCCAGCGTGGCGCCGAGGGAGCGGGCTGCTTCGCGGAGGTGTTGCAGCGTCCGGCGGACCGTCGCATGGTCGTCGAGGCTCATCAGGCCGGCGACGGGCAGTGCGATCTCGGCGAGCACGCGGCCGTCGTCGACGACGACGAAGCCGCCCTTGAGCTCGCTCAGGCGATTGGCGGCGAAGGCCATGTCCTCGGCCGAGACGCCGACGATGCCGATATTGTGGCAGTCATGGCCGACGGTCGCGGCGATCGCGCCGCGTTTCAGGCCGAAGCCCTGGACGAAGCCGACCGCGACATTGCCGTTCTTGCCGTGGCGCTCGACGACGGCGACCTTGAGGATGTCGTGGTCGAGGTCCGGCCGGCTTTCCCCCTCGGCGACGGGAAGCGTGGCGTGGCGGTGTTCGGTGATGATTTTGCCGGGCAGGATGCCGATCACCGGCGTCTCGCCGTTGCGCGCGGCAACGGCGAAATCGGCCGCCGTGACGCGCTTCGCCCTGACGCTGTCGAGGCCGACCGGGGCGACGGGCTTTCGCGTCTTAAAGAGCGCGTCGGTCACCAGCCGCCCGGCGGAGAAGACCATCTCGGCATGGCAGCCTTCGAGGCTGTCGAGGACGACGAGGTCGGCCCGCCAGCCGGGCGCGACGAGGCCACGGTCCGAAAGGCCGAAGGCGCGGGCGCCGGAGATGGAGGCGGCGCGGTAGATCGCGAGCGCCTCGACGCCGTTCTCGATCGCGTGGCGGATCATGTAGTCGAGGTGGCCGTGCTCGCCGATGTCAAGCGGGTTGCGGTCATCCGTGCAGAGCGCCAGGAAGGGCGAATAGCGCTCGGTGATGACCGGCAGCAAAGCGTCGAGGTCCTTTGAGACCGAGCCCTCGCGGACGAGGATGTGCACGCCTTTCTTCAGCTTCTCGATCGCCTCTTCGGCCGTCGTCGTCTCGTGATCCGTGCGGATGCCGGCGGCGAGATAGCCGTTCAGGGCCAGGCCGCGGAGCAGCGGCGCGTGGCCGTCGATATGGCCGCCCTGGAAGGCTTCGAGCTTTGCCATGCAGACCGGGTCCCTGGCGAGCACGCCGGGGAAATTCATGAACTCGGCCAGGCCGATGACCTTCTCGTGGTCGCGGAAGGGCAGCAGGTCGTCAATTGAAAGCGCCGCGCCGGAGGTCTCGAGGTTCGTCGCCGGCACACAGCTCGAGAGCTGCACGCGGATGTCCATGATCGTCTGCATCGCCGAATCGAGGAAATAGCGGATGCCGTCGGCGCCCAGCACATTAGCGATCTCGTGCGGATCGCAGATCGCGGTCGTCACGCCGCGCGGCAGCACGCAGCGGTCGAACTCGTGCGGCGTGACGAGCGAGGATTCGATGTGGAGATGCGTGTCGATGAAGCCGGGCACGATGACGCGGCCGGAGACGTCGATCTCGCTCTTGCCCTGATAAGATTCCAGCGTGCCGACGATCCGGTCGCCGCAGATCGCGACATCGCTTTCGATCATTTCGCCGGAGACGAGATCGAAGACGCGGCCGCCCTTGAGCACGATGTCGGCGGCTTCCTTTCCCGCGCCCTCGTCGATCATGGTCCCGAGCCGGCTTCCCATCGTCCTGTCCCCTTCATCAAACCGTCAAAACGAACTGGCCGGCATCTCTGCCGGCCAGACTGCAGCGTCGCAAGAGCGATGCGGCTTATTTCTTGAGCTTGTCCGTCACCTCATGCGTCCAGGCGCCCTGCGGCTCCTTGGTGATCGCCGGATTGTCGTCACCCTTGGCCGAGGCGAGCAGCGTCTTCACCGTCTCCTCGTAGTCCTTCGGGTCGAGCACACCGTCGGAGCCTTCGGTCAGCGTGTTGATGCCCTTCATCATGTATTCCTGATGGTCGAGCGTCTGGGCGCCGGAGGAGTCGTTGTCGATGACGATCTGCGCGGCCTCGTCCGGATGGGCGTTGGCGTAGTCCCAGCCCTTCATCGAGGCCTTCACGAAGCGCGCCATCTTGTCGACGAACTCGGGCTTCTTCAGGTCGTCCTGGAGGACATAGAGGCCGTCCTCCAGCATGCCGACGCCCTGCTCGCGGTAGTTGAAGACGACGAGATCGTCCGGCTTGAAGCCGGCGTCGAGAATCTGGCCGTATTCGTTATAGGTCATCGCCGAGATGCAGGCGGCCTGCTTCTGGACGAGAGGATCGACGTTGAAGGCCTGCTTCAGCACCTTGACGCCGTTCGGGCCGCCGTCGGTCGGCAGGCCGAGCTTCGCCATCCAGGCGTAGAAGGGATATTCGTTGCCGAAGAACCAGACGCCGAGGGTCTTGCCCTTGAAATCGGCCGGCGACTTGATGCCTGAATCCTTGCGGCAGACGAGCAGCAGGCCGGACTTCTGGAAAGGCTGCGCGATGTTGACCAGCGCCACGCCGCGCTCGCGGGCCGCAAGGGCCGCCGCCATCCAATCGACGATAACGTCTGCGCCGCCGCCTTTGATCACCTGCTCGGGCGCGATGTCCGGGCCGCCGGGCTTGATCGTGACGTCGAGATTCTCGTCCTTGTAGAAGCCCTTGTCCTTGGCGACGTAGTAGCCGGCGAACTGCGCCTGCGTCACCCACTTGAGCTGCAGCGTCACCTTGTCCGCCGCAAAGGCGGAGCCGGCGGTCAGGCCGATCGCCAGCCCCAGCGTCATCGCGATCAATCGTTTCATTCCCGTTCTCCTCTGGTTAAAGGCTCCGTCTCTCGTTCATCCGGTCAGTTCCGGTAGGACGGATGCCAAAAGGTCACGGCGCGCTCCACGAGGGCGATCAGCCCATAGGAGATCGACCCGGCGAGCGCGGCGACGAAGATC
>JBQCEN010000020.1:0-13913 GCA_051960215.1 Pararhizobium sp.
GAGCTTTCCGGCGAGGACCTGATGAAGGTCATGCACGCCTACGGCACCAACGGCGTCATCACCGAGCTCGAGATGCCGCTGACGGCGGCCTATGACTGGATCGACGTCATCGTCGGCTTCGACGATTTCGCGAAGGCGGCCCGCTTCGGCGCGGCGCTCGCCGAGCAGGACGGCATCCTCTCCAAGCTGATCACGCCGATCGCCGCGCCGGTCCCCTACGACTATTTCAAGCGGCACCAGCGCTTCTTCCGCCGCGACCAGAGCATCGTCCTGACGATGATCGCGCCGCATGCGCTGGAGGCCTTCCTCGCCTTCGTCAGGCGTCACCACGGCGAGATCGTCTTCCGCGCCGACACGGAAGGCGACCTCAAGGGCCTGCCGCCAGCGTACGAGCTCGCCTGGAACCACACGACGCTCCGGGCGATCCGGATCGACCCGACGATCACCTATCTGCAGGTGCGCTATCTCGGGCCTGACTATATCGGCCGCGTCGAAAAGATGGCGAAGACCTTCGGCGACGAGGTGCCGGGGCATATCGAACTCATCCGCTTCGACGGCGAGATCGGCGCCGCCGGTCTGCCGCTCGTGCGCTTCACGACGAAGGCGCGGCTCGAGGAGATCATCCGCATCCACGAGGACAACGGCTGCCTGATCTTCAACCCGCACCGCTACACGCTCGAAGAGGGCGGCATGAAGCAGACCGATGCCGTGCAGCTCGCTTTCAAGCGCGAGGTCGATCCGAAGGGCCTGCTCAACCCCGGCAAGATGATCGCCTGGGACAATCCCGACTTCGACTTTTCGGCAAACCGCACCTATCTTTTCCCTGGCTTGCAGCGCGCGTCGTGAGGAGCGGCCGATGCGGGTGCTCGTCCTCTATGCCCATCCCGTCGAAACGAGCTTCAACGCGAGCCTCCACCGGCACATCGTCGAGCGGCTGACGGCGCGCGGCCACGACGTCGACGACTGCGACCTCTATGCCGAAGACTTCGATCCGCGGCTGACGCGCCAGGAGCGCCTCGCCTATCACGACGTGCCGGAGAACGTCGCGCCGGTTTCGCGCCATGTCGAGCGCCTGCAGGCGGCCGAGGCGCTCGTCCTCAGCTACCCCGTCTGGAACTACGGCTATCCGGCGATCCTCAAGGGCTATTTCGACCGCGTCTTCCTGCCCGGCGTCACCTTCACCATGGAGAACGGCCAGGTCACGACCTGCCTGCGCAACATTCGCAAGGTGACGGCAGTCACCACCTATGGCGGCTCGCGCCTTCGGGCCTTCCTCGTGGGCGATCCGCCGCGCAAGGCGGTGATGCGCGTGCTGCGCGCCGTCACCGGGCCGCGCACCCGTTTCCGGTACCTCGCCCATTACGACATGAACCGCGCCACCGACGAGACCCGCTCCCGCTTCAAGGCGAAGGTCGAGGCGGCGGTAGACGCCTTCTGAGGCTCGCCGCCGGATGAGCGATCCGAGGGCGCTCCCTTGCCCGACGACGCCATTTGTGTTCGAAGACCCTGCCGGGAACGGCGCCGGAACAGCGACCACGGGACGCCATCCATGCAGTGCTTCTTCATCGAGTTCAACTGCAAGCTCGGCCGGACCTACGACGTCGCCGACGAACTGGCGGCGCGCGAGATCGCGTCCGAGATCTACTCCGTCAGCGGCGAGTTCGACCTCAGGGCCAAGTTCTATGTCGAGAACGACGTCGATATCGGCCGCTTCGTCGCCGAGAACGTGCACACGATCGACGGCATCGAGCGCACGCACACCGTACTGACGTTCAAGGCCTTCTGAGGCGGAGGCCGCCCCTTTTCCGACGACGGCGCTACTCCATCACCGCCGCATGGTCGTTGCTGCCGCCGCTCTGCGTCGCCTTGCGCAGGAGCACGAGAAGCTGGATCGCGGCGACCGAAAGGACCATCATCACCTTGAAATCGTCCATGTAGCTGATGATCGTCGCCTGCAGCGTCACGAGCCCGTCGAGGGCGGCCCGGCCCGCCTCGGTGACGGGGCTGAGATGCTGGGCCACCGCGGGATTCTGCAGCACCGGATTGAAGGGGGTGATGTAGCTTCCGATCTCGGCGTGGTTGATCTGCGTGTTCTCCACGAGCAGCGCGCTGACGATAGAGATGCCGACGCTCGATCCGACGTTGCGCGAGAGGTTGTAGAGGCCAGTCCCGTCCGGTCGCTGGTGGACGGCCAGCGTCGCGAAGGTCGTCGTCGTCAGCGGCACGAAGAGGAAGCCGAGCCCGGCGCCCTGGATGAAGCCGGTCTTGGCGATCGTCCACTGCGACACGTCGGGCGTCCACTTCATCATGTCGTACATCGCGTAGGCCGTCACCGCGAGGCCGATGAAGAGGAGGACGCGGGTGTCGATCCGGCCGATCATCCGTCCGACGAGGAACATGCAGAGCATGGTGCCGAGGCCGCGCGGGCCCATGACGATGCCGGCGGTCACGACCGGATAGCCCATGAGGGTCTGGAGGTAGGGCGTCATCAGCGCGAGCGAGGCGAGATAGGTGATGCCGACGACGAAGATGAAGAGCATGCCGATCGAGAAGTTGCGGTCGAGGAAGAGCCGCGGGTTCACGAACGGCCGGTCCGACGTGAAGATGTGCACGAGGAACAGGTAGAAGGCGGAGGCGCAGACGATCGACTCCACCATGATCTCGCCGGAGGCGAACCAGTTGAGCTGCTCGCCGCGGTCGAGCACGAGCTGGAGCGCAGCGATGGTGACGCTGAGGGTGCCGAAGCCGAACCAGTCGAGCCGGGCCTTCAGGTTCTTCTCCGTTTCCTGCACGAACATGGCGACCCCGGCGAAGGCGAGGATGCCGATCGGCACGTTGATGTAGAACACCCAGCGCCAGCTCACATTGTCCGTCAGCCAGCCGCCGATGACGGGCCCGAGAACCGGGCCGACCATGATGGAAACGCCGAAGAGCGCCATCGCGCGGCCGCGCTCCTCGACCGTATAGATGTCGAGCAGGCTGCCCTGCGACAGCGGCACCGGCGCGGCGCCGAAGAAGCCCTGCATCAGGCGGAAGCCGACGATCTGGACCAGCGACTGGGCGACGCCGCACAGCACCGAGGCGAGGACGAAGCCGGTGATCGCCGTCCTCAGGATGCGCTTGCGGCCGAAGCGGTTGGCGAGATAGCCGGAGGGCGGGGTCATGATCGCCGCCGCGACGAGATCGGACGTCAGGACCCAGTTGATCTGGTCGGCGCTCGCCGAAACGCTGCCCTGGATATAGGGCAGCGCCACATTGGCGATCGTCGTGTCCAGCGCCTGCATGATCACCGCCAGGATGACGCAGGCGGTGATCATGCCGCGCTTGGCGAGCACGGATTCCGGAATGGTTTCCGCGGCGTCAGTCATGACGGCTCGCTTGCGACCCTCCGCCGCCGAAGAGGTCCGTCAGGAACTGCGGCAGGCCGCGCGCGTGGCCCGTGTCGATCTCGACTTCGGTGCTCATGCCGGCCCGCAGCGTCGGCTTGCCCGCCATGTCGCCGATCCGGACGCGCATCGGGATGCGCTGCACGACCTTCACCCAGTTGCCGGAGGTGTTCTGCGCCGGCAGCAGCGAGAAGCTCGACGACGAGGCCGGGCTGATGCTGTCGACGGAGCCGGCCCATTCGACGCCGGGATAGGTGTCGACGGTGATCGTCGCCTTCTGGCCCGGACGGACATAGGTGAGTTCGGTCTCCTTCGGCTCCGCCTCGATCCACAGCGTGTCGGCGGACACGAGGTTGAAAGCCATCGTCGACGCCGGCAGATAACGGCCGACCTGCAGCGCATCGACATTCGTCACGATCCCGTCGAACGGCGCGCGTACGACGGTGTCGTTCAGGTCGCGCTCGGCATTGTCGACCGCCGACTTCGCCTGCAGGTAGAAGGGGTTCTGCTCGACCGGCCGATCGGCGTCGCCGCCGAGCTGAGCCAGCACGGCAGCGGCTTCGGCCTGCGCCACGTTCACCTTCTGCCGGGCCGCCGTCAGGTTGTGCTCGGCGTCGTCATAGGCCGACTTCGAGACGGCGGAGGAATGCAGGAGGTCCTTCTGCCGCTGGAAGGCCGTCGTGTAATACGGAATATCGGCCTTGGCCTGGGCGATCTGCGCCTCGGCCTGGGCGTAGCTCGCCTTCAGCGTCTCGACCTGCTCGCGGACGGTCCCGAGCTGCGCTTTTGCACCTTCGAGCGCGACGCGGAAGGAATCCTGCCTGAGCTTGAAGAGGACCTGCCCCTTCTTGACCGCCTCGTTGTTATGGACGTCGATCTCGGCAACCGTGCCGGAGACGTCGGTCGAGACTCCGAGGGACTGCGCGCGGATATAGGCGTTGTCGATCGTGATGACCTGGCCACCGGTGACGTAGTAGTAGCCGCCGACCACGAGCGCGACCGGCAGCAGCGCGAAGAGGATCCTGCGCGTCGAGCTCTTGTTCTTCCCGAACCGGCCGGGATCGGCCTTTCCCGCGGCCCGGCTCATCTCGTCCCTGCTTTCGTCCGCGGCCTTCCTGCGGCCGGTCACCTCGGGTGGAACGGCCTCCTGAAGCTCGTCATCGGGGATTGCGGGAGGCGCACGCCGATCGCCGCGGACTGAATCGAGCCGCGTCACGCGCTGCGTTTCGTCTTCGGAGGACACCGTTTCACTCATGTATGGCCTCATGCTCGCCGCGAAAGCCGCGTGCCATCGGAAAACAGATTCTGGACGGGAAGGTGGACCTTCCTCGAGCGCTTCCGCACCGGCATCGTGCTGGGCCAAGCTGCCGCAGGCGGCATCGACTCCACATGCCAAAAGGCCGCCCGATCGAGGCGGCTCCACTTGCTTTCGTCGGAGCAGCTTGCCGGGAGCGGCAAACGGTTCTATAAGCTCGCTTATTATATGAGCGCATATATTTGGTCTGGACAGATTGGGCAAGACCCTTTAGGCGGCGACGCGCAAAAAAACCGGCTGCTCTCCGGCGCCGGCTGTGGAGCATTTCCCGTGAAAGCGATTCTTGGCGCGGTTTTCGCGACCGCTCTTCTCTCTGCTGCCTCCCCGGCGCTCGCCGAGGGTGCCGTGAGCTGTGGCGGCATGGCGATGCTCGGCGCGGCGCAGCTCCTGTGCAACCACGTCGCCCCCCGCGCGCCGACGCAGCTCTGCACGTTCAAATGGTCGCTCCTGACGTCGGACGGTGAGCCGAAGACCGTGGAGGGGTCCTTCCTGCTGCCGCCGAAGGCGACAAATGTCCAAGTCTACTCCGGCAGCGGGTTCGACCGGGCGCTCAGCAATCCCGTCGTGCTCTGCCAGAGCGCCAGCGGGACCCGCTGATCATCCTCGATCGCCGCTTCGATGCGTCTCGTCCGCGGCCGCTTGCGCGGGAACACGAGCCGGCCGAAGTCGACCGGCCGGGCGTCGTCGAGCGCCGCCGTGATCTCGCGCGGCAGCGGCGGGACGAGCGACCGCTTGGTGGCGACGCCGTGGGCGATGGCGACGACGCTGTCGTAGAATTCCGCGCCCGTCGCCGATTTCGGCGGCACGGCCTCATGCATGATGCTGATCACGGTCGTGCCCGCACAATGGTCCTTGATCGCCTGGTGGAAGGCGGTGCGGCCTTCCGGGTCGAGCGCAGCCGTCGCTTCGTCGAGGAAGAGGATGCCGGGCTGCTGCAGCAGGATACGGGCGACGACGAGCTTCTGCTTCTGCCCGCCTGACAGCACCTGGTCCCAGATCTTGCCTTCACGCCCCTCCTCCGCGAGGCTGGTGCGGAAGGCTTCGAGCCCGGCTGCGGCGAGCGCCGCTTCCACCGCCTCGTCCCCATGGGCGTCGGGCAGGCCGGGCAGGCAGACGAGTTCCTTGAGCGTCACCTGCGGCAGCTTGATCTCCTGCGCCGCGTAGAAGGTCTCGACGCCCTCCGGCATGACCACGGTGCCGCTGCCATAGGGCCACAGGCCGTTCAGCGCCTTGACCAGCGAGGTCTTGCCGCAGCCCGACTCGCCCTTCACGAAGACCCATTCGCCGGGCCGGAAGTGAAGCCGCGGGACCATCAGGAAGGGCGGCTCGTCCGGGCCGCCATGGGCGAGCTCGACGTTGCGCACCGTCAGGCCGAAAGAGGGGTTCTGCGTCTCATAGACGAAGCTGGAGCGGCCCGAGGCGGCATAGAAGGCCTGCGGCTGCTGCACCTTCTCGATCATCTCCGCAAGCTCGATGACGCGCCGGCTGTTCGCCTTCAGCGTCGCGATCGCCGGCATCACCTGGATGAACCAGGAGCACTGCGAGATCAGCGAGGCGACGAGTTCGGCGCCGGTGATGTAGCCCTTGAGGTCGATGCGGTCGTTGATGAAGGGGATGATGCCCGGCCCATAGGCGACGATGCGCGAGCCTATGAAGTTGTAGATGTCGACGAAGGACATGTAGCCGGCATTGACGACGTTCATGCGCGCCCAGGTGCGGTCGATGTCCTCGTAGCGCCGCTCGTGCATCAGCTTCTGCACGTCCTCGCCGCGCGAGGCGGCGATGTTGAAGCTGCGCCTCAGGAACATCGTCAGCTCGCCGCGATAGCCGCCTTCGGCCTGCTGCAGCCGGATCGTCAGGCGCTCCAGCAGCCCGCCGAGCTTGACGGCGATCCAGGTGTTGAGCGGCACGTAGACGCAGACGGCGAGGAGCGCGAGGATGGCGCTGCCATAGATGCCGAGGAAGGTCAGCCCCTCGACGGGCGTCGCGCTCTGCAAGAGCTTCTGGCCGACGAAGAAGATCGACGTCGTCACGCCCATGATGCCCATGGCGAGCCCGATGGCGCCCCCGGTCATGCCCTTGATCGACTCGTGCACGCGCTGGTCGATGTTGTCCGGCGCATCGTCCTCGCCGCCGCCGTTGTGCTGGACGTGGAAGTGCGTGTGGTTGCCGTCGAGCAGCGCCGCGTTGAAGCGGGAATTCAGCCAGCCGCGCCACTTGCGGTGCAGCGTTGTCGAGAAGAGGTGCCTGACGCCGGTGAAGCCGGCATCCTTGAGGACCACGAGGAGGACGAGCCAGCCGGCGTTGACGAGCACGTCGCGCAGCGGGTTCGGACTGGCGCTCTCATGGAAATAAGCAATGGAATTGACGAGATTGCCGGAGGCGACGGCGAACCAGACGCCGGCCTTGCTCGACAGCGCCGTCAGGACGGCGATTACCGCCGTCAGCGCCCAGGCTTCCTTCCACCGCTCCGAAAACCAGTAGGCCTTCATCAGGCCCCGGAACGTCCGCATCGTGGAGACAGGCGTCTCCGCCGCGCGCGCCGTCTCCGGTTCGCGGTCTGTCGAATGTCGTGTTTTGCGGCCGATCCGAATCACACCATCACACCCGTTACAGATTATTTCAGATCGTAACAGGGATTGATCGATTCGTGTCAAACAAGAAGAACGGTGCCGCCTCCTTCAGCACAGCAATTCAGGGGAGGGTGGCAAATGGGTGACAGCCGGCGGGGCGGAGCCCTCGCCGGAGGATGGATCAAGCTTCGATCAATGGAGCGGCCCGGAGCGTAGGTCGGAGCGGACTCGCGGAGGTTGACAAATGTCAACCGCGCCGGCGGCCGATGCCCTTCAGATGTCGAAGCGGATGCCCTGGGCGAGCGGCAGCGCGCGCGAATAGTTCACGGTCGCCGTCTGCCGGCGCATATACGCCTTCCAGGCGTCGGAGCCCGACTCGCGGCCGCCGCCCGTCTCCTTCTCGCCGCCGAAGGCGCCGCCGATTTCCGCACCCGAGGGGCCGATGTTGACATTGGCGATGCCGCAATCGGAGCCGACGGCGGAGAGGAATTCCTCGGTCTCGCGGACGTCGGTCGAGAAGATGCAGGAGGACAGCCCCTGCGGCAAGGCGTTGTGCAGGGCGATCGCCTCGTCGAAAGTCCGGTATTTCATGACGTAGAGGATCGGCGCGAAGGTCTCGTGGCGGACGATGTCGGCCTGGTGCGGCATCTCGACGATCGCCGGGCGAACATAGTGCGCCTCCGGATACTCGTCCTCCAGCGTCCGTCCGCCGCCATGGACGATGCCGCCCGCCGCGCGCGCGGCGGCGAGCGCCTTTTCCATGCCGGCGAAAGCGGTGCCGTCGATCAGCGGCCCGACGAGGCTTCCCTTCTCCAGGGGATCGCCGATCGGCAGGCCGGCATAGGTAGCGGTAAGCCGCGCGAGGAGTTGATCATAAACATCCCCGTGGACGATCAGGCGGCGGAGCGACGTGCAGCGCTGGCCGGCCGTGCCGACGGCGGAAAAGACGATGGCACGCAGCGCCATCTCGAGATCGGCCGACGGCGCGACGATCATCGCGTTGTTGCCGCCGAGCTCGAGGATCAGCCGGCCGAAGCGCGCGGCCACCTTCGGGGCGACCGCCCTCCCCATCCGCGTCGACCCGGTCGCCGAGATGACCGGTACGTGGGGGCTGAGGACAAGCGCCTCACCCGTCTTCGGCCCGCCGACGACGACCTGCAGGAGCCCGGCCGGCGCATCGCCGAAGCGCTTCAGCGCCCGCTCGAAGATCTCGAGCGTCGCGAGCGCCGAGAGCGGCGTCTTCTCGGACGGCTTCCAGATCACCGGATCGCCGCAAACGAGCGCCAGCGCCGAATTCCACGCCCAGGGCGCCACGGGGAAGTTGAAGGCCGTGATCACGCCGCAGGGCCCGAGCGGATGCCATGTCTCGCGCATCGCGTGGCCCGGCCGCTCGGAGGCGATCGTCAGGCCGTAGAGCTGGCGGGAGAGGCCGACGGCGAAGTCGCAGATGTCGATCATCTCCTGCACTTCGCCCAGGCCTTCCTGGTAGATCTTGCCGCATTCGAGCGAGACGAGACGGCCGAGCGCCTCCTTCGAAGCGCGCAGTTCCTCGCCGAGAAGCCGGACGAGCTCGCCGCGCCGCGGCGCCGGCACGGCCCGCCATTCGGCGAAGGCCGCCTTCGCGGCGGCGATCATCCCTTCCACGGCGGCAGCGTCATGAACCGGCAGGCGCGCGAGCTCCGACCCGTCGACCGGCGTGCGGACCGTCAAGGGTCCGCCGCCGAGATCGGCAGTCTTAAGACCACAAGCTTCGAGGATGGCTTGGTGCTTCGACATGAGGCTCTCTTTCATTTCGTTCCGGCGCGCAGCTTCGACAGCGTCGTCGTTGGAGTGATCGCGTCGGGATCGGTCTTCAGGTGGAGGATGGCGGGCTTGCCGCTCGCGCGGGCCCGCTCGAAGGCGTCGGCGAAATCCGCGCTTCGCTCCACGCTCTCGCCGTGGCCGCCATAGGCGCGGGCGAGCGCGGCGAAATCGGGATTGACGATATCGGTGCCGGAGACGCGGCCCGGATGCTCGCGCTCCTGATGCATGCGGATCGTGCCGTAGATGCCGTTGTCGACGACGACCACGATGACCGCGGCGTCGTTCTGGACGGCCGTACCGAACTCCTGGCCGGTCATCTGGAAGCAGCCGTCGCCGGCAAGGCAGACCACGTCCCGTTCCGGATGCCGCAGCTTCGCGGCGACCGCGGCGGGCAGCCCGTAGCCCATCGAGCCGGACGTCGGCGCAAGCTGCGTCCCGAAACGGCGGAAGCGCCAGAAGCGGTGGATCCAGGTCGCATAGTTGCCGGCGCCGTTGGTCAGGATCGCGTCGGGGCCGACGAGGCCGCGGAGCGCCGTGACGACCGCGCCCATCTGCACCGCGCCGGTCGACGCGGCGGGTTCGTCCGTCCAGGCCCGATAGGCGGCATGGGCTTCCGCCGCGCGGGTTCCCCCGGCCTTCGCCATCAGCGCCGCGGCAGCGCGCAGGAAGGCGCCGGGCGTGGCGTTGATCGCGAGGTGCGGCTGATAGATGCGGCCGAGTTCCTCGGCGCCCGGATGGATGTGGACGAGCCGCTGGCGGGAATTCGGGATCGAGAGAAGCGAGAAGCCCTGGCTCGGAATTTCGGAAAAGCGCCCGCCGACGAGGATGAGGAGATCGCTTTCGGCGATCCGCGCCTTCAGCTTGGGATTGATGCCGAGGCCGACATCGCCGGCGTAGTTCGCATGCAGATGATCGAAGAGGCCCTGCCTGCGGAAGGAGACGCCGACCGGCAGGTCCCAGGTCTCGGCGAAGGCCGCCATCGCGGCGACGGCTGCCTCGTCCCAGCGCGAGCCGCCGAGCACGACGAAGGGGTTTGCCGCCGATGACAGCATCCCGGCAAAGTTTGCCATCGCCTCCGGCGTCGGCGCCGGTTCGGCGACCTCGACGCGCGGGCCCGGCTCCGCGTCCGTCAGGCTCGTCAGCATGTCCTCCGGCAGTGCCAGCACGACGGGACCCGGCCGGCCGGACATCGCGACGTGAAAGGCATGGCTGACGATTTCGGGGATGCGGTCCGGATCGTCGATCTCGTCGACCCATTTGGCGAGGTCGCGGAAGGTCAGGCGATAGTCGACTTCCTGGAAGGCGTCGCGGCCGTGCATGGCGCGGCCGATCTGGCCGACGAAGAGGATCATCGGCGTCGAATCCTGCTTCGCCACGTGGACGCCGGATGCGGCATTCGTGGCGCCGGGGCCGCGCGTGGCGAAGACGATGCCGGGTCGGCCGGTCATCTTGCCGTCGGCCTCGGCCATCATCGCCGCACCGCCCTCCTGGCGCGCGACGACCGTCTCGATCCGGCTGTCGTGAAGCGCGTCGAGCACCGCGAGGAAGCTCTCGCCGGGCACGCAGAAGAGCCGGTCGACGCCCTGCGCCTCCAGGCATTCCACGAGAAGCTGTCCACCGGTCCTCATTCACGCGCCCCCTGCTCGTCCGTCGTGCCATCCTCAGCCGGCGGCATCATAGTCAGGACGGCGCGCGCTTCCACCCCTTGATCGGCGGTCCAGGCGGAAGACCCCCGTCAGGCGATCTGGCCGAGGAAGGTGCGGGTGCGTTCGTGCTGCGGGTTGTCGAAGAACTGTTCCGGCGGCGCCACCTCGACGATCTCGCCGCGGTCCATGAAGATGACGCGGTTCGCGACGCTGCGGGCAAAGCCCATCTCGTGGGTGACGCAGAGCATCGTCATGCCCTCGTCAGCGAGGTCGATCATCGTGTCGAGCACCTCCTTGACCATTTCGGGGTCGAGGGCGGACGTCGGATCGTCGAAGAGCATTATCTTCGGGTTCATGCTGAGCGCGCGGGCGATCGCCACGCGCTGCTGCTGGCCGCCCGAAAGCTGCGCCGGATACTTGTCGGCCTGCTCGGGAATGCGGACGCGCTCGAGATAGCGGCGGGCCGTCGCCTCCGCCTCGGCGCGCCTGACGCCGCGCACCTTCATCGGCGCCAGCGTGCAATTCTCGAGCACGGTCATGTGCGGAAACAGGTTGAACTGCTGGAAGACCATGCCGACTTCCATGCGGATCGCGTCGACGTTCTTGCCGCCCGCCGTCAGTTCGATGCCGTCGACGAAGATGCGGCCCTTGTCGATCGCCTCGAGCTGGTTGATGCAGCGGATCAGCGTCGACTTGCCGGAGCCCGACGGGCCGCAGATGACGATCCGCTCGCCACTTGCGACCGTCAGGTCGATGTCGTTCAAGGCACGGAAGGAGCCATAGAACTTCTCGACTCCCTCCATCCTGACGGCGGTGTCACCGTCTCTTCGCGGTGCACCCGCCTTCCCGTTCGTGGAACCGTTGGTCATCGCGAAGAGCCTCGCTTCACCTGTTACTTGGCGTTCTTCTTGAGCACGGCCGGCATTGGCTCGCCGAGCCACTTCTGGTTGATCTTGTCGAGCGCGCCGTTGCTCTTGATCTTGTCGATGAACTGGTTGACCCAGGCCAGAAGCTTGTCCTCACCGGGCTTGACGGCGATGCCCTGCACCTGGCTCGAGAGCTCGAATTTCTTGTCATACTTGCCCGGCGCCAGCTTGTTGAGCGTCGCAAAGCAGACGTTCGAGCAGCCGATCAGCGGCACCTGGCCGGAGATCAGCGCCTGAATCGCCGCCGCATCCGAATCGAAGCGGCGGATGTTCGCCGACTTCGGCGCGACCTTGCTGACCGCCGTATCCTGCGTCGAGGCGCGCGCCACCGCAATGGTCTTGCCGTCGAGGTCCTTGGCGTTCGACACCTTGACCTCGGACTGGCCGTAGACGCCGATGGTGATCGCTGCATAGGGCTCGGAGAAGTCCACCTTCTTCGCGCGGGCGGGCGTGATGCCGAGGGAGGCAACCAGGAGATCGACCTGGCCCGTCAGCAGATAGGGGATGCGGTTCGGCCCGGTCACCGGCACGAGCTGCAGCTTGACGCCGAGGTTCTTCGCCAGCAGCTTGGAGACGTCGGCGTCGTAGCCGTCCGGCTGGTTCTGCTCGTTCATGAGGCCATAGGGCGGGAAGTCGACGAGCATGCCGATCTTGATCGTCCCGCGCGACTTGATGTTCTGCACGGCATCGGCCGCGTGGGCCGCCATCGTTCCGGCTCCGGCGATCAGGCTGAGCCCGAGGACGAGGGCCGCACCCTTCTTGAATATGCTCATCATTTCCTACTCCCTGGTTGAGACCGGACAAAGCCCGGCATGGATCCCGTCAACGTTTCGTTGCCCGGGCAAACTTGCGCTCCATCCGACGCGCGACGAGCGACAGCGGCCAGCACATGATGAAATAGATCGCCGCGACGATGCTGAAGACGAGGAACGGACGGAAGGTGACGCTGTCGATGATCTGGCCCTGGCGGGTCAGCTCGACAAAGCCGATGATCGACGCCAGCGACGTCTCCTTCAGCAACTGCACAAGGAAGCCGACGGTCGGCGCCACGGCGATGCGGGCGGCCTGCGGCAGCACGATGTAGCGCATCCGGTTGACGTAGCGCAGGCCGAGCGCCGTCGCCGCCTCGCTCTGCCCCGACGGCACCGCCTCGATGCAGCCGCGCCAGATCTCGCCGAGATAGGCGCTGGCATGCGCCGTCAGCGCGATCATCGCGGCAATCAGCGGGTTCACGTTGAAGCCGAAGATCGTCATCCCGAAATAGGCGAGGAAGAGCTGCATCAGCAGCGGCGTGCCCTGGAAGACGCGGATGAAGGCGATCGTCACGCCGCGCGCCGCGCGGTTGTGCGAGGTTCTCATGAGCGCCACGATCAGCCCGCCGATGCCGCCGCCGACGAAGGCGATGACCGCGAGCACGATCGTCCAGCGCACCGCGAGGACGAGGAGCTCGAATTCGTTCCAGCCGAACTGACGGATCATCAGGCGCCCTCCTAGCGGCTCAACGGATAGCGGAACGCCATCCGCTGGATTGCCGAGAAGAAGGCCGAAAGCGCCGAGGACATCACCAGGTACATCGCGGTGATCACCAGGTAGACCTCGAAGCTCGCGAAGGTTTCCGACTGGACGTCGTTGCCCGCCGCGGCGAGATCCGTCGCCGAGATCACCGAGACGACGCTCGAGGTCAGCATCAGGAAGATGAACTGGCTGGTGAGCGCCGGATAGACGGTCCTCAGCGCCGGCTTCAGGATGATGTAGCGGAACACCTGGACGCGCTTCAGGCCGAGCGCCACGCCCGCCTCCACCTGGCCTTTCTGGATGGATTCGATGCCCGCGCGGATGATCTCCGTCCCGTAGGCGCCGACGTTGACGGTGAGCGCCACCAGCGCCGCCCAGTTCGGATTGAGGGCGATGCCGGCGGAGGGAAGGCCGAAGTAGATGAAGAATATCTGGACGAGGAACGGCGTGTTGCGGATCGCCTCGACATCGACGTTGACGATCCAGACCAGCGTCGCGATGCGCGAAGTCTTCGCGGCGGCGCAGACGACCGAGATGACGAGGCCGATCACCATGGCGCCGCAGGAAAGCTCCATGGTGACCGCGGCACCGTCGAGCAGATGGCCGAAATGCGCGAATACGGGAGCAAAATCGAAATTGTACACGCGGCTCCTCCGTTCCTCCTGCTTCGCCCTGGAGGCGACGCTCACCCGACCGTCCTCCGCCGCGGTTAGATCGATCTAACGCATCCTCTCTCGAGCGTCAACCGG
>JBQCEN010000021.1:0-23374 GCA_051960215.1 Pararhizobium sp.
GGCGCGGCTGCTGCAGGTGGCCGAGGCCGTGCCTCGGCCGCTGGCCCTTGCGATCGGGCCCGCGCCGAAGGCGGGGCGCCCGCGCTGGCTGGCGCTCGCCGAGCGTCTCAGGGAGAGCCGTGCTGAGAAACGGGCCTCCGAGGTCATCGCCTCGGACCGCTTCAAGGCGGCCGACAGCGACGGCCGCTTCAAGCTGCTCTACGACGGATTGGCCGGTCGCAGCCGCGCCCCGGCAGAGCCGCCGAAGGAGGTCTGCACCGCTTCGGGCAAGCCGGTGGCGCGGATCGCAAAGGCACGCATCGATTTCGTCGGCAGCCAAGGTGCGGACTTCGCGGCGTTCGTTGCGGCGGAACTGCCGGAGCTTTTGAGGCGCTTCGAGACGGGTGCGGCCGAATAGCGTCTGCGGAGAGCATGATCTTCCGCAGGCTGACGGATGCGGTGGTTGCTCTTTTTTTGCCGGCCTGGATGAAGCTTGCCCCGATGCCGGGACGAGCAAGTGGCTGACGCACCCGCCACCGTCACCCCTGTGGCAAGGACAGGAGTGGCGGAGAGATGAAAGCAGGCCGCGCGCCTTCGATGCCCCCTCTTCCGGCGCTCCGCGCCACCTTCTCCCCCGCCGGGGGAGAAGGTGGCGCGCGGCGTCGCCTATTTCCAGTCGCGGATGTCGACGAAGTGGCCGGCGATCGCCGCGGCGGCTGCCATGGTGGGGGAGACCAGGTGGGTGCGGCCCTTGAAGCCCTGGCGGCCCTCGAAGTTGCGGTTGGAGGTGGAGGCGCAGCGCTCGCCGGGCTTCAGACGGTCGTCGTTCATCGCCAGGCACATGGAGCAGCCGGGCTCGCGCCAGTCGAAGCCGGCGGCTCTGAAGATCCGGTCGAGGCCTTCCTCCTCCGCCTGCTTCTTCACGAGGCCGGAGCCCGGAACGATCATCGCGTCGACATGATCGGCGACCGTCTTGCCCTCGACGATCTTCGCGG
The DNA here is from genome assembly GCA_051960215.1 of Pararhizobium sp. Classification (GTDB taxonomy): domain Bacteria; phylum Pseudomonadota; class Alphaproteobacteria; order Rhizobiales; family Rhizobiaceae; genus Pararhizobium_B. Next base: position 975 of record JBQCEN010000021.1, read on the forward strand.
CGGCGCGCAGGTCCTCGATGCGGCCGTTGGTGCAGGAGCCGATGAAGACGCGGTCGAGCCGGATATCGGTCATCCGCGTGCCCGGCTTGAGGCCCATGTAGTCGAGCGCCCGCCACTTCGACGAGCGCTTCGTCTCGTCGGCGATCTCGTCCGGGTTCGGCACGATGCCCGTCACGGCGACGACGTCCTCGGGCGAGGAGCCCCAGGAGACGATCGGCGGCAGCTTCGCCGCGTCGAGCGTGACGATCTTGTCGTAATGGGCTCCCTCGTCCGATTTCAGGCTCTCCCAATAGGCCTTGGCCGCGTCCCAGGCGGCGCCCTTCGGCGCGCGCGGCCGATCCTTGAGATAGGCATAGGTCGTCTCGTCGGGCGCGATCAGGCCGGCGCGCGCGCCACCCTCGATCGTCATGTTGCAGACCGTCATGCGGCCTTCCATCGACAGCGAGCGGATCGCCTCGCCGGCATATTCGATGACGTGGCCGGTGCCGCCGGCGGTGCCGATCTCGCCGATGATCGCGAGGATGATGTCCTTGGCGCCGACGCCGTCGGGCAGCGTGCCGTCGACACGCACCAGCATGTTCTTCGCCTTCTTCTGGATCAGCGTCTGGGTGGCGAGCACGTGCTCGACCTCCGAGGTGCCGATGCCGTGGGCGAGCGCGCCGAAGGCGCCATGGGTGGACGTGTGGCTGTCGCCGCAGACGATCGTCGTGCCCGGCAGCGTGAAGCCCTGCTCGGGCCCGACGATATGGACGATGCCCTGGCGGACGTCGTTCTCGTTGTAGTATTCGACGCCGAAGTCGGCGGCGTTCTTCGCGAGCGCCTCGACCTGGATGCGGCTCTCCTCGTTCTTGATGCCCTCGTGGCGGTCGGGCGAGGTCGGCACGTTGTGGTCGACGACGGCGAGCGTCTTCTCCGGTTGGCGGACCTTGCGGTTCGACATCCGCAGGCCCTCGAAGGCCTGCGGGCTCGTCACCTCGTGGACGAGGTGGCGGTCGATATAGAGGAGGCAGGTGCCGTCGGGCTGCTGATCGACCAGATGGTCGTCCCAGATCTTGTCATAGAGCGTGCGCGGTGCAGTCATTGGTTCATTCCCGAGAAAATCGAAAGGGGATGCTGTCGCAGGCGCCGGCAGGGCCGGCGCGGGTTCAGCGCGACGCGAGGAGGCTGCCGTCGGCGCCGGTCAGCCGCGCGAAGAAGCGGCTCGGAAGGCGCCGGTGATCATGGACGGGCAGATAGGCGAGCGACGTGCGGGCGCGCACGCGGCCGGAGAAGCGCAGTCCGTCGATGACCGGATGGATGATCATGGCCGCTCATACACCCGTTTCGCGAAAGCGGCAATCATCCGGGCGGCAGCGGCGGATTGCGGTCGTCCTTGCGCTCGAAGGCGGCCTCCGCCCGGCGCAGCGCGATCATGACGAAGCCGCCGGCGAGCATGCCGACGAAGGCGATCAGCCAGTAGCCGTAGCCGGTCGAGACGCCGATCGCCGCCGCAAGCCAGATGCCGGCTCCCGTCGTGACGCCGCGCACGTGGCCGCGGGTGAAGATGATGAATCCGGCGGCGAGGAAGGCGACGCCGGAGGTGACGGCCTCGACGACCCGCAGCGGATCGGCGCGAACCTGATGGCCGGAGAAATGCGGCGAGGCGACGATCTCGCTCGCGAGGACCGCGAACATGGCCGCTGCGAGCGACACCAGCATATGGGTGCGCAGCCCTGCCGGCCGGTTCTTCATCTCCCGTTCCAGCCCGAGCGGAAGCGCAAGCAGGACCGACCCGAGGAGGCGCACGACGATCACCGCGGCGGGAAGCGAGCCGGGCGGCGCGGCGAAGTCCTTCAGAACGTCGTTCAGCATGGCAACGCGATGGGGACACGGGCCGGCCGCGCCGTTTCCGCAGGCGCAGAGGGGCGTTGCCGTGCCGTCACGGCTTGACGTCGTTGGCGGTGCCTTCGCTGACCGTGTGGCGCATGATCAGCGGCATCTGCGAGAGCGTGAAGGCGATGGTGATCGGCATCGTGCCCCAGACCTTGAAGGCGACCCAGGTGTCGGTGGAAAAGTTGCGCCAGACGACCTCGTTCAGCACCGCGAGCACGATGAAATAGAAGCCCCAGCGGATCGTCAGCTTGCGCCAACCGGCGGCGTCGAGCTTGAAGGCGGAATCGAAGACGTAGCCGAGCAGCGATTTCCCGAAGGCGAGGCCGCCGAGCAGGATCAGGCCGAACATCGCGTTGATGATCGTCGGCTTCATCTTGATGAAGGTGGCGTCGTGCAGGTAGAGCGTCAGCGCGCCGAAGACGAAGACGACGATGCCGGAGACGAGCGGCATGATCGGCAGCGTCTTCATGACGATCTTCGAGGCGACCAGCGAGAGCGCCGTCGCCGCCATGAAGAGAGCCGTCGCGATGAAGATCGGGCCGCCGAAGACGGAGAGCGCCGGCACCGCCTTCGCGATCCACTCGCCCTTCGTGTTGGCGAAGAAGAACACCATCAGCGGGCCCAGCTCGAAGACGAGCTTGAGCGCCGGATGGGCGCGCTCCCTGCGGGTCGCGAACTCGGCCGAGGTTTCTTCCGTCATCACTGCCTGCGCATTGTCGGTTGCCATCAACGCCACCCTTCCCGGGGATAGAGGTCGCTGCCCCTCCTGAAAAGGCCGAATGCGGCCCTTCTCGGGCACCTGCGACACTTTCCGCATCCGGAAAAGGGCTTATGCCGCTGCGGGAACGCCGGCGATGGCGGTTGCGAAATCGTTCGCCTCGAAGGGCTCGAGGTCGTCGATCCCCTCGCCGACGCCGATGAAATAGACGGGCAGGCGATGCTTCGCCGAGATCGCGACGAGGATGCCGCCGCGCGCGGTGCCGTCGAGCTTGGTCATGACGAGGCCGTTGACGCCGGCGACGTTGCGGAAGATGTCGACCTGGTTCAGCGCGTTCTGTCCGGTGGTCGCGTCGAGCGTCTGGAGGACGGTGTGCGGCGCCTCCGGATCGTGTTTGCCGAGCACGCGGACGATCTTCTCGAGCTCGCTCATCAGCTCGGCCTTGTTCTGGAGACGCCCAGCGGTGTCGATGATCAGCACGTCCGATCCATCGCCCTTGGCGCGCTCGTAGGCCTCGTAGGCAAGGCCGGCGGCATCGGCGCCGAGCCTGTTGGCGACGACGGTCGAGCCGGTGCGCTCGCCCCAGATCTTCAGCTGCTCGATCGCCGCGGCGCGGAAGGTGTCACCGGCGGCGAGCGTCACCTTGAGGCCGCCGCGCGTCAGCTTCGCGGCAAGCTTGCCGATGGTCGTCGTCTTGCCGGTGCCGTTGACGCCGACGACGAGGATCACATGCGGCTTGAAGGAGAGGTCGAGCTCGAGCGGCCGGGCAACCGGCGCCAGCACCTTCTCGATCTCCTCGGCCATGATCGCCGTGACTTCCGTCGCGTCGACGTCGCGGCCGTAGCGGCCGGAGGCGAGCGTGTCGGTGATCCGCATCGCCGTCTCGACGCCGAGGTCGGCCTGGATCAGCACGTCCTCGAGATCCTGCAGCGTGTCCTCGTCGAGCTTGCGCTTGAGGAAGATGCCGGTGATCTGGCCGGTGAGCTGCTGCGAGGTGCGGGCGAGCCCCTGACGCAGGCGCTGGAACCAGGAGAGCTTCGGCGCTGCCGCGCCCGTCCCGGAAACGGTGCCGAGCGGACGGCGGGCGGCGTCGACGACGAACGGCGCCGGGGCGGCCTCTTCCGTGGCTTCCGGCTGTCTCCGACCTGCTTCGGCGGGCTCGTCCTCGACCAGCGCATCGAGTTCCTCGGCGACGGCCTCTTCCAGTGCCTCCGAGAGTGCGGCGGCCGGGACGGCCTCGGCCTCCAGCGCATCGCGTTCCATTCCCGCCGGATCGGCGCCGCCGGAGAGACGGGTGGCGGTCGCCTCGGCGAGGCGGTCTCGCGGCGGCTGGATCGGGCCTGGCGCCGGCGGCTCGGGCACGTCGGGCTGCGGGAGCGGCGGTTCCGGAATGTCCGGTTCCGGCGAGGGCTGGTCGGGAACCTCCGGTTCGGGCCGCGGCTCGGCGGGTACTTCCGGCTGCGGCCGCGGGTTCTCCGGGATCTCGGGCTGCTCCTGCGGCCCCTCGGGGATTTCCGGCCCCGGCGCCGGCTCTTCCGGGATGTCGGGTGCAGGCGACGGAGACGGCGGGACCGATCCCGGTTGCGGCTCGCTCGGCTGCGGCGTCAGCGGCCCGGCGCCGAGCGCCAGCGAGGTGGGCTCGACGGGCGGCAGGCCTTCGTTCGATGGCGCGGGCGCCGCCGGGCCGCTCTCGACCTCGCGCGGCGCACCCTCCTCCGGCACGGCCTCGACCGTCTTCTTGCCGAAGGAAAAGAACTTCTTCATGAAGCCGGATGCCATCGGAGATCCTGTCCTTGTTCTCTTGGCCGCGTCACGGCGCGGGCTCCGCTTGCTAGCGGACGTGCCGCTCGAGCGGGACAGCGTTCAGCCGCCGGCCATTGTGGCCGGTCACCCGTGCCGCGACAAGCGCGCCGGGGCGTGCCCCCTCAAAGGCGACGGCGGTGAAATTCTCGGTGCGGGCGATCCCGCCACGCTCCACAAGGAGCATTTCGGTCCGTCCCCGCATCGTTTCAAGGTGGCGGACGAGCATCTCTTCGCCTTTCGCGCGCAAACGGGCGGCGCGGTCCCTGACGAGCCGCCGGTCGAGCTGCGGCATCCGCGCCGCGGGCGTGCCTTCCCGCGCGCTATAGGGGAAGACGTGCAGGAAGGCGATGTTGCAGGTTTCGACGATCGAGAGCGTGCTTTCGAACATCGTCCCGGTCTCGGTCGGGAAGCCGGCGATGACGTCGGCGCCGAAGGCGGCGTCCGGCCTCAGCCGCCGCACCTCCTCGCAGAACCGGATCGCCTCGGCGCGCGAATGGCGGCGCTTCATCCGCTTCAGGATCATGTCGTCGCCATGCTGCAGCGAGAGGTGCAGGTGCGGCATGAAACGCGGCTCGTCCGCGATGAGGTGCATCAGGTCCGCATCCACCTCGATGCTGTCGATCGAGGAGAGCCTGAGCCGCGCGATCTCCGGCACTTGCATGAGAAGCGTGCGGGCGAGGCGGCCGAGCGTCGGCCGGCCGGGCAGGTCGGCGCCGTAGCTCGTCGCGTCGACGCCGGTCAGCACGAATTCGCGGTAGCCGCGCTCGGCGAGCTGGCGCGCCTGGTCGACGACGGCGCCCATCGGCACGGAGCGCGAATTGCCGCGGCCAAAGGGGATGATGCAGAAGGTGCAGCGGTGGTCGCAGCCGTTCTGCACCTGGAGGAAGGCCCGCGTCTGGCCTTCGAGTCCGTCGATCATCTGCGGCGCCGTCTCGGTGACGCTCATGATGTCGTTGACCCGCAGCTTCTCCTCCGCCGCCACGCCGAAATCGGGCAGGTCGCGGTACGTCGCCTCCCGCAGCTTCTCGGCGTTGCCGATCACCGCGTCGACCTCGGCCATCCCGGCAAACGTCTCCGGGGCGGCCTGCGCGGCGCAGCCGGTGACGAAGATGCGGGCGCCGGGGTGGGCGCGGCGGGTCCGGCGGATTGCCTGGCGTGCCTGGCGCACCGCCTCCGCGGTGACCGCGCAGGTGTTGACGACGACGGCGTTGTTCAGCCCGGCACGCTCGGCGTTCTGCCGGACCGTTTCGCTCTCATAGGCATTGAGGCGACAGCCGAAGGTGATGACATCGACGCCGCTCACGTCGTCCGCCTCATTCCGCCGCCCCGGTCTCGGGGTCGGCCTCCCAGGCGCCGGTCTCTGGATCGAGGGTTCCGGAGAATTCCCATGCGGCCGGGCCGGTCATGACGACATGGTCGTCGGCGCGCCAGTCGATGAGAAGCGGGCCGCCGGGCACGTTGACCGTCACGGTCCGGCCGGTACGCCCGGTTCGGGCGGCCGAGACCGCGGCGGCGCAGGCGGCCGAGCCGCAGGCCCTCGTCAGCCCAGCGCCGCGCTCCCACGTCCGAAGGTCGAGTTCGTGATCCGAGGTGACGCGGGCGATCGAGATATTGGCGCGCTCGGGGAAGACCGGGTGGTGCTCCAGCATCGGGCCGAAGCGCTCGAGATCGTAGCTCCAGACATCGTCTTCCACCCAGAAGATCGCGTGCGGATTGCCCATCGAGGCGACCGAGGGGGAGTGGAGGACCGGCGCGTCGATCGGCCCGATCTGGAGCTCGATGCGGCGCGTGTCGTGGAACTCTTCGGCAAGCGGGATCCTGTCCCAGGCGAAGGCCGGGCGGCCCATGTCGACGGAGATCGAGCCGTCCGCGTGCTCCTCGGCATTGAGGATGCCGGCGACGGTCTGGAACGTGAAAACGCGCTCTCCCGTCTCGGCGGCGAGCGCCTGGACGACACAGCGCGTGCCGTTGCCGCAGGCCTCGGCCTTCGAGCCGTCGGAATTGAGGATGTCGATGAAGGCGTCCGTGCCCTCGCGCCTCGGGTCGTGGATCGCCATGATCTGGTCGAAGGCGGTGCGGCCGTCGGCGGCGAGCGCGATTGCGGCCGCCGGCGCGACCTCTCCGGCGCGGCCGCGCATGTCGACGACGAGTATCTCGTTGCCGAGGCCGTTCATCTTGGCGAATTGCACGCGCATCTCTTCACGCCTTCCGGGCCGCCGAAGTCGCTTTTCGCGCTATATGGCGGATTTCAGGCGCGATTGCCAGCGGTGGCCCGCGTCTCGGGGATCGCGGCGACCTCGACCGTCTCGCCCGGCTGCAGCGCGCGGAAGCGGCCCGGCTCGATGTCGTGGGCGGCAAGGGCGCGGGCAAGGGCCTCGGCCGGCTCGGTGATCCCCTCGTTGGTGAGGCGGAAGGTGCCCCAATGGTGGCCGACCGCCTGCTCCGCCTTGCAGAGCATCATGCCCTCGACCGCTTCCTCCGGGTTCTGGTGGTTGTCCCTCATGAACCAGCGCGGCTCGTAGGCGCCGATCGGCAGGATCGCCAGCCGGAAGCCGCCGAAGCGCTCGGCTGCGGCGCGATAGTGGGCGCCGCCGGCAAATGCGGTGTCGCCGACATGGTAGATGTGGCCGTCCGGCGTCTCGATGACGAAGGAGGCCCACAGCGCCATGCAGCGGTCCCCGACGCCGCGGGCCGACCAATGATGGCTCGGCGTCGCATGGACCCGCACGCCGTTGCCGACGGCGTGCGAGGCGTCCCAGTCGAGGGTCGTCACGTGCAGTCTCGGATCGGCGGCGTGGAGGAGCGCATCGTTGCCGAGCGGCGTGACGATCATCGGATCGTGCGCCGCGCGCAGGCATCTGAGCGTGCCGAGGTCCATGTGGTCGTAGTGGTTGTGGGTGACGAGCACCACGTCGATCGGCGGCAGGTCCGCCATGCGGACGCCTGGCGCGTTGACGCGCCGCGGCCCGCCGAGCGCGAAGGGGCTGGCGCGTTCCGACCAGACCGGATCGGTGAGGATATTGAGGCCGGCGGTCTGGATCAGCAGCGTCGCGTGGCCGACCATGGTGACGCAGATCTCCGAGCCCGCGACCCGCCGGCGCGGGCGCGTCGGGCCGAACGGACTTTCGAAGCGCTTCGGCCAGGGCGTCTTGCCGCCGCCGAACTGCCAGCGCGCGAGGTCGCGCATGCCGCGCGGGCCGCAGCCGCCGGGGTTGAAGAACAGCGTGCCGTCGAAATGGTCGCTCTCGGGGCCGCGGTAGTACCGGTTGCCGCCCTTGCCGACGGCCGGCACGACTTCTCCGTCGTCGTCCTCGAACATCATTCCTCCTGCCTCCCTCGCGAGTTAGCCTCGTCTTCGGCCATCATCCTGACGCGATCGGCGGCGTCCCGCAAGGCAGACCCGTCGTGGCGCGGCATTGTGGTACTGCAACCGCGTTGCTATTTTGTGACGATGCAGACGCGATTCGACCGGCAGGAGCGGCTCCACCAGGCGATCAGGCTGATGCGCCGGATCGATCTCGACGCCGCTCGGATGCGGCGGAGCCTGCTTGCCGAGACCTCGCTCTCGCCGGCCGACCACAGCGTCCTCGAAGCGCTCGTCGCCGAGGGGGAGATGACCGTGCCGGAGCTCGCCGCCGCCCTCGGGCTGAAGCGGCAGTTCGTGCAGCGTGTCGTCAGCCGGCTCGCCGCTTCCGGATGTGTGGAGAGGGCCGCCAATCCGGCGCATCGGCGCTCCTTCCTCTGCCGCGCGAGCGCGAGCGGCAAGGCGTTCGTCGCGACGCTCCACGAACGCGAACTCGCACTCCTCAACCGGCATATCGGCGACATCAACATGACCGAGATCATCGTGGCGCTGCGCGTCATCCACCGGATCGCCGACGGTTTCGCGGCGGTCGGCGCCGGTGCGCCGCCGGCCGATACCTCCGTTTGACAACTTCGTTGCCGCTCGGCCTGATTTTCTTAAGGATGCATTAGGAAATTCCCTCGGATTCGACCGAACGGATTTCGTGTTGGCGGGCATCCGGAGTCTTCGGTAGACTTCGCCTATGACGGAGATTCCGATCACCAACGAGGCGGCGCGGCGGACCTTCCTCCATCTCCAGGGCCTGGGCGATGCGCCCGGCCGGGCGCTGACGCGCGCCGGGCTGCACGACCTGATCCACGACCTCGGCTTCGTCCAGGTCGACAGCATCAATACCGTGGCCCGGGCGCATCATCATATCCTCTTCGCCCGCCACCAGACCTACCGGCGCAAGCACCTCAGCCACCTCGTCGAGAAGGAGCGGGTGCTTTTCGAGAACTGGACGCACGACGCGTCGATCATCCCGAGCGCCTTCTTTCCCTACTGGCGCCATCGCTTCGCCCGCGAGAAGGCGCGGCTCCACCAGCGCTGGGAGAAATGGCGCGATCCGGCCTATCGCCGCGAGCTCGACACCGTCCTCGAACGCATCGCCAGGGACGGTCCTGTCATGGCGCGCGATTTCGAGGGGCGGGAGACGCCGTCGACCGGCTGGTGGGACTGGCATCCCTCGAAGACGGCGCTCGAATACCTCTGGCGCACCGGCGAGCTTGCGATCGCCCGCCGGGACGGCTTCCAGAAGGTCTATGACCTGACGGACCGCGTCGTGCCCGACGCCCACCGGCTGAGCAGCGTCGATCACGAGACGTTTGTCGACTGGACCTGCCGCAGCGCGCTCGAGCGGCTCGGCTTCGCGACGCGCGGCGAGATCGCCGCCTTCTTCGACCTCCTGACGCCGGCGGAGGTGGAAGCGTGGATCGCCGAGAACCGCCGCGACCTCGTGCCGGCGGAGATCGCGTCCGCCGATGGCGGGCGGCCGCGGCGGGCCTTCGCGCTGCCGGCGGCTCTCGAAGCGCTGGAGCGCGCGCCGCCTCCGCCCGACCGGGTGCGCACGCTGAGCCCGTTCGATCCGGTGCTGCGCGACCGGGCGCGGGCGGAACGGCTCTTCGGCTTCTCCTACCGCATCGAGGTCTTCGTGCCGGAGGCGAAGCGGCAATACGGTTACTACGTCTTCCCGATCCTGAGGGGCGACCGGCTCGTCGGCCGCATCGACATGAAGGCCGACCGCGCCCGCGACGCCCTCGTCGTCCGCCGCCTCTGGCCGGAGCGCGGCGTCCGCCTCTCGCAGACCCTGCTCACAACGCTCGACGCCGAACTCGACCGCATGCGCCGCTTCGCCGGCGTCGGCGCGATCGTCCATGAGAACGGCTGGCTTGGGGCCGGCTGAGGCGGCGGGCGGCTCTGAGTTGCGGCCGACCTTGACTTGCAAGGGGCGCATCGGTATGGACGCGCATCATTCTGCGACGAGTTCAGTGCTCGAGCCGCCGACCGGTGCCCGCAAGGTATAAAGAGAGCCCGGAGGTCAACACCCGACAGCGCGTGGCGCCCTCGGGTGCTTTTCGGCTTTGCGCCTTGCATTCGCCGCGCCTCGCGACGACTTTCGGGGCTGGTCCCGGAAGACGGAAGGAAAGCGCATGTTCGAAAACCTCCAGGAACGCCTCGGCTCGATCCTGAACGGACTGACGGGTCGCGGCTCGCTCTCCGACAAGGACGTCGCGGCGGCGCTGCGCGAGGTCAGGCGTGCGCTGCTCGAGGCCGACGTCGCGCTCGAGGTCGTGCGCGACTTCACCGAGCGGGTGCGCGAGAAGGCGGTCGGCGCCGAGATCCTGAAGTCGATCAAGCCCGGCCAGATGGTGGTCAAGATCGTCCACGACGAGCTCGTCGCGATGCTCGGCTCGGAGGGCGTCACCATCGACCTCAACGCGCCGGCGCCCGTCGTCGTCATGATGGTCGGCCTGCAGGGCTCGGGCAAGACGACGACCACCGGCAAGATCGCCAACCGCCTGACGAAGCGCGACCGGAAGAAGGTCCTGATGGCGTCGCTCGACACGCGCCGGCCGGCTGCCCAGGAGCAGTTGCGCCAGCTCGGCGAGCAGACGGGCGTCGACACGCTGCCGATCATCGCCGGCCAGTCGCCGACCGATATCGCGAGCCGCGCCGTGCAGGCCGCGCGCCTCGGCGGCCACGACGTCGTCATCCTCGACACCGCCGGCCGCACCCACATCGACGAGCCGCTGATGGTCGAGATGGCGGAGATCAGGAAGCGGGCGAACCCGCACGAGATCCTGCTCGTCGCCGACGCGCTGACCGGCCAGGACGCCGTCAACCTCGCGAAGAACTTCGACGAGCGCGTCGGCATCACCGGCCTCGTCTTGACCCGCATGGACGGCGACGGGCGCGGCGGTGCTGCGCTCTCGATGCGCGCCGTCACCGGCAAGCCGATCAAGCTCATCGGCGTCGGCGAGAAGATGGACGCGCTGGAGGAGTTCTATCCGCGGCGCATCGCCGACCGCATCCTCGGCATGGGCGACATCGTCTCGCTCGTCGAGAAGGCGGCCGAGACGATCGACGCGGAGAAGGCGCAGAAGATCGCCGACCGCATGAAGGCCGGCAAGTTCGACCTCAACGACCTCGCCGACCAGCTCCGCCAGATGCAGAAGATGGGCGGCATGGGCGGCATCATGGGGATGATGCCCGGCATGGGCAAGATGAAGGACCAGATGGCCGCAGCCGGCCTCGACGACAAGCTATTCGGCCGACAGCTTGCGATCATCTCCTCGATGACCAAGGCCGAACGCGCCAATCCCGACATCCTCAAGCACTCGCGCAAGAAGCGGATCGCCGCCGGTTCGGGCACGGACGCTTCCGAAATCAACAAGCTGCTCAAGATGCACCGCCAGATGGCCGACGTCATGAAGGCGATGGGCGGCAAGGGCAAGAAGGCCGGCATGCTCGGCAAGATGATGGGCGGCATGGCGGGCCGGATGGGCGTGCCCGGGCTCGGCGGGATGGGCGGCCTCGGCGGCATGCCGGACCTTTCGAAGATGGACCCGAAGGAGCTCGAAGCGCTGCGCAAGCAGGCGGAGGCCGCCGGCCTCGGCAAGGGGCTCGGCGGTGGCCTTCCCGGTGGGTTGCCCGGCGGCCTTCCGGGCCTCGGCGCGCGCGGGCTTCCCGGCCTCGGCGGACTGCCGGGCCTTCCGGGCAAGAAGAAGTGAGGGGAAAGACGGCATGAACGAAAAGAGCGCGGCCGACCAGCTCGGCGCCCTTCGCCGGTCGATCGACAACTTCGACGCGGCGCTGATTCACATCCTCGCCGAGCGCTTCCGCTGCACCAAGGCGGTCGGCGTTCTCAAGGCGACGCATGACCTGCCGCCGGCCGACCCGGCGCGGGAGAAGTACCAGATCGAACGGCTGCGCCGGCTGGCGCGCGAATCCGACCTCGATCCCGATTTCGCCGAGACTTTCCTGAACTTCGTGATCAAGGAAGTCATCCGGCACCATGAAGCCATCGCCGCCGATATCGGCGGCAAGTGAACCCGGCCGGCCGGGCATCCGGCGGCCACCCCATTCCTGAAGGAGAAACGAAATCGCATTGAAGATTCGCCTGGCCCGCGCGGGCTCCAAGAAGCGTCCCTATTACCACGTCGTCGTCGCCGACGTTCGCTCGCCCCGCGATGGCCGCTTCATCGAGAAGGTCGGCCACTGGAACCCGATGCTGCCGAAGGATGCCGCCGAGCGCGTGGCGCTCAACGAGGAGCGCATCCAGCATTGGCTGAGCCATGGCGCGGTCGCGACCGACCGCGTGCTGCGCTTCCTCGACCAGGCCGGCATCGCCAAGCGCGACGCCCGCAGCAACCCGAAGAAGGCGGAACCCGGCAAAAAGGCGCAGGAGCGGCTCGCCGAGCAGCGCCAGCGCGAGGAAGAGGCCAAGGCCGCCGCGGCGGAAGCAGCCGCCGAGTAATCCCTTTTCGGGCGTCCGGATCGCTTGCGGCAGCGCAAGAACGTTGACTTTGTGGCCCAGGGCCCTAGAACCAGCGAATATCCGCGCGCCCGTCGGCGGGCATCTTTACGAGCCTTCGCAGCGATGCGGAGGCTTTGTTTTTCAGTCGAGCCGCTGTCATGGCCAAGAGCGTTCCACAGCCCCTTCAACACCCCATCCTGATGGCAACGATCGGGGCGGCGCAAGGTCTGCGCGGCGAGGTGCGGGTGACGTCCTACACCGGCGATCCAGCGGCGCTTGGCCACTACGGCCGGCTTCATGGCGCCGATGGCCGGGTCTTCGAAATCCTCGAGATCCGCTCCGGCAAGTCGATGCTCGTCGTCCGCTTCCGCGGCGTCAACGACCGCACCGCCGCGGAGGCGCTGAAGGGCACGCAGCTCTTCATCGAGCGCGACAGCCTGCCCGACGACGAGCTCGATGAGGACGAGTTCTTCTACACCGACCTCGAGGGGCTGGAGGCCGTCGACGCCGAGGGGCGGATCTACGGCATCATCACCGGCATCTACGATTTCGGCGGCGGCGACCTCATCGAACTCACCGAGCCCGGCAAGCGGCCGACGCTGATCCCGTTCTCGGAGGCCGCGGTGCTCGATATCGACCTCAACGGCCGCCGCATCACCGTCGACCCGGCAGCGGCGGGGCTTCTCGATAATGACCGTGGGGCGGGTCGCGAGGGGCCCGGCAGCCGGCGCCGGCGGCCGCCGAAGGACGGCGGCGAAAAGAAGGGCGGCCCTGCGTGAGCTTCCGCGCCAGCGTGCTGACGCTCTATCCGGAGATGTTCCCGGGCCATCTCGGCCTGTCTCTCGCCGGCAAGGCGCTCGTGCGGGGGGACTGGTCGCTCGACACCCTCCAGATCCGCGATTTCGCCGAGGACCGGCACCGGACCGTCGACGATACGCCGGCCGGCGGCGGCGCCGGCATGGTGCTGAAACCCGACATCCTGGCGCGGGCGATCGATGCCGCGTCGCCGGCCGACGATCCCCGGCCGCGGCTGCTGATGAGCCCGCGCGGGAAGCCGCTCGACCAGGCCTTCGTGCGCTCGCTTGCCGCCGGGCCCGGCGTCGTCGTCGTCTGCGGCCGCTTCGAGGGGGTCGACCAGCGCGTCATCGAGGCGCGCGATCTCAGGGAGGTCTCCGTCGGGGACTACATCCTTTCGGGCGGGGAGCCTGCGGCGCTCGTGCTCCTCGATGCCGTCGTGCGCCTGCTGCCGGGCGTGATGGGAAATGCCGAATCCGGCATCCACGAGAGCTTCGAGTCCGGCGTCCTCGAATATCCGCACTACACGCGGCCGCAGGACTTCGAGGGCGTGGCGATCCCGGCGGTGCTCACCTCCGGGAACCATGCGGCGATCGACCGCTGGCGCCGCGAGGAGGCCCAGAAGCTGACCCGGCAGCGCCGGCCGGACCTGATGGCGGCGAAAAAAGAGCCCCCGGGCGCGTGACAAAGCCGCCGCGATCGTGTATCGCACGCGCCATCGAGCTTCGGGCTCGCGCCGCTCGACGGCAAACCACCAAGCAATGAATGGTGAATCCGCTCCTGCCGCAACGGCATAGCCTCAGGTTGAAACTGGCGAGGCGATCCGCGAGCGCTCTGACCGTTCGAGAAGAACGAAAGGTTTGAGACCATGGATCTGATCCGTGAACTGGAGGCCGAGCAGGCCGCGAAGATCGAAGCCAAGCGCCAGATTCCCGAATTTTCCGCCGGCGACACCGTGCGCGTGCTCGTCCGCGTGACGGAAGGCACCCGCACCCGCGTCCAGGCCTATGAGGGCGTCTGCATCGGACGTTCGGGCGGCGGGCTCAACGAGAGCTTCACCGTGCGCAAGATCTCCTACGGCGAGGGCGTCGAGCGCGTCTTCCCGGTCTATTCGCCGATCGTCGAGGGCGTCGAGGTCATCCGCCGCGGCAAGGTGCGCCGGGCGAAGCTCTATTACCTGCGCCAGCGGCGCGACAAGTCGGCCCGTATCGTCGAGGATACCGGCGTGCGCGCCCGCAAGCTGAACGACGCCGAGCGCAAGGCCGCCGCCGACGAGCGCGCCCGCCTGGAGGCCGAGAAGGTCGCCGCAGCCCAAGCGCTCGCCGCCGAGAAGGCCGCGCAGGAAGCCGCCGAGAAGGGCGAGGCCGCGGAGTAAGCTGCGGCAGGGGGAGGCCCGAGGCGCCGTTTCCCTCTCTGTCTCGGGCCTTGCCCGAGCCACCTCTCCCCACTGGCGTGGGGCGAGGACCCGGCTGCGGTGCTCGACGCCGTTCCTCGCTCCCATGAGAGTGGCGGAGAGGGGGCAGCGCGTCCGCAGGTCGGCGCCTGCCGTTCTTCCGCCTCTTCCTTCCTATCTTTCAAAGCTTCGCCAGCATACGGTCGATCACCTCGGGCATCCGGCGGGCCTCGGTCGCGGAGCCGCGGACGAGGCCGTCGAAGTGCTGGCCGAGAGCCTGGATCTGGCGGCGCTGGCGGAAGGCCATGTGCATCTGGCCGACATAGATCGAGGCGACGAGCGGGCCGAAGATCGTCAGCGGCGCCGAATAGAGCACCTTCCGGTCGAAGAGATAGAGCCGGAGCGAGGGATAGAGCTCGTGGCAGATGTCGCGCAGCCGCACCAGCTGGTCGCGGCGCACCGACCGGTCGAGCCCCTCCCAGTAGCCGTGGCCGGCGGCGAAGTTCTCAAGCTCGTCGGCGGGCATCGCGATCTCGTAGTCCGTGTCCGGGGAGCGCAGGTAGTCGAGCTTGTCGCGCATGTCGGCGATCGCCTGCTCCGACGTGCGGCCCATCGACTGGCTGTATTCGAACTCCAGCACCGGCTCGGACTTGAGGAGGTCCGGCATCGTCGCCGGCACGTGGCGGATCTTGTAGCCGCGTGCCTCCTGGTGCCAGCGGAAGATCTGCTCGTCAGAGGGGGAACGCGCGGCTTCCGTCATCTCCATCGTTGCCGAGACGATGTCGGCGGACCGTTCCGGCCGTTCCGTCAGGCCGAGGAGCCAGTCGGAGGAGACGTTCAGCGCGGCGGCGCATTCCGCCGCGAAATGAGCGTTCGGCAGCCGCGCGTCGTCGGTGCCGAGGAGCAGAGAGACGGTGGAGCGGTCGGCGCCGATCTGGCGCGAAAGCTCGCTCTTCGTCATGGCACTGCGGTTCATCGCCTCGGCGAGGCGGCGCTGGAAAAGCTGGGCGCGCTCGGGCTTCTTCATCTTGACAAAATCCGGCATCTGTTTTCGGAATTCAAGATGCTGCGCGTCCCTGCCGATCCTGCCATATCTCAACGGGCCCTGTCCGATGTCCAATCTGCAGACGACGGGGTGGCGCGCCCCTCGCTTTTCGATCCCAGCCTTGAAGGCCATTCGCCGCCGCCCATATGGCCGACGACGCAACCCTTCAAACGCTTCTTCCGCCGCTTCGTTTCCGCCGGCCCGTCCCTTTCCTCGTGAGCGCGCTCGAATGGACCCCGTGATTTCCATCTCCAGCCTGTCGAAAACCTACGCGACAGGTTTCCAGGCGCTGAAGAGCGTGACGCTCGACATCCGGAAGGGTGAAATCTTCGCGCTGCTCGGCCCGAACGGAGCCGGCAAGACGACGCTGATCTCGATCGTCTGCGGCCTTGTCAACCCGTCGTCCGGGCGCGTCACGGTCGCCGGACACGATATCCAGACCGACTACCGCAGGACCCGCTCGATCATCGGCCTCGTGCCGCAGGAACTGACGACGGATACGTTCGAGACCGTCTGGGCGACGACGAGCTTCAGCCGCGGGCTCTTCGGCAAGGCGAAGAACCCGGCGCATATCGAGCGGGTGCTCTCCGACCTGTCGCTCCTCGACCGGCGGGACAACAAGATCATGACGCTGTCGGGCGGCATGAAGCGGCGCGTGATGATCGCCAAGGCGCTGGCGCACGAGCCCGAGGTGCTCTTCCTCGACGAGCCGACGGCGGGCGTCGACGTCGAATTGCGCAAGGGCATGTGGGACGTCGTGCGGCGGCTGCGCGACGAAGGCGTCACCATCATCCTCACCACCCACTACATCGAGGAAGCCGAGGAGATTGCCGATCGCATCGGCATCATCAACAGGGGCGAGCTGATCCTCGTCGAGGAGAAGACGTCGCTGATGAAGAAGCTCGGCGAGAAGCGGTTGACCATCGAGCTGCAGCAGCCGCTGGCGACGATTCCCGAAAGCCTCGCGGCAGACGGACTGGCGCTCGCCGACGACGGCGGGAGCCTCGTCTACACCTACGACGCCACCAGCGAGCGCACCGGGATCGGCCAGCTCGTCGCCGATCTCAATCGCGCCGATATCCGCGTCAAGGACCTGAGGACGACGCAGAGCTCGCTCGAGGACATCTTCGTCCGCCTGGTGAGGGAAGGCCGATGAACCTCTACGCCGTCCGCTCGATCTACCTCTTCGAGATGCACCGCATGTGGCGCACGCTCCTGCAGAGCGTCGTCTCGCCGGTGCTTTCGACCGCGCTCTACTTCATCGTCTTCGGCGCGGCGATCGGCGGGCGCATCAAGACCGTCGACGGCGTCTCCTACGGCGCCTTCATCGTGCCCGGCCTGATCATGCTCTCGCTCCTGCAGCAGAGCATCTCGGCCGCCTCCTTCGGCATCTATTTCCCGAAGTTCATCGGCACGATCGACGAGGTGCTCTCCGCGCCGGTCTCCTTCCTGGAGATCGTGCTCGGCTATGTCGGCGCGGCGGCGACGAAATCGACGATCCTCGGGCTGATCATCCTCGCCACCGCGACGTTTTTCGTCGACGTGCGCATCGCGCACCCGTTCTGGATGGTCTTCTTCTTCGTGCTGACGGCTGTCTCGTTCAGCCTCTTCGGCTTCATCATCGGCATCTGGGCCGACAATTTCGAGAAGCTGCAACTCGTGCCGCTGCTGATCGTCACGCCGCTCGTCTTCCTCGGCGGCTCGTTCTACTCGATCCGCATGCTGCCGCCCTTCTGGCAGACGGTGACGCTGTTCAATCCGGTGCTATACCTGATCAGCGGCTTCCGCTGGAGCTTCTACGAGGTCTCCGACGTCTCGGTCGGCGTGTCGCTGGCGATGATCGTCGTCTTCCTCGCGATCTGCCTGACGATCGTCTGGCTGATCTTCAGGACGGGCTATCAGCTAAGGCGCTGAGCAGACCTCGGATACGCTCTCAGCCCTTGGCGAGCGCCTTCTTCACCGCCGGCATCAGGTCGTTCGCGATCGACTCGGGCGTGTAGGGGCCGACGTGCTTGTAGAGGATCGTGCCGTCGGCGGAGACGAGATAGGTCTCCGGTACGCCGTAGACGCCCCAGTCGATGCCCACGGTTCCGCTGCGATCGGCGCCGACGGCGGCGAAGGGGTTGCCGAGGGTCTCGAGGAAGCGGCGGGCGTTCTCCGGCTTGTCCTTGTAGTTGATGCCGACGAGGCGGAAGCGGTCGTCCTTCGCGAGCTGCATCAGCTGCGGCTGCTCGTCCCGGCAGGGCACGCACCACGAGGCCCAGACATTGACGAGCGTCAGCCGGCCCTTAAGGTCGGCGGTGCTCAAGCCCGGCACGGGCTTGCCGTCCTTCGTCAGGCCGGCGATCGGCGGCAGGTCGAACCCGGGCGCCGGCTTGCCGATCAGCGCGGAGGGGACGAGGCTCGCATCCTCGCCCGACATGAGTTGCGAATAGAAGACGGCGATCAGGCCGGCGAAGAGGACGAGCGGCAGCAGCGCCAGCGCGATGCGCAGGCCGCTTCGTTTCGGGCGCGCGGCGGCGGAGGCCCGGTCACCGTCGGCGTTTTCGACCGTCACGGCCTGTTGCCCTCGCGGTCGTCGGCCTTTCCGGCGGAGCGCCGCCGCACGCCCATCGCCTCGAGTTCGGCGAGTTCGGTGCGCCGCGCCCGCTGGTCGAGGAGGATCCAGACGACGAGGGCAAGGATGGCGAGGCCTGTGATCGCATAGGAGAGGAAGACGAATTCGCCGTGCGTCATCATCGGTCGTCCTCCCGTCAGCGCGCCTGGCGGGCCGCCTGACGGCGCAGCGCGGCGACGCGGCGGCGCCAGATCTCGTTGCGCATCGCCATGACGTGCAGCGTGAAGAACAGGAACGTGAAGGCGAGCGCCATGACGAGGAGCGGCCACAGCAGCGACGGTGCGATCGCCGAGCCGCCGTCGGCAAAGAGGCTCGAGCCCTGGTGGAGCGTGTTCCACCAGTCGACCGAGAACTTGATGATCGGGATGTTGACGAAGCCGACGATTGTCAGGATAGCCGCGACGCGGGCCGATTTCGCCGGGTCGTCGATGGCGCGCACCAGCGCGATCAGCCCGAGATACATGATGAAGAGCACGAGGAACGACGTCAGCCGCGCATCCCAGACCCAGTAGGTGCCCCAGGTGGGGCGGCCCCAGAGCGAGCCGGTGACGAGCGCGGTGAAGGTGAAGACGGCGCCCAAGGGGGCAGCCGCCCTGGCCGCGACATCGGCAAGCGGGTGACGCCAGACCAGCGTGCCGACGGACGATAGCGTCATCAGCGTGTAGCACATCATCGCGAGCCAGGCCGAGGGCACGTGGATATACATGATATGGACGGTCGAGCCCTGCTGGTAGTCGTCCGGCGCCGTCAGGCTCATGGGGAGGCCCACCGCGAGCAGCAGGATGGTGATGCCCCAGAGCCACGGCAGGAGCCTGCCCGCGAGCGCGAGGAAGCGCGTCGGGTTGGCAAGCCCTGTCAGGCCGCTCAGCGTCAGGGTTCCGTCGCTCATGGCGATGTGTCTAGCCTTTCTCACCCTGCCTCGCAATCGACCGGAAGGCCGGTGTCAATCGGACGCGGTCTCCAGTGCGGCGGCGGCCGCAAGCGGTCCGATCACCGCAAAGAACAGCGTGATTGCGCATAAAATGAGGAAGGGCTGAAGGAAGGAAGCGCCGTCGGTCCCGGCGCCGTAGGCGGCGCTGACGCCGAAGATCAGCACCGGCACGACGAGCGGCAGGATCAGGATCGAGACGAGCAGCCCGCCGCGCGGCAGGGCGACCGCGACCGCCGCGCCGACGGCGCCGATGAAGGTGATCGCCGGCGAGCCGACCAGGAGCGTCAGCACGACGGCGCCGATCGCCGGCGGCTCCATGTTCATGAAGAGGCCAAGGAGAGGGGCTGCGACGACGAGCGGCAAGGCGGTGCCGGTCCAGTGCGCCAGGCACTTGACGAAGACCGTCAGCACCATCGGCGTCTCCTGCATGAGCATCAGGTCGAGCGACCCGTCCTCCCGGTCGCCCTGGAAGAGCCGGTCGAGGCCGAGCAGGCAGGCGAGGAGCGCGCCGAGCCACAGCATCGCCGGCCCGATCCGCGCGAGCAGCTTCAGGTCCGGCCCGACGCCGAACGGAATGACGGCGACGACGGTCAGAAAGAACAACACCCCGACCAGCGTCCCGCCCCCGGCACGCACGGAGAGCCTCAGGTCGCGCGCGAAGAGGGCGATCATGGCATGGCTCCGCGGAGACGTGTCATAAGCCCCTGTGCTTTACGAGGAAGACTCAGATGAGTGAGAAACGGCAGCAGCGTTTCGACGTCATCCCGAGGCTTATTCTCTTGGCCGTCATCCTCGGGCTTGTCCCGAGGATCTGATACTTCATCGTAAAAACAAGCGTGTTTAGATGGTCGGGACTGGCCCGACCATGACGACGGAGGCTTACGGGGGGAGATCAGGTGTTGCTGATGCCTCAGTCCTCCGCCTCCGCCGGTTCGGCACGGTATTCTTCCATCTCCAGTCGCTGCGCCTTCTCCAGCCCGAGCGGGCGGTGCGTCGCGGCGATGGTGATGCCGCCGTTGCGGCAGTGGTCGGCGACGAGGGTGGCGAAGAGGGCCTCGGAGGCGGCGTCGAGGGCGGCGGTGGGTTCGTCGAGGAGCCAGACGGGGCGGTGGGCGACGAGGAGCTTCGCCATCGCCATGCGGCGTTGCTGGCCGGCGGAGAGGTAGCCGAAGGGCAGGTGGGTGATCCCGCCCAGGCCGACGGCGTCGGCGGCCTCCGTGACGGAGAGGGACGGGCCGCCGCGCTCGCTCGCCATGAAGCTCTTCCAGAAGGCGAGGTTCTCGCGCACGGTCAATTCCCGCTTCATCGCGTTCTGGTGGCCGAGATAATGGGCGCGCTCGGCGAGCCGCTCCGGCTTGCCCGCCGAATCGAGGAGGCCGATCGTGCCCGACGCCGGCTCGATCAGGCCGGCGAGCGTGCGCAGCAGCGTCGACTTGCCGATGCCGTTCGGGCCGGTGACGACCAGCGCCTCGCCGGCCGAAAGCGAAAAGCCGACGCCGGAGAAGATCGGCTCCATGCCGCGCCGCACGCTCAGATCGGTGGCGAAAAGCCGCATGTCACCCCGTTTGCCGCCGGCTCGGGGGCTTCGCCCGGAGCCCTTGCGGCCGCCTTGAAAATTCAGCGAAATTGCGCCCGCCGTCTACTGGAATGCTCATACGAAATTATCTATAAGGCCGGCAAGCGCGCCAGCGGCCGGCGTGTTCCTCATCCTTGCGCCGAACATGGTCCGGATTTTCCTCGGGCCACGGGCGGACAGCGGAAATGGCCGTACCCGCATCCTCCTGCGCATCGTCCGCGCGAAGGCGTTCGCCCGTCGGTTTCGGCTGATACGACGAAAGCGGGACCGCCTGTGTCACACTCCCTCGACAGCTTCAAATGCCGCAAGACCATGAAAGTGGGTGATGCGGAGTACACCTATTTCAGCCTGACGGAGGCCGAGAAGAACGGCCTCACCGGTGTCTCGAAGCTGCCCTTCTCGATGAAGGTGCTGCTCGAGAACCTGCTCAGGAACGAGGACGGCCAGACCGTCTCGAAGGAAGACATCGAGGCGGTGCGCGACTGGCTGACCGACAAGGGCACCGCCGGCAAGGAGATCGCCTACCGCCCGGCCCGCGTGCTGATGCAGGACTTCACCGGCGTTCCGGCCGTCGTCGACCTTGCCGCGATGCGCGACGCGATGGTGGCCCTCGGCGGCGATCCGGAGAAGATCAATCCCCTCGTCCCGGTCGACCTCGTGATCGACCATTCCGTCATCGTCGACGAATTCGGCACGCCGCGCGCCTTCGCCCATAACGTCGAGAAGGAATATGAGCGAAACGGCGAGCGCTATCGGTTCCTGAAATGGGGCCAGCAGGCGTTCCGCAACTTCCGCGTCGTGCCGCCCGGCACCGGCATCTGCCATCAGGTGAACCTCGAATATCTCGGCCAGGCGGTCTGGACGAAGGACGAGGAGGGCGCCACCGTCGCCTATCCGGACACCTGCGTCGGCACCGACAGCCACACGACGATGATCAACGGCCTCGGCGTGCTCGGCTGGGGCGTCGGCGGCATCGAGGCGGAAGCCGCGATGCTCGGCCAGCCGATCTCGATGCTGCTTCCCGAGGTGATCGGTTTCCGGCTAACCGGCAGGCTCAAGGAAGGCGTCACGGCGACCGACCTCGTGCTCACCGTCACCCAGATGCTCCGCAAGAAGGGCGTCGTCGGCAAGTTCGTCGAGTTCTTCGGCCCCGGCCTCTCCAATATGACGCTCGCCGACCGCGCGACGATCGGCAACATGAGCCCGGAATACGGCGCGACCTGCGGCTTCTTCCCGGTCGATGCCGAGACGCTCAACTACATGACGATGACCGGCCGTACCGAGGAGCGCATGGCGCTCGTCGAGGCCTACTGCAAGGCGCAGGGCCTGTGGCGCGAGACGGAGACGGCGGAGCCTGTCTTCACCGATACGCTCGAGCTCGATCTCGGCGCCGTCGTGCCGTCCATGGCCGGGCCGAAGCGTCCCGAGGGCCGCATCCCGCTCGAGGAGATCGGCTCCGGCTTCGCCAAGGCGATGGAGACGGAATACAAGAAGGCGGCCGACATCGACCGGCGCTATCACGTCGAGGGCGAGGACTTCGACCTCGGCCACGGCGACGTGGCGATCGCCGCGATCACGTCGTGCACCAACACCTCCAATCCCAATGTAATGATCGGAGCGGGACTCCTTGCCCGCAAGGCAGCCGCGAAAGGCTTGACCGCCAAGCCTTGGGTCAAGACTTCGCTCGCCCCGGGCTCACAGGTGGTCGGCGAATATCTCGACAAGTCCGGCCTGCAAAAAGATCTGGACAAGCTCGGGTTCAATCTCGTCGGCTTCGGCTGCACGACCTGCATCGGCAATTCGGGTCCGCTGCCGCCGGAGAATTCGAAG
>JBQCEN010000022.1:0-4017 GCA_051960215.1 Pararhizobium sp.
CGGAAAAGACCGTCCGGAACACCGCCGCCCGCTCCGCGATCCACGACATCCCGGTCAAGGGTTATGAAATCCATCTGGGCAGGACGGAGGGGCCGGACGCGCTGCGGCCGAGCATGATCGTCGACGGCCGGCCGGAAGGCGCCGTCTCGGCCGATGGCCGCGTCGTCGGCACCTATCTGCACGGCCTCTTCTCGTCGGACGCGTTCCGTCGCGCCTATCTCCGCGATTTCGGGGTCGAAAGCGCCGGCGGCGCCTATCGGGGGGGCGTCGAAGCGGCTCTCGACCGCATCGCGGAGATGCTCGCACGGCATCTCGAAGTCGAGCGCCTCTTCGCCACCGCCCGCTGACGGCGGCTACTGCGACAGGTAGAGCTTCGTCACCTGCGCGCCGATCTTCGCGAAAGCGTTCTTGAGTTCGGCGCTGTTGCTGACGGCATAGTAGTTCTCCGGCGCCGATACGCAGGCCGGGTAGAGCTTCCTGTTGGAAGCCGAGTCGGCATTGAGGAGAACGGCGTAGATGTCGACGCCGAGGCTCTTCAACGACGTGCAGACGTTGTTCGTCCAGGTATCGACCTGCCGCGCCGCCGTCGTCTGGTTCGTCGAGTTGAACCGCCCGGCATCGAGGAAGCCGTAGGCGCCGTAGTCGGAGCGGTTGATCAATTCGGTGCTCGCGCCGAAGACGACGTTCTCGCCATCGGTGAAGAGGATGACCACCTTCGTCGTCCCCTCCGAATTGAACGGCGCGCCTTCGGTGTAGGGTTCGCCCGGCGAGAGCACGCGCCACCCCCAGGCCATGCCTTCCGAGACGTTCGTGCCCGAGCCGTTCCAGTAGTTCATGCCGTTCACGCCCGCCTTGATCTTGGTGAAATCGGCGGTGAGCGGCACGATCGGCGTCGGGCAGGCGCGGTTCGGTCCGTTCGTGAGCGGCGGTATCTCGTCGATGTTCGCGAGCTTGTTCTTGTCCTTTTTCGATGTGTATTTCGCGGTCGAGCGCTGGCGCTTCAGCTGGTCGTTGGCATCGCCCGGCGCCTTTCCCCCTTCAATCTGGTCGTCGAGATAGGAGTTGTTGAAGCGCCCGCCGTCATTGCCTGGGGCGGTCGGAGCGCCCGGCTCGTCCGGAGCGAAATAGGGGACGAACAGCGTGTCCGGGTCGTTCTTGCTCGGTGCGGCGTCGGTGAAGTTGTAGGGCGTCGGCCGCGCTTCCACGCAACCCTTCCAGGCGACGCCGAGGTCGTTGAACAGAGAGAGATGGTCGCGGTGGTTGTCGAAGTTCGCGCCGTTGTACTTTGCCACGCCCTTCGTATCGATCCAGGAATCGGAGTAATCGGAGCCCTTGACGTTGACGGCGGTGACGAAGGGGACCAGCGCGACCTTCACGTCGCGGCCGTCCTTGACCGACTCGTCCTGCAGGATGTCGACGAGCCCCGATGCCGCCTGTCGGACGGATTCGATGCCCGAGGCGCCGAGCGAGCCGGTATTGTCGAGGACCATCGCCACTTCGAGGCTCTTCGTCGACTGGTATGTGGCGGCGCTGACCTCGATACGGGGATCGGCATGATGGAAGAGCTGCATCATGTCGAGGCGGACGTTCGCCGAGGCCGTGGCCTGGGCCGCAAGCGAATTGACGTGCCGGTCGAAGGTGATGCTGCCCGAGACATTGTAGAGCGACGGGCCGTTGCCGGCATTCGCCTTCAGCACCGTATCGAACTGCTGCTGACGCTCGGCATCGCTCTCGGAGGCGTTCGAGGCGGCCAGCGTCGCCGCATCCACTGCCGCTTGAAGAGCCGACTTGGCGGCGAAGACATTCGAGGCGTCGACGGCAAGGCCGCCGGCGACGACGAGCATCGGCAGGATCAGCGCCGAGGTGATGGCGAAGTTTCCCCGCCGCGAACGCCAGAGAGAGCGTTGATGCATTGCCGTATCCGGAAGAGCTGCCCCAGTCGCGGACAACGATATATTTGAGCGGTGGACGATTTATTAAGGGGCGAAAAGACGTTGCGCCGCAAGAATTGGCCTGCGTCTGCATGGCGGCTGCGCCCTTGGTAGGGCTCGGCCGAATGTCCTATACATCGCGAAAACAATCGGCATTATTCGCTTCGGGAGAGAGACGTCATGCAATTTGCCCGTGTAAACGGCGTTACCCTGCATTATCAGGTTATCGGTGCGGCCGAGGGCGCGCCGCTGCTCGTCTTCTCCAACTCGCTCGGCACCGACTTCCGCATCTGGCGTGACGTGATCGTTCGCTTCGTCGGCGAATGCGCGATCCTTACCTACGACAAGCGCGGCCATGGCCTCTCCGACGTCGGCGAGGCGCCATACAGCATGGACGATCATGTCGACGACCTCGCCGCGCTTCTCGATCATCTCGGCCGGAGCGAGGCGATCGTCTGCGGCGTCTCCGTCGGCGGCATGATCGCGCAGGGGCTCGCGGCGCGCCGGCCGGACCTCGTCAAGGCGCTGATCCTCTGCGACACCGCCCCGAAGATCGGCACCGCGGAGGGCTGGGACGAGCGCATCGCGGCGATCGAGGCGAACGGCATCGAATCGATCGCGGACCCGATCCTGCAGCGCTGGTTCACCGCCGGCTATCGCGTGCCTTCCAACCAGGCTTTCCGCGGCTATCGCAACATGCTGACCCGCCAGCCGCCCGCCGGCTATACGGGCACCTGCGCGGCACTGCGCGAAGCCGACCTGAGCGAGACGAGCGCCCTGCTCGACATCCCGGTGATCTGCGTCGTCGGGGAGGAGGATGGCTCGACGCCGCCGGACCTCGTTCTTTCAATGGCGAAGCTCATTCCGAATGCGCGCTACGAGGTCATCAAGGGGGCCGGCCACATCCCGTCGATCGAGCAGCCCGAGGCGCTGGTCGCCATCATCAAGGCCTTCATGAAGGAGTTCGATCTTGGCCGAAAAGCCGATGTCTGAGCGCTACCGGGAGGGAGCCGCGACGCGCCGCGCCGTCCTCGGCGATGCCCATGTCGATCGCTCGGAAGCGAACCGCACGCCCTTCGACGCGCCGTTCCAGGAACTGATCACCGAGGCAGCCTGGGCGCACGTCTGGTCGCGGCCGGACCTGACGAAGCGCGAGCGTTCGCTGATCACGATCGCGATCCTCGCCGCGCTTGGTCGGGAGGAGGAACTGCGCCTCCACGTCCGGGCGACCGCGAACACGGGCGCGGGCGAAGGCGACATCCGCGAGGCGCTGATGCATGTCGCCATCTATGCCGGTGTGCCGGCCGCCAACACGGCCTTCCAGATCGTCAAGGAGATCCTCGCGGAGCGCGGGCGGGGGGAGGCGTAACGGCGGATGAGCGATAACAGACGGCCGGAAACCGGCGCCTTCTTCGCGCGCGATCGCGATTGGCATCCGAAGGCCTTCACGCCCGGCTACAAGACGAGCGTCGTGCGCTCGCCGCAGAAGGCGCTGATCGCGTTTCCGAACACGATCTCGGAGATCACCGGGCCGATGTTCGGCCATGGCATCCTCGGCGAACGCGACAACGACCTGATCCATAATTTCGCGCGGCCCGGCGAAAGCGCGCTCGGCGAGCGCATCATCGTGTACGGCCGGGTGCTGGACGAGCGCGGCAGGGGCGTCGACGGCGTGCTCGTCGAGTTCTGGCAAGCCAATGCCGGCGGCCGCTACCGCCACCGCAACGAGGGTTATCTCGCGCCGCTCGACCCGAATTTCGGCGGCTGCGGCCGGACGATCACCGATGCCGACGGCGCCTACGCGTTCCGCACGGTCCGGCCCGGCGCCTATCCCTGGCCGAACGGCGTCAACGACTGGCGCCCGGCGCATATCCATTTCTCGGTGTTCGGCCACGCCTTCGCGCAGCGCCTGATCACGCAGATGTATTTCGAGGGCGACCCGATGATCTGGCAGTGCCCGATCGTGATGGGCATCCCGAGCCCCGGGCCGTTGGAGCGCCACGGCGCGCCGAACGACCCCGAGAAAACCATCCCCAGGGCCCCGATGGCATCCAAGTACGAAAGCGTGTTGCTGGGCCGCCGAGCT
>JBQCEN010000023.1:0-26164 GCA_051960215.1 Pararhizobium sp.
GTCGGGACGCTCGCGATCGTCGACAACGACGCCGTCTCGCTCTCAAACCTCCAGCGCCAGGTCATCCACGACAGCGATTCGATCGGCCTCGCCAAGGTCGAGAGCGCCAGGCGCACGCTTGCCCGGATCAATCCGCATGTCACGGTCGAGCCGATCGCCGAGAGGCTCGAACCCGGGAACGCCGCCCGGATCATCGGCGGCTACGACCTCGCCCTCGACGGCACCGACAATTTCGCGACCCGCTATGCGGTCGCCGACGCGGCGGCGCAGACGCGCGTACCGCTCGTCTCCGGCGCGGTCGGCCGCTTCGATGGATCGCTGACGGTCTTCACGCCGTGGGACCGGGACGCGGCCGGAAAGCCGCTTCCCGGCTACCGCGACCTCTTCCCCGAGCCGCCGCCGGACGGGCTCGTGCCGGCCTGTGCAGAAGCCGGCGTCCTCGGCGCGCTGACGGGCGTGATCGGCACGCTGATGGCGATGGAAGCGATCAAGCTCCTCACCGGCATCGGCGAACCGCTGATCGGCCGCCTGCTGCTCTATGACGGGCTCTCAGCCCGGTTCGAGACGGTGCAATACGGCCGCTCCGCCGCCTGAATTCCGACGCGGCGGCCAGCCCGCCCCCCATTCGCCACCTACACGCGGCTCGGCAGCACGCGGTCCGGCGGGCGGTGTCCGTCGAAGAAGGTGCGGATGTTGACGATCACCTTCTCGCCCATGTCGATGCGGCCCTCGATGGTCGCCGAGCCCATGTGCGGCAGCAGGACGACCTTGCCTTCGCGGGCAAGCTTCAGGAGCTTGCGGTCGACGGAAGGCTCGTGCTCGAAGACGTCGAGGCCGGCGCCGGCGATCCGGCCTTCGGCGATGCAGGCACTCAGCGCCTGCTCGTCGATGATGCCGCCGCGCGCCGTGTTGACGATGGTGCTGCCGGGCTTCATCAGCGCCAGCCGGCGGGCCGAGAGGAGATGGAACGTCGCGGGCGTCGAGGGACAGTTGACCGAGATGATGTCCATGCGGGCAAGCATCTGGTCGAGGCTGTCCCAGTAGGTCGCTTCCAGCGCGTCCTCCGTCTCCGGGTCGACGCGGCGGCGGTTGTGGTAGTGGATCGAAAGTCCGAAAGCCTTGGCGCGGCGGGCGACGGCGGTGCCGATGCGGCCCATGCCGACGATGCCGAGGCGCTTGCCCCAGATGCGCCGGCCGAGCATCCACGTCGGCGACCAGCCGGTCCAGTCCGGACCGTCGGTCAGCACCTGCGCCCCTTCCGTCAGCCGCCGCGGCACGGCGAGGATCAGCGCCATGGTCATGTCGGCGGTGTCCTCGCTGAGCACGTTCGGCGTGTTCGTCACCGTGATGCCCCGGCGCGCCGCAGCGTCGACGTCGATGTTGTCGACGCCCGTGCCGAAGTTGGCGATCAGCTTCAGCCGGTCGCCCGCCTGGCTGATCAGCGCCTCGTCGATGCGGTCGGTCACGGTCGGCACGAGCACGTCGAAGGCCTTCATCGCCGCGAGCAGCTCCGGCTGGGTGCGCGGCTCGTCGTTGACGTTCAGCTCGGCATCGAAGAGCTCGCGCATGCGCGTTTCCACCGCGTCCGGCAGACGACGCGTCAGGAAGACCCGCGGTCTCTTCTTCTGCTGCATCGCGCGCTTGCCTTCCGCGTTTTTAGAGCTCGTTAACCAGACCGGCGGAGAATGGATCACCCAACGGGCATTTTCTTAACAGACCGGCTCGCCAAGACAAAGACGTCTCGTCGGCCGCGCCGCGCATGAGGATGCGCCGGGGAAAGTCGGGTCGACGGCCCGGCTTCTTCAAGGCTTTTCGAGGTTCGGCATGCGCAACATCGTCGCGGTCCTTCTCTTCACGCTCGTCCTGGCGATGCTCGACATGACGGCCCATCCGCTTGCCAGCGGCACGGCGGAAGCCGAAGACAGCGTGACGCGCGGCCCGAGCGGCCTGCCGCTGCCGCGCTTCGTCAGCCTCAAGGCGGGCCGGGCGAACCTGCGCGTCGGGCCGGGCGCCGAATACTCGGTCTCCTGGCTCTACACGCGCGCCGGGCTGCCGATGGAGATCATCCAGGAATACGACCACTGGCGGCATGTGCGCGATTCGCAGGGGACCGACGGCTGGATCTACCAGTCGCTGCTTTCCGGCGAACGGACGGCCGAGGCCGCGCCCTGGATGGAGGGGCACGAGAAGGACGACAAGCCGGTCTACGTGCTGATGCACGACGACGCGAGCAAGACGTCGTCGGTGGTCGCCAAGCTCCAGCCCGGCGTCATCATGCGGCTCAAGGCCTGCAACGGCCACTGGTGCGAGGCGAGCGTCGGCGGCGCCGAAGGCTGGGTCGCCCAGGCGGAGATCTGGGGCGCCTATCCGGGCGAGGCCTTCAAATAGCCGGTCGCGCGCGTTGGACCGCCGGCGTCAGCCGCGCGCCTTCGGCCGCAGCCGGATGACGACGTCGACGTGGGCGATCTCCATGCCTTCCGGCGGCTCCGGCAGGTTGGCGACGCTGACATTGCCGACCGGGATGTCGACGATTTCGCTGCCACCCTCGATGAAGAAGTGGTGGTGGTCGGAGACGTTGGTGTCGAAATAGGTCTTCGACGTCTCGACCGACAGCACGCGCAGCAGATGCGCTTCGGTGAACTGGTGGAGCGTGTTGTAGACGGTCGCCAGCGAGACGCGGACGCCGACCTCCGCCGCCTCCTCGTGCAGTTCCTCCGCCGTCAGGTGACGGTCGCCCTTGGCGAAGAGAAGGTCGGCAAGCGCAAGCCGCTGGCGCGTCGGGCGCAGGCCCGCCGCCCTCAGGCGCTCGCCGATACTGGCGCCGCCCCGGCTCCCGGTTCGCAGCTCGGTCCTCGTTTCGGTCAAGAGATCGACCCTTCCACGCCTTCTGACGCGCCCTTCGGTGTGGTTCGGGTATAACTTTCCCCCCGGATTCTTTCAATAGCGGCGCCGGACGCGCCCATCGGTCGCGCCTTGCCGCTGGCAGATGCCTGCGCCTTCCGCTAGAGCGGTGACGGAGTTTCGGTTTTCGTCGTGAAATAAGCTGTGATAGGGTCCGCCCTCGTCAGCCGGCGGAAGGTAGACAGGAGACGTTTTTCTGAATGGTCACCCGACAGACGAGTTTTAATTACGAAGAGGTTCTTTCCTGCGGGCGGGGAGAGATGTTCGGGCCCGGAAATGCGCAGCTTCCGCTTCCGCCCATGCTGATGTTCCATCGAATCACCGAGGTCTCCGAGAACGGCGGCGCCAACGGCAAGGGCTAGATCTCCGCCGAATTCGATATCACGCCGGATCTCTGGTTCTTCGCCTGCCACTTCCTCGGCGACCCGGTCATGCCCGGCTGCCTCGGGCTTGACGCGATGTGGCAGCTGACGGGCTTCTTCCTCGGCTGGCTCGGCGAGCCGGGCCGCGGGCGGGCGCTCTCGACCGGCGAAGTGAAGTTCACCGGCATGGTCACGCCGCAGACGAAGCTCGTCGAATACGGCATCGACTTCAAGCGCGTCATGCGCGGGCGCCTCGTGCTCGGCATCGCGGACGGCTGGATGAAGGCCGATGGCGAGGTCATCTATCGCGCGAGCGACCTGCGCGTCGGACTGTTCCAGGAGAAGGCCGCCTGAGGCGCGGCCGAAAACCTTCGAAACCGAAAGAGCTGACATGAGACGCGTCGTAGTCACGGGAATGGGCATCGTTTCCTCGATCGGAAACAATGCCGATGAGGTCACGCAGTCGCTGCGGGAAGCGCGCTCGGGCATCTCGTTCTCGCAGGATTTCGCCGACCACGGCTTCCGCTGCCAGGTCTGGGGGGCACCGGCGCTCGATCCGACGGAGCTGGTCGACCGCCGTGCCATGCGCTTTCTCTCCAAGGGCGGCGCCTGGAACCACGTCGCGATGAAGCAGGCGATCGCCGATTCGGGCCTCGAGGAACGCGACATCTCGAACGAGCGCACCGGCATCATCATGGGCTCCGGCGGGCCCTCGACCCGGACCATCGTCGAGGCGGCGGAGACGACGCGCGAGAAGGGCAGCCCGAAGCGGATCGGTCCCTTCGCCGTGCCGAAGGCGATGTCGTCGACGGCTTCGGCGACGCTCGCCACCTGGTTCAAGATCCACGGCGTCAACTATTCGATCTCCTCGGCCTGCTCGACCTCGGCGCACTGCATCGGCAACGCCGCCGAGATGATCCAGTGGGGCAAGCAGGACGTGATGTTCGCCGGCGGCCATGAGGACCTCGACTGGACGATGTCGAACCTCTTCGACGCGATGGGCGCCATGTCCTCGAAGTTCAACGACCGGCCGGCCGTCGCCTCGCGCGCCTACGACGCCGACCGCGACGGCTTCGTCATCGCCGGCGGCGCCGGGGTGCTGGTGCTCGAGGAGATGGAGCACGCGAAGGCGCGCGGCGCGCGGATCCATGCCGAGATCATCGGCTACGGCGCGACCTCGGACGGCTACGACATGGTGGCGCCGTCGGGCGAAGGCGCGGTGCGCTGCATGCGCCAGGCGCTCTCGACCGTGAAGGGCGACATCGACTACATCAACACCCACGGCACCTCGACCGACATCGGCGACAGCCGCGAGATCGGCGCGATCCGCGAGGTCTTCGGCGACAAACTGCCGCACATCGCCTCGACGAAGTCGCTGACCGGCCATTCGCTCGGAGCGGCTGGCGTGCAGGAATCGATCTACTCCATCCTCATGATGCAGAACGCCTTCATCGGCGAGAGCGCCCATATCGAGACGCTCGACCCGGAGTTCGAAGGCGTGCCAATCGTGCGCAAGCGCATCGACGATGCCCGCATCGACACGGTTCTTTCCAATTCGTTCGGCTTCGGCGGCACGAACGCGACGCTGGTCTTCCAGCGCTACAATGGCTGAGGGGTGCCGCTCATGGACGGCCTGATGAAGGGCAAGCGCGGCCTCGTGATGGGCGTCGCGAACGATCACTCGATCGCTTGGGGGATCGCGCGCAACCTAGCCGAGCACGGCGCGGACCTCGCCTTCACCTACCAGGGCGAGGCCTTCGGGCGGCGCGTCAAGCCGCTCGCCGAGAAGCTCGGCTCGAAGCTGCTCATCCCCTGCGACGTCGAGGACATCGCGACCGTCGACGCCTGCTTCAAGAGGCTGGAGCAGGAGTGGGGCTCGATCGATTTCGTCGTCCATGCGATCGGCTATTCGGACAAGGCGGAGCTCAAGGGCCGCTATGCCGACGTGACGACGCGCGCCAATTTCAGCCGCACCATGGTGATCTCCGCCTACTCGTTCACCGAGGTCGCGCAGCGGGCCTCGAAGCTGATGACGGCCGGCGGCTCGATCCTGACGCTGACCTATGGCGGCTCTGTGCGGGTCATGCCGAACTACAACGTCATGGGCATCGCCAAGGCGGCGCTCGAGGCGATGGTCCGCTATCTCGCCGCCGACTACGGCCCGAGCGGCATCCGCGTCAACGCGATCTCCGCCGGACCGGTGCGCACCCTCGCCGGCGCCGGCATCGGCGACGCACGCGCGATGTTCAGCTACCAGAAGAAGAACGCGCCGCTGCGGCGCACCGTCGACATCGACGAGGTCGGGCGCTCCGCCCTCTACCTTCTTTCGGACCTCTCGAGCGGCGTGACCGGCGAAATCCACTATGTCGATTCCGGCTTCAACATCACGTCGATGCCGGTGCTGGAGGAACTGAAGCGGCAGGATACGGGGGACTGAACGGTCGTTCGCGCCGGAGGAGGCGCAGTGTCGACCCGAATTTTCCACGAACGTTTGAGATGATCGGTCCCCGTGGTCTTGCGGCACGGGGAGCCATCCGCTTCTATGTCCTTCGGGGCATGCATGGCCGGCGCGGCTGGCCGCGCGTGATCTGCCATCGAAAAGGACCCGTCGTCGCTTCATCGGCAACGGGCGGAGAAAGGGAGGCCTTCATGAAGTTCACGTCCAGGAAATTGCTGATGGCGGGCGCCGTGGCGCTTGCCGTCGGCCTGGCGCCGGTCGGTGCCGGAGCGACCGAGTTCATCAACGTGCTGACCGGCGGCACGTCGGGCGTCTACTATCCGCTCGGCGTCGCGCTGGCGAAGATCTATTCCGACAACATCGAGGGCGTGCGCACGCAGGTGCAGGCGACGAAGGCGTCGGTCGAGAACCTGAACCTCCTGCAGCAGGGCCGCGGCGAGATCGCCTTCGCGCTCGGCGATTCGGTCAAGGCCGCCTGGGAGGGCGACAAGGAAGCCGGCTTCCCGAAGAAGCTCGACAAGCTCCGGGCGATCGCCGCGATCTATCCGAACTACGTGCAGATCGTCGCGACCAAGGCCTCGGGCATCAAGGATTTCCAGGACCTCAAGGGCAAGAGCCTTTCGGTCGGCGCGCCGAAGTCCGGCACCGAGCTCAACGCGCGGGCGATCTTCGGCGCCATGGGCATGAGCTACAAGGACCTGTCGAAGACCGAGTACCTGCCGTTCGGCGAATCGGTCGAACTGATGAAGAACCGCCAGTTGGACGCGACCCTGCAGTCGGCCGGCCTCGGTGTTTCCTCGATCAAGGACCTCGCCTCGTCCGTGCCGATCCAGGTGGTCGCCGTGCCGAAGTCCGTCGCCGAGAAGCTCGGCGCGCCCTTCGTCTCCAAGGACATTCCGGCCGGCACCTACGAGGGGCAGGAGAATCCGGTTCCGACGCTGGCGATCACCAACATCCTCGTCACCCGCGCGGACATCTCCGACGAGGAGGCCTACCAGATGACGAAGCAGCTCTTCGAGCATCTGCCGGACCTCGTCGCGGCCCATGCGGCCGCCAAGGCGATCGACATCAAGAACGCAGCGACCGGCCTGCCGATCCCGCTCCATCCGGGCGCGGCGCGCTACTACAAGGAAAAGGGCCTCATCAAGTAGCCCTGTCTCCTGCGAGCCCCCGCCCGGGGCCGCCATCGCAGAGGAGAACGACGGCCAGGGCGGCGTCGCGTGGCGCCGCCCTGGCCGCAGAAGACAGAGGACCCGCGACGGTCGTCGCCTGAGGGGAGCAGGACAACCGCCATGAGCGCCACCATCACCCATACCGAGCCGGCCCTGCCGGAGAACGCCGAGCTTCACGATCCGCTTGCCGGCGGTTTTCCGGCGACGCGCGAAGGCCGGCTTCTCTTCTGGATCGGATTCGTCTTCTCGCTCTACCAGATCTCCGTGGCGCTGAACCTGTTCGGGCTTCCGAGCCAGGTGATGCGGGCGCTCCACCTCGGCTTCCTGCTGCTGCTCACCTTCCCGCTGATCGCCGCCTCGAAGCGGGCGTCGCTGCCGTTCAAGGCGATCGCCTGGCTGCTGGCGCTCGCCGGCGTGGTCGTCGCCGTCTACCAGTGGGTGGAGTACAACGACCTCATCCTGCGGGCGGGCGACCCGAATGCCTATGACACGATCATCGGCATCATCACCCTCGTCACCGTCTTCGTCGCGGCGTGGCTGATCATGGGACCGGCGCTGCCGATCATCTCCGGAATCTTCCTCGCCTACTGCTTCTTCGGGCAGTACCTGCCTGCGCCGCTCGACACCCGCGGCTACGCCTTCAGCCAGGTCGTCGACCACATGACCTTCGGCACCGAGGGCATCTACGGCATCCCGATCTACGTCTCGGCGACCTACATCTTCCTCTTCATCCTGTTCGGCTCTTTCCTTGAGCGCGCCGGGATGATCAAGCTCTTCACCGACGTCTCGCTCGGCTTCGTCGGCCACGCCCGCGGGGGCGCGGCCAAGGTCGCCGTCATCTCGTCGGGCCTGATGGGGACGATCTCCGGATCGGGCGTCGCCAACGTCGTGACCGTCGGACAGTTCACGATCCCGCTGATGAAGAGCTTCGGCTACCGTGCCGCCTTCGCCGGCGGCGTCGAGGCGACGGCCTCGATGGGCGGGCAGATCATGCCGCCGGTGATGGGTGCGGTTGCCTTCATCATGGCCGAGACGCTCGACGTGCCCTACTACGAGGTCGTCAAGGCGGCGATCATCCCGGCGATCCTCTATTTCGCCTCGGCCTTCTGGATGGTCCATCTCGAGGCCGGCAAGCGCCGCCTGCTCGGCCTGCCGAAGGCGCAGCTGCCGTCGCCGCGCGCGGCGCTGAAGCAGGGCTGGTATCTCATCCTGCCGCTCGCGGTCCTCGTCTATCTCCTCTTCTCCGCCGACACGCCGCTCAACGCCGGCACGATCGGGCTGGCGCTGACGGCGCTCCTCATCCTCGGCGGCTCCGTCGCGCTCGGCCTGCCCGGCCCGGTGCTCAGGGCGATCTTCTGGATCGGGCTCGGCCTCGTCTCGGCGAGCTTCTTCAAGTGGGGGATCATGCCGGTGCTCGTCGTGGCGGCGGTCCTCATCGTCCTCAACGTCTTCGTCTCGGGCGGGCGCCAGACCCTGATCGATTGCCGCGACGCGCTGGCGGACGGCGCCAGGACGGCACTGCCCGTCGGCATCGCCTGCGCCATCGTCGGCATCATCATCGGCACCATGACGCTGACCGGCGTCGCCACGACCTTCGGCGAGTTCATCGTGTCGGTCGGCAAGTCGAGCCTGTTCCTCTCGCTGTTCCTGACGATGGTGACCTGCATCATCCTCGGCATGGGCATCCCGACGATCCCGAACTACATCATCACCTCGTCGATCGCCGGGCCGGCGTTGCTGCACCTGCACGTGCCGCTGATGATCACCCACATGTTCGTCTTCTATTTCGGCATCCTCGCCGACCTGACGCCGCCCGTCGCCCTCGCCTGCTTCGCCGCCGCGCCGATCGCCAAGGAGAAAGGGCTGAAGATCTCGATCGAGGCGATCAAGATTGCCGCCGCCGGCTTCGTCGTGCCCTATATGGCGGTCTATTCTCCGGCCCTGATGCTGCAGCCCGGCGGCCCGCTCGGCGACGCCTACGGCCTGCCTGTCGCGGCCGCCTATGTCGTCGTCAAGACGGCGCTGGCGATCGGCCTCTGGGGCTCCTGCGTCATCGGCTTCCTCGTCGCGCCGATGCGGCTTTGGGAGCGGGGCCTCGCGGCGCTCGCCGCCTTCATGCTGGTGGCCGCCTATCCGGCGACGGACATCGTCGGCTTTGTCCTCTCGCTCCTCTGCATCGGCCTCCACGTGGCGCGCGTGCGGCGGCAGGAAACGGCGCTTCCCGCGTGAGCGGGGCGGCCGGCATCTGCGTCGTCACGGCGGCCAAGACGCTGGTGCTCGCCGCGACGGCCTTCACGCTCTCCTGGACCCATTCGGTCGAAAAGATCCGCTGGACGGAGCACTGGGCGCTGACCAAGGCAGGCTTCGTCGTCGAGCAGGCCAGCGTCGAGGGATCGGGGGCCGGCATGGACCCGCCGGACGGCTCGCGCTTCACCGACGGCAAATGGGTCTACGAGCCGAAGGTGCCGCCGCTCGACCGGGTGGTGCTCGCCGCATCGGGCGCGACGGTCGGCGGCTGGCGCCTCTGCGCGGCCGGCCGATGCACCGTGGTCGGCAAGACGGCCCAGAAGCCGATCGTCATCGAGCGCTGCGACGAGCGAAAGAAGTAGGCGGCCGACCGGTCCGCAATCCGGTGGAGCGACAAAAAAAGCCCCGCGGACAGGCTGTCCGCGGGGCTTTCGTTTTCCGAGAGGGAGAGCGCCTTACTCGGCGGCCTCTTCCTTCTTGAGCTCCTGGCCGGTCTGCTGGTCGACGACCTTCATCGACAGGCGGACCTTGCCGCGCTCGTCGAAGCCCATCAGCTTGACGAAGACCTTGTCGCCTTCCTTGACGACGTCCGTCGTCTTGGCGACGCGCTCGGAGGCGAGCTGCGAGATGTGGACCAGGCCGTCGCGCGGGCCGAAGAAGTTGACGAAGGCGCCGAAGTCGGCGGTCTTGACGACCGTACCCTCGTAGATGTGGCCGACTTCCGGCTCATCGACGATCGAGTGGATCCACTTCTTGGCGGCCTCGATCTCCTTGGCGGAAGACGAGGCGATCTTGATCGTGCCGTCATCCTCGATGTTGACCTTGGCACCGGTCTTCTCGACGATCTCGCGGATCACCTTGCCGCCCGAGCCGATGACTTCGCGGATCTTGTCGACCGGGATCGTCATCACCTCGATGCGCGGCGCGAACTCGCCGAGTTCGGCGCGGCTCGATGCGATCGCCTTCGCCATCTCGCCGAGGATGTGCAACCGGCCGCCCTTCGCCTGAGTCAGCGCGACCTGCATGATCTCCTCGGTGATGCCGGCGATCTTGATGTCCATCTGCAGCGAGGTGACGCCGCTTTCGGTGCCGGCAACCTTGAAGTCCATGTCGCCGAGGTGGTCCTCGTCGCCGAGGATGTCGGACAGGACGGCGAAGCGCTCGTCCTCCTTGATCAGGCCCATGGCGATGCCGGCCACCGGCTTGGCGATCGGCACGCCGGCATCCATGAGCGCCAGCGAGGTGCCGCAGACCGTCGCCATCGACGACGACCCGTTCGATTCGGTGATCTCGGAGACGACGCGCAGCGTGTAGGGGAACTGGTCGCCGGAGGGCAGCATCGGCCGGATGGCGCGCCATGCGAGCTTGCCGTGGCCGATCTCGCGGCGGCCCGGAGACCCCATGCGGCCCGTTTCACCGACCGAATAGGGCGGGAAATTGTAGTGCAGCATGAACTTCTCTTTGTACATGCCGGTCAGCGCGTCGACATACTGCTCGTCCTCGCCGGTGCCGAGCGTGGCGACGACGATCGCCTGCGTCTCGCCGCGGGTGAAGAGCGCCGAGCCGTGGGTGCGCGGCAGCAGGCCGACCTCGGCGACGATCGGACGGACCGTCTCCAGATCGCGGCCGTCGATGCGGCTCTTCGTGTCGAGGATGTTCCAGCGGACGATCTTCGCCTGCAGGTGCTTGAAGACGGCGCCGATCTGCTCGTTCGTGTATTCCGCCTCCTCGCCTTCGGCCGGGGCGAATTGCGCCTTGACCTTGGCCTTGACGGCGTCGACGGCGGCGTAGCGCTCGGCCTTGTCGGTGATCCGGTAGGCAGAACGGAGCTCCGCTTCGGCGACGCCGAGCATCTTCTCCTCGAGCGCCGAGAGGTCCTGCGGGTTGAACTCGCGCGGCTCCTTGGCGGCGGTCTCGGCGAGCTTGATGATCGCGTCGATCACCGGCTGGATGGCGCGGTGGCCGAACATCACGGCGCCGAGCATGACGTCCTCGGCGAGTTCCTTGGCTTCCGATTCCACCATCAGCACGGCGTCCTGCGTGCCGGCGACGACGAGGTCGAGAGCGGATTCGACCATCTCGTCGACATGCGGGTTGAGAACATAGTCACCGTTGATGTAGCCGACGCGGGCGCCGCCGATCGGGCCCATGAAGGGGATACCGGAGAGCGTCAGCGCCGCGGAAGCCGCGACCATGGAGACGACGTCCGGGTTGTTCTCCAGGTCATGCTGCATGACCGTGATGATGACCTGCGTGTCGTTCCGGTAGCCTTCGGGGAAGAGCGGGCGGATCGGCCGGTCGATCAGGCGCGAGACGAGCGTCTCATTCTCGCTCGGGCGGCCCTCACGCTTGAAGTAGCCGCCGGGAATCTTGCCAGCTGCGTAGGTCTTCTCCTGGTAGTTGACGGTGAGCGGGAAGAAGTCCTGGCCCGGCTTCGGCTCCTTCGCCGAGACGACGGTCGCAAGCACCACCGTCTCGCCATAGGTCGCCAGGACGGCGCCGTCGGCCTGCCGGGCGACCTTTCCCGTTTCGAGGACGAGCGGACGCCCTCCCCATTCGATTTCGACCTTGTGGGTATTGAACATGATCCTGTCCTTCATGGCCGGCGCCCCGCCGCTCCTTGCGGCGCGGAGGCGTCCGGTCGCGTTGTCGACGCGTCACGGGCAAGACAACGGGAGGCTTTTGAACGTACGCCGCCTCGAGCGCGGCAAAAGCATCCTGCAATCCTGCCCCATGACAGGTCGGCAGTTGATCCGCGCTCCGGCCCATCCGAAGCGCTGGAATGTCCCGGCGGTCCTCAATGGAGCGCCCGGAATGCACCGGAACAATGGGAACATCGTTCCGGAAAGCGTCCGGCGGAAGGTGCCGCCGCAGGCGTCGCGCGACGCCGAAGTGCGGATGAGGCGCGCCCGCCGCCGGACGCCGGTTCGATCAGCGGCGGATGCCGAGGCTGGCGATCAACGTCTGATACCGCGCCTCGTCCTTCTTCTTCAGGTAGTCCAGAAGCGAACGACGGTGCGAGACGAGCTTCAGGAGGCCACGACGGGAGTGGTTGTCCTTCTTGTGCTCCTTGAAGTGCTCGGTGAGGTTGACGATACGCTCCGTCAGGATCGCGATCTGGACCTCGGCGGATCCGGTATCGTTGTCCTTGGTGGCGTATTCCTTGACCAGCTCGGCCTTGCGCTCGGCAGTAATCGACATCGTGACGATCCTTTCGGAAAAGAGGATAGGTCGCCCTCGGCCGGGATGTCGTCCAGCAGGGGCCGCTCGTAGAACGACCGGGTCTCGCCCGTTCGTTGCGGCGCATATAGGGGAAAAACGCCGGCGAGGGAAGAGGCCCAGCCGATCGGCCGCGTGCGTCAGGCGCGCGGGCCGAGCGCGCTGTGGAGCTTCTCCAGCGGGATCGAGAAGATCCATTCGATGCCGTCGTCGTGCATGACGCGCTCCAGTTCGGCGCCGAGCGACATCCCGAGGATACGCTCCAGGACGATCGAGCCGAAGCCCTTGCGTTCCGGCCTGTCGTCGATCTCGACGCCGCTCTCGCGCCATACGAAGCGAACCGCATCGTCGGCGACCCGCCAGCTGATGTCGACGACGCCCTCGGTGCCCGAGAAGGCGCCGTACTTGGCGGCATTGGTGGACAGCTCGTGGATCGCCATGCCCATCACCTGCGCCGCCTGGGAATCGAGCCGCACCTCGGGCCCCTTCACCCGCACGCGCGTCGGATCGGTCGGCCGGAAGGTCTCGAGCTGGTCGCTGACGAGGATGCCGAGGTCGACGCCCTGGTTGGCGTTGGTGATCATCAGGTCGGTCGAGCGGGCGAGCCCCGCAACGCGCTTGCGGAAGGCCTCGGCGAACTCGTCCTTCGATTCGGTGAGCTTGGCGGTCTGGTTGAGCATCGCCTGGATCACCGTCAACTGGTTCTTCGAGCGGTGGGCGACCTCGCGCATCAGGAAACGGATCTCGTTCTCCGCCGTCTTGCGCTCGCGCGCGGCACGGGCGAGCGCGGCGGAAACCGTGCTGAACTCGGCGATCGGGTGATCCCGCTTCTCCACCGTCTCGCCCGCACCGAGCTTGCGCGCGTCGCTAGAGATCTGGCGATCAGAGGAGCTCAGGCCGCGCGCGATCGCATAGGCGCCGGTCGTCGCGATCGCCGCAATCGCCAGCCCGCCGGCGATCAGCCACATCAGCGAATTGCTGATCGCCTCGCGGGCGACCTCGGTCGGCGCCCAGGAGACGACCGACCAGCCGGTGATGTCGGAAGGCTGGACGACGAGCTGGAAGTCGACCCCCTGGTACTGCACCTCCGTGAAGCCGGAGCTCAAGCCCTTGTCGAAGGGAATATAGAAAGCGCGGCCGCGGCCGCCCGGTCCGCTGGAGGAGGCGACGACGTTGCGATTGGCGTCGACGAGGGCGGCACTCCAGCCGGCCGGGATCCTCTTGGTGTTCATCAGGTCGTCGAAGTTCGCCGCCGGCTGGGTCAGGACCAGGAGCTCGGTCTTCCCCTTCGCGATCTTCACCGGCAGCGAGACGTTGAAGGACCAGCGATTGTCCGTCGTGTCGTAGAACAGGTTCGAGACGATCGGCCAGCCGCTCGAAAAGGCCTCCTTGGCCGATTGGGGATCGGGGCTCTTGGCGAGCGGGTGGCCGTAGGCGACCGAGGTGCTCATCAACTGGTTCATGTTCCGGTCGACGACCGTCAGATACGACGCCGTGCCGGCGAGCGCCTGCTTGGCGCTGTCGTAGAACTGCGGAAGCTCGCCCTGCTGGAGCGAGGACGCGGTCGAGAGCACCCTCAGCGTCGTCAGCATGCCCGAGGCCTCTCGATCGACGAGCTCGGCCACCGAATGCGTCGCCGCGACGAAGAGATCACGGAAAGAGTGGTTCTGCGCCTCCGTCGTGCGCACGAGCACGACGGCGGAGAACAGGAACGCCGGAATGAGGACGATGAGCAGGAGCACGATCAGATAGGTCCTGATCGAGTACTGCCATGCGGCCTTCGGCCGGACGGCGACGGCATCGTCCCGCATCGTGGCCTTCGAAGCAGCAACCGCCGGTTCCGATTCGCTCGTCATTGCGCCTGTCGGTCCGGAGCGCGACATCGGCGCGCATGACATGGGAACATCGGCATTGCCTCCGGATCTTCTTCCGAATCCTAGACTAACCTACGCAGGCGGGCTCGCAACAGATGGAAGAGCGTTCGCCAACCCACGCTGATATTATGGGTCTCCAGGCTCGTTTTACACCACCCGCC
The DNA here is from genome assembly GCA_051960215.1 of Pararhizobium sp. Classification (GTDB taxonomy): domain Bacteria; phylum Pseudomonadota; class Alphaproteobacteria; order Rhizobiales; family Rhizobiaceae; genus Pararhizobium_B. The sequence continues at coordinate 14,395 of JBQCEN010000023.1, forward strand.
GCGACGAAATGCGGACGCCGCCCAATGGCCACCAGGGCGATCCTAGTCCGTGAAGACGCGCTTCGGCCGGAACTCCCCACCGGCGATCTCGCCGATCGCGACGAGCTTGCCGTTCGCGGTGGCATAGGCCTCGTCCTCCGCAACGGGAGCGTCGCGGCCGCGCAGGATGATCGCGTTGCCCATCCGCAGGCGATGGGCCTGGTCGCCGCTGACGGGGACATGCGGCAGCGTCGCAAGGGCCTCGCCGGTGTCGATCAGGAAGGCATCGAGCGCGGCGAGACGCTCCTCGGCGTCCTCGATCTCCTCCAGCGCGACCAGATCGGAAAGCGGCACGAGGTCGTCTTCCCCGAACGGCACGACGCAGGTGCGCCGAAGCCTTGAGACATGGCCGAAGCAGCCGAGGTCGCGGCCGAGATCGCGCGCGAGGGCGCGCACATAGGTGCCCTTGCCGCACTCGACCTCGAACACCGCAGTCTCCGGGTCCGGGCAGGCGACCAGCGTCAGGCGGTGGATTTCCACCTCACGCGCCGGAATGTCGATCGTCTCGCCCTCCCGCGCCAGATCGTAGGCCCGCTCGCCGGCGATCTTGACGGCGGAAAACTGCGGCGGGACCTGCGCGATCGTGCCGCGATAGCCGGGCAGCAGCGCCTCGATCGCCGCCCGGTCGGGCCGGAGACCGGACGTGCGGGTCGCCTCGCCCTCGAGATCGTCGGTCGCGCGTTCCTCGCCCCAGGTGACGGTGAACTCGTAGACCTTGCGGCCGTCCATCACGTAAGGCACCGTCTTCGTCGCGTCGCCGAGCGCGATCGGCAGCATGCCGGACGCGAGCGGATCGAGGGTTCCGGCATGGCCGGCCTTCTGCGCCTTGAAGAGCCACTTGATCTTCGAGACGGCCTCGGTCGAGCCGTAGTCCTCGGGCTTGTCGAGGATCAGCCAGCCGGAGACGGCGCGGCCCTTCTTCTTGCGTTGGCGGGACATTCGTTCTTCCTGTTCGGGAAAGCCATGGACCGGGAGCTCAGGCGCGCCCGCTGCTCTCAATCGTCGTCGTGATCGAGGTCGCGCGCCACCTCGGGCGAGCGCAGGAGCGCGTCGATCTTCCGGTAGTTCTCGAAGCTCGTGTCGTCGCGGAAGCGCACTTCGGGCATGTACTTCATCTGCTTCAGTGCCGGCGCGATGCGGCCGCGGATGAAGCGGGCGTTGCGATTCAGCGCCTCGACCAGCCGACCGTGGTCGGCCTCTCCGAGCGGGGTCACATAGGCCGTCGCGATCTTCAGGTCCGGAGACATGCGCACCTCCGAGACCGAGACGACGCTGCCCTCGATAGCCGGGTCACGGACCTCGCCGCGCTGCAGGACCTGGGTGAGCGCCGCGCGTACCTGCTCGCCGACGCGAAGCTGGCGCTGGGACGGCGCGGATGAGGAGGAACGTGGCATCTTCAAACCGTTCGCAGCCGGCCGCCGGGTCTCGAACCCGGACGGCCGTTTTGATTCAGGGCGGCGCCGCTACGGCATCCGCCCGTTCTTCGGGTCGCGGATCGCGAGGCTCAGAGCGTGCGCGTGACGTGCTCGACGCGGAAGCACTCGATCGTGTCGCCGGCGCGGATGTCCTCGTAGTTCTCGAAGGCCATGCCGCATTCCTGGCCCGACGTGACTTCCGAGACCTCGTCCTTGAACCGCTTCAGCGTCTTGAGCTTGCCTTCGTGGATGACGACGTTGTCGCGCACCAGGCGCACGCCGACGCCACGCTCGACCTTGCCTTCCGTGACGCGGCAGCCCGCGACCTTGCCGACCTTCGTGATGTTGAACACCTCGAGGATTTCGGCATTGCCGAGGAAGGTCTCGCGCCGCTCCGGCGAAAGCAGGCCGGACATCGCCGCCTTCACGTCATCCACCAGATCGTAGATGATGTTGTAGTAGCGGATCTCGATGCCGGCGCGCTCGGCCGCGTCACGCGCCTGCTTGTTGGCGCGCACGTTGAAGCCGATGATCGCCGCGTCCGAGGCTTCCGCCAGCGACACGTCCGATTCCGTGATGCCGCCGGCGCCGGAGTGGACGATGCGCGCACGGACCTCGTCGGTTCCGAGCTTGTCCAGCGCGCCGATGATCGCCTCGATCGAGCCCTGCACGTCGCCCTTGATGACGAGCGGGAATTCCTTCGTTCCGGAATCCTGCAGCTGCGTCATCATCTGCTCGAGCGAGCCGCGCGAGCCGGCCTGGCGGGCCACCGCCTTCTCGCGCGCAACGCGCTGGCGATACTCCGAAATCTCGCGCGCCCGGCTCTCGTTCTCCACGACGGCGAACTTGTCGCCGGCCTGCGGCGTGCCCTGGAGGCCGAGCACCTCGACGGGCGTCGAGGGCGTCGCGTCCTTCACCTGCTCGCCGCGGTCGTCGACGAGAGCACGCACGCGCCCCCATTCGTCGCCGGCGACGATGATGTCGCCCGGATGCAGCGTGCCCTTCTGGACGAGCATCGTCGCGACCGAGCCGCGGCCGCGGTCGAGGCGGGCCTCGACGACCATGCCTTCGGCCGTCCGGTTCGGGTTCGCCTTGAGGTCGAGGATCTCGGCCTGCAGCAGGATCGCCTCGAGCAGCTTGTCGAGGTTCGTGCCCTTCGTCGCGGAGACCTCGACGTCGAGCACCTCACCGCCCATGGTTTCCACGAAGACCTCGTGCTGGAGGAGTTCCGTGCGCACCTTCTGCGGATCGGCCGCCGGCTTGTCGATCTTGTTGATCGCCACGATGATCGGGACACCCGCCGCCTTGGCGTGATTGATCGATTCGACCGTCTGCGGCATCACGCTGTCATCCGCCGCGACGACGAGGATCGCGATGTCCGTCGCCTGGGCGCCGCGGGCGCGCATCGCCGTGAAGGCGGCGTGGCCGGGCGTGTCGATGAAGGTGATCTTCTTGCCTTCGTGCTCGACCTGATAGGCGCCGATATGCTGGGTGATGCCGCCGGCTTCGCCCGCCACGACGTTCGCATGGCGGATGGCATCGAGAAGCGAGGTCTTGCCGTGGTCGACGTGGCCCATGATGGTCACGATCGGCGGGCGCGACTGCATCTCCGCCGCCTCGTCGGCGACATTGAAGATGCCCTCCTCGACGTCGGACTCCGACACGCGCTTGACGGTGTGGCCGAATTCCGTGGCGATGAGCTCGGCAAGGTCGGCATCGATGATGTCGCCCGGCTTCATCATCTGGCCTTCCTTCATCAGATACTTGATGACGTCGACCGAACGCTCCGCCATGCGCTGCGAGAGCTCCTGGATGGTGATCGTCTCGGGAAGCACCACCTCACGCGCGATCTTCTCGCGGCTCTCCTGCATCTGCGAGCGCTTGAACTTCTCCTGCCGGCGACGCATCGCCGACAGCGAACGGCCACGCGCGCTGCCATCCTCGTCGAGGGCGCCGGTCAGCGTCAGCTTGCCGCGGCGGCGGTCATCTTCGGTGCGCGGGCGAGCCGGCTTCGGCGCCTCGGGACGCACCGGCTTGCCGCGGACGGGACCGCTGCGCGGACCACGCTCCTCGTCGTCCGCGTTGACGCGGCGTCCGCGCGCTGCGGCGGCCGGTTCCTGTGCGGCCGGCTCAGCCGTCGCCGCCTCGCGCTTGCGCGCCGCTTCCTCGGCAGTGCGGCGGGCTTCGGCCTCCTTGCGCAGGCGCTCTTCCTCCTCCGCCTGGCGGCGGGCGGATTCCTCGCGCTCGCGGGCGCGGCGGGTCTCTTCCTCGGCGCGGCGGCGGGCATCCTCTTCGGCGCGCCGACGCTCCTCGACCTCGCGCACCTGCGCCTCTTCAAGGGCGCGGCGGCGGGCCTGCATCTCGCCGGCCGAAAGGTCATGCAGCACGACGCCCGGCCGCGCGCCCTGGGGACGCTGCGGCTGCGCGGGGCGCGGCGGCTGCGCCACGGGGCGCTCCGCGACCGCCGGCTGGGCCGGCTGAGGCGCCGGCTGGCGCGGCTTCAGCCCGGCAGCGACCGGCGCCGGCTTGGTCTCGTCCTCGGGCCTTGAAATCCGCCGCTTGCGGGTCTCGACGACCACCGCCTTCGAGCGTCCGCGCCCCATGTCCTGGCGCACCGTGCCGTGCTCGACGCCGGGGCGCTTGAGGCTCAGGGTCTTCGTGCCCGAGACGCTGAGTGTCTTGTCGTCTTTCGTGTCGCTCATTCCGTATCCGTTCCTCGCGAAGCCCGGCGGCCCGACGGCCGCGTCGTCCGGCTTCCTCGTTGCATGTTCGGCCCGTCTCTTCGGCGCCTTCGCGCCGGCCGGCCAAAAAACAAATAACCGTCGCTCACTGGCCCTCGCCCCGGCCGTGACGGTATCGATCAAGCAATATTGCGCGTTTCACTACACCCTCACCGGCCTGTCCCGCAAGCGCAGCGGTATGGATTAAGGCCCCCTCGCCGAGGGCCGCCTCCAGTTCGTCGAGGCCGAAGAGCCGGAAGGCGTCGACGGCCGGCGCAGCCGGATCGAGCGCGGCGCGGACGCGGCGCGCCTGATCGATCTTGCGCACGCCGTCCTCCGCCGCCTCGCGGGCATGAAAAACGGCAAGCGCCGTTCCGGCACGGACCGCCTGGTCGACCTTCGTCGCGCCACCGACGAACTGGCCCGCCTTGCGGGCGAGACCCATCATGCCGAGCACCGATTGCGCGAGCAGCCGGTCCACCTGCTCGGCAAGATCGTCGGCGACGACCACCTCGCGCTTCAGGCCGCGGGCGAAGAGCCGCTTGCGCACCGCCGTCTCGACCGTCGCCCGTTCCGCCGTCACCCAGCAGCCGCGCCCGGGAAGGCGCCGCTTCAGATCCGGGACGACCGTCCCGTCCGGCGCGGCGACGAAGCGGATGAGGTCATCCGGCGAGCCGCTCAAGCGCGTGACGATGCAGGTGCGATCGTTCATCGCTTCGCCCTCGGCAGGCATCGGCGGCTCACCGTCCGATCGGATCAGGCCGTCGCCTCGGCGTCGGTCCCGGCCGTCTCGTCGGTCTCGCTTTCCTCTTCGGTGGCAAGGTCGGCCTCGGTGATCCAGCCGATCGCCAGGCGAGCCTGGACGATCATGGCCTCAGCCTCGGCACGCGAAACGTCCATGCCGGAGAACAGGCCGTCGAACCGCTTGGTCTCGCCGTCCTTGCGCTCCGACCAGCCGACGAGGTCGTCGGCGGCGCAGCCGGCGAAGTCCTCGAGCGTCTTGATGCCGTCTTCGCCGAGCCTGACCAGCATCGCCGTCGTCAGGCCGTCGATGCGGCGCAGGTCGTCGTAGACGCCGAGTTCCGTGCGCTTGGCGTCGAGCTCGGCCTCGATCCGGTCGAGATACTCGCGCGCCCGCGTCTGGATCTCGTGCGCGGTATCCTCGTCGAAGCCCTCGATCGAGGCGATCTCGTCGAGATCGACCTAGGCGACCTCCTCGACCTGGCTGAAGCCCTCGGAGGCCAGCACCTGGCCGACCATCTCGTCGACGTTCAGGGCCTCCATGAAGAGGTCGGTGCGCTCGTTGAACTCCTTCTGGCGGCGCTGCGATTCCTCTTCCTCGGTCAGGATGTCGATGTCCCAGCCGGTGAGCTGCGAGGCGAGCCGCACGTTCTGGCCGCGCCGGCCGATCGCCAGCGAAAGCTGCTCGTCCGGAACGACGACCTCGATGCGCTCGGCATCCTCGTCAAGCACCACCTTGGCGACCTCGGCCGGCTGCAGCGCGTTGACGATGAAGGAGGCGGGGTCGTTGGACCAGGGGATGATGTCGATCTTCTCGCCCTGGAGCTCGCCGACGACGGCCTGGACGCGGGAGCCGCGCATGCCGACGCAGGCACCGACCGGATCGATCGAGGAGTCGTTCGAGATCACGGCGATCTTGGCGCGCGAGCCCGGGTCGCGGGCGACCGACTTGATCTCGATGATGCCGTCATAGATCTCCGGCACTTCCATCGTGAACAGCTTCACCATGAACTGCGGATGGGTGCGCGAGAGGAAGATCTGGGGTCCGCGCTGCTCGCGGCGCACGCCATAGACATAGGCGCGCACACGGTCGCCGTAGCGCAGGTTCTCGCGCGGGATCATCTCGTCGCGGCGGATGATCGCCTCGCCGCGGCCGAGATCGACGATGACGTTGCCGTATTCGACGCGCTTGACGGAGCCGTTGACGATCTCGCCGATGCGATCCTTGTATTCGTCGTACTGGCGGTCACGCTCGGCCTCGCGGACCTTCTGGACGATCACCTGCTTGGCCGACTGGGCGGCGATGCGGCCGAAATCCATCGGCGGCAGCGGATCGGCAATGAAGTCGCCGAGTTGGGCGTCCGGGTTGCGGTCGCGGGCGAGCTCGAGGGCGATCTGGGTCGTGTAGTCGTCGACCGCCTCGACGACCTCGAGAAGGCGCTGGAGGCGGATTTCGCCGGTGCGCGGATTGATGTCGACGCGGATGTTCGACTCCGTGCCGTAGCGCGAGCGCGCCGCCTTCTGGATGGCGTCGGCCATGGCCCCGATGACGATCTCGCGGTCGATCGACTTCTCGCGCGCCACCGCATCGGCGATCTGCAGGAGCTCGAGCCTGTTAGCACTGACTGCCATGTCACTCTCCGTATTGAGCGTGGGAGCGCGCTTGGAGCGCCTCCCGGTTGTTCGTCATGCGGCGGATCAGTCGCCCGCCTCGTTCTGGTTCGCCGCCTCGGCCCGGGCGGCGGCCTTGGCGTCCTTGTCGGCCTTCAACGCCTCGCGGATGAGGTCGTCGGTCAGGATCAGCTTCGCCTCGGCCAGCGCCGAGAAGGGGATCGTCGCCGTCGGTTCCTCGCCCTCTGCCGGCTGGTCGCGCTCGATCGTGAAACCGTCGCCTTCGACGGCAGCGATCGTGCCGCGAAACCGCTTGCGCTCGCCGACCATGACCGACGTCTCGCACTTCACCAGGTGACCCTGCCAGCGCTCGAAGTCGGAACGGCGCACCATCGGCCGGTCGATGCCCGGCGAGGAGACCTCCAGGTGGTAGGCCTTGTCGATCGGGTCCTCGACGTCGAGCACCGGGGAAACGGCGTGCGACACCGCTTCGCAGTCCTCGACCGTCATGGTGCCGTCCGGCCGCTCCGCCATGATCTGCAGCGTCACGCCGTTCTGCCCGGTGATGCGCACCCGCACCAGCCGGTAGCCGAGCGTCACGATGACCGGCTCGACGATCGCGGCGATCCGCTGATCGGTCCCGGTCTCGCTGACCAGCCGCTCTTCATGCAGTGCGTCGACAGGCGTCGTCATCGACAAGAAAAACCTCCAGGGAGCATGCCGCCGCGTCCGTCGAGCCAGTGGCCGGGCCGCGCGAGGTAACAAAAAAGAGCGGGTCCCGGGGGTCCCACTCTTCATCTTACGATCAAGAATTTGAACCCCATATACGCGCCACTCCGTCCCATTTCAAGGCCAAAGCGCCGGAATCGGACGCCTTCAGCCGGCAAAGCGGCGCCAGAGGAGCGAAATGCGCCGGCCGCTCGCCTTCGGCTTCTCGCGGAACATCGTCTTCGCCCCGGCGAGCGCCTGGGCGCGCAATTCCGCCCGCCAGTCGGCGAGAAGGCGCGCGACGATCTCGCGCTCGGCCCCGCTCCCCACCGCGTCCGGCTCGTTCTCCATCAGCGCCGCGAGGACCGAGAGGTTGTGCTCGTCGCCAAGCATCGCCTCCAGCCGTTTCGCCTCGGTGCGGCGGAGCTTCATCGACGACGGCCAAAGGTCCTCCAGCAGGCGGACATGCATCCAGTGAAATTTCACGCGCTTGCGGAGATCGTGGAAATCCGCCGGCTCGCCCGCGGCCTCGCAGGCCGCAATCGCGTCGCGCGCCTGCCGGCAGATCCTGCGCCAGCCGGCGGCGACGATCCTGCGCGGCGAGCCGTCGAGATGAAGACCGTCGAAGGCCGCGCGGGCCTGCCTGCAGGCCTCGACCGCCTCCGCGATCTCGGCGTCGAGGCTGCGGCGACCGGCCGCGAGGCGTTCGCGGCGATCGAGGAGGTTCTGCCGCACGGCTGAAAGCGCCGTCGGCGCATGCTCCTCGCCGATATGCCTGCCGAGCGCATCGACGGTCTCGACGAGCGCCGTCGCGTCGCGGAGACCCGAGAGCGCCCGCGCCGCATCGCGCAGGCGCGCGTTCTGTTCTTCATGGAAATCCGGCGCGGCAGTGCGCAGGAGCCGCGTCAGGCCGCGCAGCTTCTTGAAGCTCTTGCGCATGTCGTGGATCGCCGCACTGCGATCCACCGTCTCGTCCTTGAGGGCGGCGGAGGCGGCGTCGAGTTCCTCGTGCGCGATGCGCCGGATCTCCGCGACGAGCTTCCGGTCCAGGCGCAGCCGATAGCTCATCGGCCGTTCTCCGGCGGCAGGCCTCTCAGCGCCAGCGCACTGTTCAGGAAGGCCGGGTCGTGCGTGACCTCGCGGCCGAGCCAGTCCGGAAGGTCGGGCCTCGCCTCCTCGCTGTCGAGCTCGACCTCGGCCACCACCAGGCCAAGGAGCCGGCCGGAATAGACATCGATCTCCCAGACCCGGCCGGCATGGACGAGCCTGTGGCGGCGCTTCTCGATCATGCCGACGCATTGCCGCGCCATCGCTTCGGCATCCGTGCGGTCGACCTCGTATTCGAACTCGTCGCGGCTCATCGTGCCGGAGCCGATCTTCAGCGTCAGGCGCGCAGCCCCGTGCTCGGGGATGCGCACGCGCAGCGAACGGTCGTCGGCGATGAAGAGATAGGCCTGCCTCAGCGCGACGCCGGCGTCGGCCTCGCCGCGCCAGCCGTCGGTGGCAACCAGGAACTTGCGCTCGATCTCGCGGGCCACCGCCCCCTCCGTTCCGCCGGAAGCAGGCGCTTCCCCTTCACCATGGTCCGTGCGTCGGACGGCGCCCGCCTCCTATCGGCCGTCGCCGAGAGGCCGGCGCGCGAAGGTAAGATAGGCGGGCCGGCGGCCTTCACGCAACGCCTTCGCCTCGTAGCGGGTTCCGGGCCAGCCGGGGTAGGGCGTCGTCCAATCCGCCGCGGTTTCCGCCCGCCATTCGAAGGCTCCGTGGCGCGCGACGTGGAGGAGCGTCCAGTTGACGTAGCTCTCGATGTCGGAAGCGAAGCGGAAGAGGCCGCCCGGCCTGATCACCCGGGCGAAGCGGTCGAGGTTGGCCTCGGAGACGAAGCGCCGCTTCCAGTGCCGCCTCTTCGGCCAGGGATCGGGATAGAGCAGGTCGATCGCCTCGATCGACCGGGCGGGCCGCCAGTCGAGGAGTGCCGCCGCGTCGTCGTCATAGAGGCGGATGTGGGGATGGGGCGCCGCCTCGAGGGCGCTGACGAGCTTCGCCATCGAATTGACGAAGGGCTCGACGCCGATGAAGCCGGTCGCAGGGCTCTCGCCGGCGCGGTGCAGCAGGTGCTCGCCGCCTCCGAAGCCGATCTCAAGCCGGACGCCGCCGACGGGCACCGGAAAGAGGCGCGCAAGATCGTCCGGCGCCGGGCGGCCGAGGTCAAGCCGCAGTTCCGGCAGGAGCCGCGCCATGCGGCCCGCCTGGAGCTTGCGCAGCGTCTTGCCGCGCCGGCGGCCGAAGAAGGCTTCGGTCGCCCGCTCGGGATGTTCGCCCTTCGTCACGAGCCGATCGCGCTCCCGCGGGTGCCGCGAATGCCGCCTGAAGCAGAGGTCAGGCGGCCTTCGATTCCCTGGTTTCCTTGACGGCCGCCTTCTGCTCCTTGACCGCCGCCTTCAGCGCCTTGACGAGGTCGAGGCGCTCCCAGGCGAAGGACCCGTCACGGCCGGCCTTGCGGCCGAAATGGCCGTAGGCCGAGGTCTTCGAATAGATCGGCCGGTTCAGGTCGAGGTGGCGGCGGATGCCCGAAGGCGAGAGGTCCATGACCTCGCGGATCGCCCGCTCGACGGTGTCCTCCGGCACGACGCCGGTGCCGTGCAGGTCGACATAGACGGAGAGCGGCTGCGACACGCCGATCGCGTAGGACAGCTGGATGGTGCAGCGCTCGGCGAGCCCGGCGGCGACGACGTTCTTGGCGAGGTAGCGCGCGGCGTAGGCGGCGGAGCGGTCGACCTTGGTCGTGTCCTTGCCGGAGAAGGCGCCACCGCCGTGGGGGGCCGCACCGCCATAGGTGTCGACGATGATCTTGCGGCCGGTCAACCCCGCGTCGCCGTCTGGCCCGCCGATGACGAACTTGCCGGTCGGGTTGATGTACCAGTTGCAGTCCTCGGCGACGGGCAGGTCGCCCAGCGCCTCGCGGATATAGGGCTCGACGACCTGGCGCACCTTCTTCGAATCCCAGTCCGGGTCGGTGTGCTGCGTCGACAGCACGATCTGCGTCACCTCGTGCGGCTTGCCGTCGACGTAGTGCACCGTCACCTGGCTCTTGGCGTCGGGACCGAGCTTGGCGACCTCGCCCTCGCCGCGCTTGCGGGCGGCGGCGAGAAGCTCGAGGATCTTGTGCGAATAGTAGATCGGCGCCGGCATCAGCTCCGGCGTTTCGCGGCAGGCATAGCCGAACATGATGCCCTGGTCGCCGGCGCCCTCGTCGCCCTGGCGATCGGACGCGTTGTCGACGCCTTGTGCGATGTCGGCCGACTGCGAATGCAGCAGCACGTCGATCTTCGCCGTCTTCCAGTGGAAGCCGTCCTGCTCGTAGCCGATGTCGCGGATGGCGCGGCGGGCGACGGAGCGGAAGCGCTCGTGATTGATGACCGCCTTGCAGGACTTGTCCTTCTTCATCAGCGTCTCGGGGATACGTACCTCGCCGGCGATGTCGACCCGGTTGGTCGTCGCCAGCGTCTCGCAGGCGACGCGCACGCTCCAGGGATCGACGCCGGCCTTGCGCGCCTCCTTGTAGACGAGATCGACGATCTCGTCAGAGATGCGGTCGCACACCTTGTCCGGATGGCCTTCCGAAACGGACTCGCTGGTGAAGTGGTAATGTGCGCGCGACATGGCGAACCCCGATCCTGATGCAGTTTTCCGCCAAGCCTGTTAATCAAAAGGCCGCCGGATGACAAGCGTAGAACGACATAAATATATCTTGATATGATCGTCACCGCCATGGCGGTGCGACGAAAAACGGCGGCCGAAGCCGCCGCAGGGAACCTCAAAATCGAAAGCGCCCGCTACTCCGCTTCCGCCTCGCTGCCAAGCGCCTTGACGAGATCCACGATCTTGCGGCGGACCTTCGGGTCGTTGATCTTCACGAAGGCGCGGTTGAGCTGCAGTCCCTCGGAAGACGAGAGGAAGTCGACGACATAGTTCGGGCCGCCGGCCTCGGAAAGCCCGGACGCGCCGGACTGTTCGCCGGGCGCATCCTCGAAGAAGAAGGCGACGGGCACGTTGAGGATCGCCGAGATGTTCTGCAGGCGGCTGGCGCCCACCCGGTTCGTCCCCTTCTCGTATTTCTGGATCTGCTGAAACGTGATGCCCAGGCTGTCGCCGAGCTTTTCCTGGCTCATGCCGAGCATGGTCCGTCGCAGCCGGATGCGACTCCCGACGTGGACGTCGATCGGGTTCGGCTTCTTCTTATTTTCGATCATTGGTGTGTCCTAGAAAGGCAAAAATGCCGGTTTCCCTCTCGGTTCGCCCCCGCCGCCCCTCGTGCCGGACAAGTGATGCGTGCAACGGTTTCTGCCACCAATTCCGATTTGGAACGATACGGCAACAGCATCGGGGAAAGCGACTATGCAATTTTAGGGGTTTTTCTGTCAATTCCGAAAGCGGTATAAACCTTTACGCGTAGAAATGGCAATTATAAGAAGCAAAGCAGAAAGCAACCAGAAGACGCACGTTTGCGCTGAAATGCTTACTTTGACGGGATTT
>JBQCEN010000024.1:0-7827 GCA_051960215.1 Pararhizobium sp.
CTGAAGCTCCTGGTCGTCGTCAACGTCCTCGGCCTTGCGGCGACGGCGCTCGGCGCGGAATTCTTCGGACCGGTCGGGGCAGCCGTAGCCATCGCCGCCACCGTCATCACCTGGAACGTGATTGCCGTCGCGATCGCCCGCAATGCGATCGGCATCGATCCGTCCTTGCTGGGCTTCCTTCGCCGCCGGCCGGTGCTGCGCGGCGAACTCGCCGAGGGCCGCGAATGAAGATCGTCCAGGTCCAGACGCAGGCCGAAGCTGCCGGCGCGCAGCGGATTTCCGACATGGTGGGCGCGGGCCTCCGAGCGCGCGGCCACGACGTGCGTACCGTCTTCATGTACCGCAAGACCGACGTCTACGACGCCGATCCCTACGCCGATTTCGTTCTGCGGGACCCACCGGCCGGCCTCGGCGGCCAGATCCGCGCCTGCATCGGGCTTGCAACCTATCTGCGGGCGCAAAGGCCCGAGGCGGTCATCTCCTATCAGCACTACGGCAACATCTTCGGCACGATCGGCGCCCGGTTCGCCAGTGTGCGCCACGTGCTTGCCAACCAGAGCGGCGCCCCGCAGAGCCGTGGCGTCATGGGGCTGCTGTCGCGCATCGACAAGCTGATGGGCGTCGTCGGCCTCTATCAGCTCAACGTCGTCAATTCGGCCTGGAACGAGGCACAGTTCGCCGATTACCCGCAAGCCTATCGCCGGCGCCTGCGCCGCATCGACCACGGCGTCGCCGGTCCCGAGCGGGGGACCGACAAGGCGGCGGCACGGGCGGCCTTCGGCCTGCCGCAGGAGGTGATGCTCGCCGTCACGACCGGTCGGCAGGTGCGGCAGAAGAACCACATCGCCCTGATCGAGGCGCTGCCCGAACTCCCGCACTTGCATCTGGCGCTGGCCGGCGTCGGGCCTGAGGGCGAACGGCTTGCCGCCGCGGCGGTCGCGGCGAGCGTCGCCGACCGGGTGCATTTCGTCGGCGAGGTGGCGCCGGCCCGCATCTTCGAGTTCCTTGCCGCCGGCGACCTCTACGTCTTCCCCTCGCAGAACGAGACCTTCGGCCTTTCGGTCGTCGAGGCGGCGATCGCCGGCCTTCCGGTCGTCTCGAACGGCCTGCCGGTGCTGCGCGAGGTTCTCTCGACGGAGGATGGTGAGCCGGCCGCGGTCTTCTCCGACGCCGACGATGCGGCCGCCATCGCGCGTGCGGTTGCCGCCGTGATCGAGACGCCGGGGCTCGGCGAGCAACTCGCCGCCGCGGGTCGCCGGCTGGCGGACAAGTATTCGACGGCGACGATGTGCCGGGCTTACGAGGCGCTCTTGACCGGTCGCTGACGGCCCTTGCGGACGGCGGCGATCCCGTCGATCACCTCGAGCTGACCTGTACGGTTGAGCGTGTGGATCTTTGGATAGGGCCAGTCGCCGCCAGCGTCGATCGGCTGCGGCGGCGCGAGGCGCACCGTCGTCCGGTCGAGTTCGATGATGGTCGAGAGCCCGAGCCCGCCGCCATAGCCCTCCGTTCCGTCCTGCACCGGCAGGACCAGCCGTTCGCCGAGGTCGACGACCGCGCCGCCGGGACGTGCCGCGCGCCGGTCGATGATGATCGGGTTCATCGGGTGCGGCATCCATGGACCTGCCAGCCGGTCGGCATGGAAGACGACGAGCGTGTCGGACGTGCTGCCGTAGCCGTCGCGCTCGGTCGCGAGCAGGTAGAGCGTGCCGTCCTTCTCGACGAGCGTCGCGTCGGAGATCTCGCGGTCCTCGATCAGCACATGCGCCGGTTGCCAGCGATCGGGAAACTCCAGGCACCGGTAGAGCGTCAGCCGGCCGCTGGCGCTCCCCTCCGGCAGCATCCAGATCGCGCCGTCGCGCTCGAAGACGAACGGGTAGGAGAGATGGTGCGGCTCCTCCAGCACCGGCCGCGGCGGCGAGGCGCCGCCCGCGCCGTCGATCTCGCTGACGGAGATCACGGCCTTGCCGGTCGCGTGCGGATAGTCCTCGACGAAGATGAAGCGCCGTCCCTGCCACGCGAACGGAAAGGGATCGGCATAGAAATGGTCGCCCGCGTCGGGAAGAACACGCCAGCCGTCGCCGAGGCGGCCCGTCTCGGCAACGCCGGGGCCGGCGTGCAGGCGATAGCCGACGCGCCAGTGGGCGTGCCGGAAGCGCGTTCGTCTGAGAGCCTCGCGTCCGAGCCGGGGCAGGGCGCGTGTCAGGTAGGCCGTCGCAAACGACCGTGCGCTCGGGGAGGCGGGCAGTGGCACTGCCGTTCCGGCCGGCTGTCCCGGCTGCTCGGCGACCGCCCGCACCGCGGAGACCGCAAGGGTGATCGCCCGCGCGAGCACATCTTCGGCACCAAGCGCGGTCGATTCGCGCTTGTCGACCATCGGTGCCGCCCGCGCCACCGCCTTTCCGTCGAGGACTGCTTCCACCTCCGGCAGTCGTCCGCGCGCCAGCGCCGTCATGATCGTCCAGTCCGCCGGTGAGCCGTCGAAGAGCAGCCGTAGCGTCGGCGTCTCCGTCTCCGTCCCTGCCGCGCCGCCCGCCAGATCGATCCGGAGCGCCGCGGGACGCTTCGGCCCCTCCATAGGCAGGTCCTCGATCGTCTGCATCAGGCCACGCCCGTGCCTGCGGAAGATGCGTCGCTCGACGGCCACCGCCACCGCCATCGTCCATGGCCATGGATGGCGGTCCGGCTCTCCAAGCACTGCGACGTCGTGACCCGCCGCCGTGAGGCGTTCGATGAGCACGCGGTTCCAGAGTCGCGGAGAAGGACTGGGAATGATGACGTCGATCGAGAGCAACGGCTTCCTCTGTTCGTTGCGCTTATGCTTCGCCGGTCTTTCCGAAAGCGCGTCACTACGGTCTGCCCGTCAAAAATTACCTCCCGGTTTACATTGCCGTCTTTCCCTGGTTGCTCGCGACCTCTGCCCGCCGATGACGTCGCAGCAGGGCGTAAACCACGCTCGGAACATCCGTTTGACTTGCCCGTGCCGCGAGCGCCAAAGCTGTGGCTCGATCACCCGAACTGCGACCGCTCCGGCACTTCATCATGTTCGACGTCACCATCGAGAACGCCTTCGATTTCCTCTCGGCGGACTACCGCGACCTCTTCGCGCGCTCCGAGGCGACGGCCTTCCAGCATCCCGTCTGGCTGGACGCGCTCTATCGGCAGTTGGCTCCGGCGCTGCAGGCAAAGCCGCTGATCGTCGTCATTCGCCGAGCGGGCGGCCTTGCGATGGTGCTGCCGCTGACGCGGCGGCGCTTTGCCGGGCTTCGCGTGGTGGAGTTCGCGGACCTCCGCGTCTCCGACTATGCGGCGCCGGTCTGCGATGCGGAGACGTTCGCGGCGATCCTGTCCGATCGGGCTCTCGTCGGCCGCATCCGCGCCAGTCTCAAGCCCTACGAGATGCTGAGGATCGCGAAGCTTCGCACCGAGGGATTGCCGATCGAGGAGCTGCTCGGCATCAAGGGGCGCGAGGCGATGGGAACCAACGCCTATGCGACGCCGCTTGCCGCGACCTTCGAGGATTGGCAGGCGGCGAGCCTGCAGCGGTCCTATGTCAAGGAGCTCGCGAAGAAGTCGCGTCAGTTGCACCGGCGCGGCAACGCCGTGTTCGGCTGCGCCGAGGGGAGGGCGGAGGTCTCCGCCACCATGCAGGCGCTCCAGGCCTTTCGCGGCATCCGCTTCCGCGACGAGGAAGACACCGACATCATGCAGTTGCCGGCCTATTTCGCCTTCTACGCCGCCGTGGCGGAAGGGGGGCGCGAGGCCTATGCCCGCGTCTACCGGTTGACGATGGACGGAACCACGATCGCTGCGGCGCTTGCCCTCGTCCATCGCGGAGCAGTCCACGTGGTGCTGAGCGGCTTCGACCAGGCGGGCTATGGCCGTCAGTCGGTCGGAAACCTGCTCTTCGAATTCATCGCCCGCGACAGCATTGCCCGCGGCGATACGGCGCTTGATTTCACGATCGGTGACGAGCCTTACAAGCTCACCTTCGGTGCGACCGCGAGCCCGATGTGGCGCGTTTCCCGCGCCGGCTCGCCGCTCGGCCATGCGGCGGGCCTCCTCATGCGTCGGATGCCGGCTGCCCGCAGCTTCGCACGCCGCATCGTCCACGGCGCCCCCTCCTCCGCCGGAACGCCAGCCAGCACCGCGCACTATGACGAGGCGGCGAACGGCTGAGACCGTCCGCCTGATTTCCCGGAAGATATGAGAACGAAGGGCGTCCGCTCACGCGGCGATGCGGGCCTTCGTCCGGCGCAGCGTCGCTGCGATCTGCGGCGCCACGCCGTCGAGCGTCGCCATCGTCCGCCGGCGCGCGATCAGGAGCCGCCGCCGCGCATGCCAGCCAAGGCCGGGATCGACCGTCAGGCTGCGGCGGTAATGCGCGAGCGCGATGGCGCGCGCGTCCATCGCCTGCTTCACCGGATCGTCGTACTAGGCCGCGATTTTGTCGGCGGCCATTCCCGGCGTCGCGAGCCACGCCGGCACATGCACGGTGCAGAGCCGTTCGACGTCGGTGAGCAGCCGGCTGACGCCCGTTCCGGCCGCCGGGCAGGACGTCTGGAAGGCGTCGCCGATCACCACGACGCCGTCGCGCCGGCAGTTCCGCGCAACCGCGATGTCCATGACCCACGCCTGCACGGCGCCGGCGATCTCGAACTCGCCGATCAGCCGCCGCGCCCCCGGCATCGCCTCGACGAGCGTGGCGACCGGCGCGCTCCTCAGCGCCTTCACCCACGGCTCGCCGTGGTCGAGGAAGGTGAAGAGGTTCGCCCGCATCGCGCCGCGGACGGGGAAGAGCGTCAGATAGTCGATGCCGTCGCCGAACCGCTCGCCGTAGAACGTCAGCGACGGATAGGCGAAGGTGTCGCGCGCCAAGGGTCGGATGTCGAAGCCGAAGGAGAGCGACTGGCGTTCGTGGATGACATGCCGTTCGATGCCGAGCCGGCGCTTCAGCACGTCACCCATCCCGGTCGCGAGCACGACGAGCCGCGCCTCGATCTCGCCCCCGCCGCCAAGCACGACGGTCTGGCGATGCGGTCCGGTCTGGACGTCGTCGACACGCGCCGAAATGCGATGCACGGTGGACGGCAGCGCCTGCCGGAGCGCCGAAACGAAGTCTCGATAGCGGATCCCGAAGTGCGGCGCGCGCGTCGCGTCGACGATCCGTCCCCTATGGACGTTGACGATGTGGTCGTAGCGCTCCGCTCCTGCGGTGACGGCGCCAAGGAGGCCGAGGCGGTCGAGGATCTCGATCTGGTCGCCGCCGATCTTCTCGACGCGGAATTCCGCCAGCCGCGCCGTATCCACATCGATCAGCGCCACGTCATGGCCCGACCGGCCGAGGACGATCGCCGCGAGCGTTCCGCCGAGGCCGCCACCGACGATGGCGACGTCCGTTTTCACGATGGAAGGGGAGGCACGGCTCATTCCGAATACCTCAGGATCGCATAGAGGGCGGCGGGATTGGTCGTCAGGTAGCGCCAGAAGAGGCGCCGCGGCTCGATAAGCGCGCGCCACAGCCATTCGAAACCGGCAGCCTGCATCCAGCCCGGCGCACGCCGGTTCTTGCCGGAGAGGTGGTTGAAGAGGCCGCCCGAGGTCTTGATGACGCCGACATTGGTGAGCCGGTCGGAGAAATCGTGCACGAACTTCTGCTCGAGCGGCACGCCGAGGCCGAGCCAGAGGATGTCGGGCGCGAGCGCGTTGATCTCGTCGAGCTTGGCGAGCAGCGCCGCGCCGCGCAGATAGCCGTGCGAGGCGCCGACGATCCTGAGCTTCGGGTGCAGCGCTCTGGCACGCGCGACCGCCCGCCGGTTCTCCTCTTCGGTCGCCCCGAAAAGGTAGAAGGTCTCGCCGCTCTCCTCGGCGATCCGGGCGACGTCATGGAAAAGATCGGTCGTCGCGACGCGTTCCGGAAGCGCGGTGCGGCAGAGAAAGCGCGATGCGAAGACGAGCGGCTGCCCGTCGGCGAGGATCTGGTCCGAGCTGCGGATCATCGCATCGAGGTCTGCGTCGCGCCGGGCACGGGCGACGACCTCGCCGTTGACGGAAGTGAAATAGAGAGGCCGGCGTCCGCGTTCGGCGCTCCGGGCTGCCCGGATCATCGACGCCGCCGCCGTCTCCCGGTCGATGGCGACGACGGGAAGACCGCCGATGCGGGCGATGGGCATGGCATGCGAATTCTGCTCGGCGACCTGCATCGAGGACGGGCTCCGTGTGCGCGTGGAAGGTGTGGAGGTGTGGCTGGCGCGGGGCGGCCGTGCGGCGGGGAAGAAGCGGATTTCCGGCTTCCGCCGATCGGTCGACCGATCCCGCCAATGCTCGAAAGGAGATGACATTGCCCGCGCCCAGCTTCTGCCGGGTCTTTTACGCTGCCGCGGGGCGAGCCCGAAGAGAGTATTTCAGAGGTAGTTAATATATAGGATTTGAATCAATTTCGACCGAATGCCGCCGACAATCGCCCGTTGTAGTCGATGGCAGGACGCAGACGCCGGTGGTCCGAACCTGCTCCATTTCGGAAAAACACCTGTATCGTCTGGCGGGACGCCATCGCCGGCGGGCATCGGGCGTGGTCCGGCGCGCCGGGCGTTAACCAAGATGCGAGATCGCCGGTGAGGCGACGAGCCGGCGGCAAGAGCGGCGTCGCTGCGCGATTTCCGACATTCCTCCGCGTCTGCGCCCGCCGGATGTGCCGGAAAGACACGACCGGATGCCGCATCGTCGCCGTGACGCACGAGCCTCGACAGGCCGGTTGCGATCTGGCACGCAAGGTCAGCGCATGCGCGCCGGCCATGGATCACGAAGGGGAAATCCGTCCGATGTCTTACGTCTTCACGCCGCCGTCGGTGACGGCCCTGCCGGTCCTCGGCTCCGACCGGGCGTTTCCCGTTCGTCGCGTCTACTGCGTCGGCCGCAACTATGCCGACCATGCGATCGAGATGGGCCACGATCCGGACCGCGAGCCGCCCTTCTTCTTCCAGAAGAACCCCGATAACCTGACGACGGACGGCATCTTCCCCTATCCCGGTCGCTCGAAGGACGTGCATCACGAGATCGAGCTCGTCGTCTGCCTCGGCAAGGGCGGCGAGGACATCGCCGTCGCGGACGCGATGAACCACGTCTTCGGCTATGCCGTTGGCCTCGACATGACACGTCGCGACCTGCAGGGCGAGGCGAAGAAGATGGGCCGGCCATGGGAGATCGGAAGGGCCTTCGAGAAGTCGGCCCCGGTCTCCGCGATCGTGCCGGCGAGCGCGGTTGCCGATCCGGGGCAGGGGGCGATCCGGTTGAAGGTCAACGGCGAAATCCGGCAGAACGGCGATCTCGGCCAGATGATCTGGAAGATCCCCGAGGCCATCGCCTATCTTTCCGGCCTGTTCCGCCTCGCGCCGGGCGACGTCATCCTCACCGGAACCCCGGCCGGCGTCGGACCCGTGGCGCGCGGAGACCGGCTCGAGGGCCACATCGATGGTGTTGGCGATCTGAAGGTCACCGTGGCATAGAGCCTGCAAGACGAACTCGAAGAAGGGAAACCGCCCCATGCACGACCTCGTCAGCCGCCAGGATCCGCACGCGCCGGCGATCGGCGCTCCGGATCGCGCGCCGCTCTCCTTCGGCGCGCTCGGCGAACTCGTAGCCGGCACCGTGGAGCGGCTGAACGGCCTCGGCATCGGGCGCAACGACCGCGTCGCGATCGTCCTGCCGAACGGGCCGGAGATGGCCTCAGCCTTCATCTCGGTCGCGGCGTGCGCGACCACGGCGCCCCTCAATCCGGCCTACCGCGCCGAGGAATTCGAATTCTACCTGACGGACCTCGGCGCGAAG
>JBQCEN010000025.1:0-7304 GCA_051960215.1 Pararhizobium sp.
GGGGGGGGGCGCCGCGCGCGCGCGCGCCCCGCCCAGGCCCGCGGGGGGGGGGGCGGGCGCCGCGCCGCCCGTCGCCGCGGGGCGGGAGCCCCCCCCCCCACGCCGTACGCTGAAGGACCTGGAAGGTGAGATCGTCGATGGCCCGGCGCTGATCGAACTCGCCGAGACGGAGCTCCTCTCGCCACTCGACCGGCAGGCGCGCCGGCTGATCCTCGACGCGTCGAAGCGCGTTTCCGTCGTCACGGCGGTCAGCCCGCGCGCCGTGGTCGACCTCGCCTACGTCGCCTACGAATCGAGCCGGCTCGTGCGCGCCATGGCGACGCTCTACGGCGCCCGCCCCGGCACGCTCGGCATGCTGAAGCTGATGCGCGACGTCATCGCCCATCTCGCCGTCACCGGCTCCATCGCCATCGGCGATGGCGTCCTGCAGCAGGTCGTCGGCCACGGTATCGCCGCCCGCCTCTCCTCACGCCTCGGCGAAGGCGTCGTCAACGGCCTGATGACGGCCCGGATCGGCATCGCCGCCATGGACCTCTGCCGTCCGATGCCGTTCCGGGCCCTGCGACGGCCGCGCATCGGCGATTTCCTCGGCGACCTGACGAAGCTGACCGGCGGCAGCGGCAAGGCCTCCGGCCGCGGCTGAAGGCGCTGCGTCCAGCGAATCCGCCGCCGGAAAAACGCTTTGTTAACCATCCCGCGGCCATGCTTCCCGCCAGTTTCACCGAACCGGCGGACAGGCTCATGCCCTCGTTTATGCGCTCCCTGAATTGCGGCCTTGCGGCGGCCGCCGTCGTCACCGTCAGCCTCGCCGCGGCAGCGCCGGCGAGCGCGCGCGACCAAGCCTTCTTCAATGCCGTCGCCGGTTCCTGGAAAGGCCCCGGCGAGATCGTCGCCGGGAAGTACAAGGGCACGCGCTTCGTCTGCGACTTCGCCGGCGATCCGCTTGCCGGCGGCAAGACCGGCATCAACCTCGACGGAACCTGCCGCGTCGGCGTCTTCAGCGAGAAGATGACCGCCGTCATCAGCCAGACGCGCCACGGCTATACCGGCCGCTTCCTCGACGGCGCCGACGGCAAGGGCCTCGACGTGACCGCGGGCGACGTGCGCGACAACAAGGTCGTGGTCGCCATCCACCGCAAGCAGCTCTTCGGCGCCATGGTCGCAAGCCTCAACGATCCGAACACGATGAACATCACCGTCTCCGTTCGGGTCGGCGAGAAGCTCATCCCGGTGATCGGCATGACGCTCACCCGTGCCCTCGACCACACGGAAGTGGGCTCGATCGACTGAGCAGGCTCAGCTTCTCTCGTCCTCCAGCCACCAGCCGCCGTCGCGGCTGACGGGTTCGATCCCCTGCGTTTCCGCGACGTCGGCCCAGTTGGCGACGCTATGGCCCTCGACGACGAGGTCCGGCGCGATCTCGGCGAGCGGCACCATGACGAAGCCGCGTTCGGTCATCCGCGGATGCGGGACGGTCAGCACCGGCTCGCTGCTCTCGAAGTCGCCATGCGTCAGGAGGTCGATGTCGATGGTGCGCGGCCCCCAGCGCTCCTCGCGGACGCGCTTCAGCCGCTGCTCGATCTCAAGACACGCCGCAAGCAGCGCGTCCGGTTCGAGCCTCGTCTCGACGAGCGCGCAGGCGTTGTAGAACCAGGCCTGGTCGGTCTTTCCCCAAGGCGGCGTCCGATAGAGCCGCGAGACCTGAAGCACCTCGGTGTCGGACCGCGCATCGATGAAGCGAAGCGCCTTCGCCATCGTCTTCGGCGGATCGCCGATATTGCCCCCGAGGCCGAGCGCGGCGCGTGCCGTCACGCGACATGCTCCACGGTGACCGACACATGATCGAGAATGCCGCGCACCGGCGCGTTCGGCTTGCGGATCGTGATGCGCGCGCGCCGGATCTGCTCGAACGCGGCGCAAAGCGACGTCGCGACGTCATGGGCGAGCGCCTCGATCAGCAGGCGCCGCCGGCCGGCGACGATCCGCTCGATCTCGGTGAAGACCGCGCCGTAGTCGACCGTCGCGCTGATGCTGTCGTCGCTGAGAGCACCTTGGGAATGGACCTCGAGCTCCGCATCGACGAAGAATCGCTGGCCAAGCACCTCCTCTTCCGCATGGACGCCATGGCGCGCGAAGAAGGCGCAGTTGCTGAGACGGATGGTGTAGACGGTCATGCGAAGGCTTCTGGTTTGCGCATCGTACGGGCCTCGACCATAGCATCGGCGACAGCGAGTGCGTCCTTGTTGATTGCGACATCGTGCACCCGGAAAATCGCCGCGCCGGCGAGCCTGAGCACGACGGACGTCGCGGCCGTCGCCGCGTCGCGTCCGGGCGCTGTCCGACCGGTCAGCGCGCCAAGGAAGCGCTTTCGCGACGTGCCCGCCAGAAGCGGATAGCCGAGCGCGTGCAGTTCCGAGAACCGCGCCATCAGCGCCAGGTTCTCGGCAGCGTTCTTCGCGAAGCCGAAACCCGGGTCGAGCACGACGGCGTCATCCGGGATGCGCGCCTCGCGCGCGATCGTGAGCGACCTGTCGAGGAAGGCGGATTGGTCGGCGATGACGTCTGGAAGCTTCGCGCGCTCGCGGCCGGTGTGCATGACGACCGCGCCCGCCCGCTTCTCCGCCACGACGTCCGCGATCTCCGGCTCGCGCTGCAGGCCCCAGACGTCGTTGACGATATGGGCTCCGGCAGTGAGCGCCCGCCGGGCGGTCTCCGTCCGGTAGGTGTCGACGGAGATCAGCGTCGGCGTGCGCGCCGCGACCGCCTCGATCACCGGCAGGATGCGCCCCTGCTCCTCGTCGGCGCTGATCGGGCTCGCGCCCGGGCGCGTCGACTCGCCTCCGATGTCGAGAATGTGCGCCCCCTCCTCTGCCATCCGCAGCGCGAACTCCGCGGCGGCTGCGGACGAGGAGAACTGGCCGCCGTCCGAAAAGGAATCGGGCGTGACGTTGACGATGGCCATGATCATCGCTTTCGGGCCGAGGTCGAGGCTGCGGCCGTGTGCAAGACGCCACGTGCGCGCTGCAAAGGGATCCGTCCGCATGCTCTTCATGGGTTCTGCCTCCGGCGGCGATGATCCGGCTATGGCTGATCGCCGCGCGGCAGGCAAGCGGCGGACGCGAGATTCGCGCAGGGATGATCCTTGGTAGAGCGAGGCGTCCCGGCGCGGCCTCGTCTCCCCGATAGCGATACCTGCGGCCGCAGTTCATCCAGCTTGCTAGGAAAGCCGCGTAAGCGCCTCAGTCAACGGAGTCCGGGAATATTCGAATGGAGACAAAGTAAAGCGCATTCTAAATGAAGTTTATCTAAAAAAGACCCCCTATTATTCGTAGTGGCCACGAATCAAAGCGTCAGCTATTCCTGACGCAACGGTTGTTTTTCGACCTGTTCTCCCGGCGCATCCGGTTTGACGGATAACCTCCCTATCCGGTTTCGATGCGCCCGCTTCAGCCCCGCGTGCCTGCACCGCACTGCGGGGCTCCTTTTTAGTGTCCCGTCGCGCAGTCAGTGGACGCCGAGCTTCTTCTGGAGGCTCGTCGACGAGGTCGTGTACTGGAAGACGATGCGTTCGCCGGGGCTGACGATGTGCTTGGCGGCCTGGGTCATCAGCGCCGCCTCGTGGAAGCCGGAGAGGATGAGCTTCAGCTTGCCCGGATACCAGTTGATGTCGCCGATGGCGAAGATGCCGGGCACGGACGTCTCGAACTTCTCGGTGTCGACGGCGATCAGGTTCTCATGGAGGTTGAGCCCCCATTCCGCGACCGGCCCGAGCTTCATGGTCAGCCCGAAGAACGGCAGCATCCGCGTGCAAGGGAGCTCGACGACCCCGTCGGCGGTCTTGACGAGTGCTGCCGTGAGACGACCGCGCTCGCCCTTGAGGCCGGCCACCTGCCCGACCTGGAAGCCGAGCTCGTGGCGCTCGTGAAGCGCGAACATCCGGTTGACGCTGTCGGGCGCGGCGCGGAACTCCGGCCGCCGGTGCACCAGCGTGAGCGAGCGCGAGACCGGCTGCAGGTTCAGCGTCCAGTCGAGCGCCGAGTCGCCGCCGCCGACGATCAGCACGTCCTCGCCGCGGAAATCCTCCATCCGCCGCACGGAATAGAAGACCGACTTGCCCTCGTAGTCCTCGATGCCCGGGATCGGCGGCCGCTTCGGCTGGAAGGAACCGCCGCCCGCGGCGATCACGACGACCTTGCAGCGAAACCGCTCCGCCTCGTCCGTCTCGACTTCGAAGGCGCCGTCGTCGCGCTTGCGAAGCCCCGTCACCATGCGGTTCAGGTGAAACTGCGGCTTGAACGGCTTGATCTGCTCCATGAGCTTGTCGACGAGCCCGGCGCCGGTGATCTCCGGCCAGCCGGGAATGTCATAGATCGGCTTTTCAGGATAGAGCTCGGCGCATTGGCCGCCCGGCCGGTCGAGGATGTCGATCAGGTGGCACCTGAGGTCGTAGAGGCCGAGTTCGAAGACGGCGAAGAGCCCGACCGGCCCCGCGCCAATGATCACGACGTCGGTTTCGATGATCTCGGACATGAGGGGAACGCTTTCGAAGGGAGGACGGCGGTTCAGGCCTGCCGCTCGGGAACGTAGACGACGAGACCGTCGAGCGCGTCGGAAACCTTGATCTGGCAGGAGAGCCGCGAGGTCGGCCGGACGTCATAGGCGAAGTCGAGCATGTCCTCCTCCATGGGCTCGGGCTCGCCGACCGTCTCCTTCCAGGCATCGTCGACATAGACGTGGCAGGTGGCGCAGGCGCAGGCGCCGCCGCATTCGGCCTCGATGCCGGGGACCGCATTGCGGATGGCGTTCTCCATGACCGTCGAGCCGTTCTCGGCCTCGACCTCATGGCGCGTGCCGTCATGGGCCACGATGGTGATCTTCGTCATGCTCCTGCCGTCCGATTGGCTGATGTCGCCGTGTTAATACACACTCGCCGACCGCAGGCAAGGCCGCGGATCGGCACGAGATCGTCCATATAAGACAGCGCCCTCAGCGCGACAGTGCGGAGATGAAGTCGTTCGCTTCGGCAACGGCATGTGTGAGTGCCGCGAGCAGCGCCGCGTCGCGCGGCGAAGCCTCGAGCGCGGCGGAGGCGTCGCGGACGGCGCAGGCGCCGACGCCGGCCGCCGCACCCTTCAGGCGATGCGCGATCGTCTGGCGTTCGTCTCCGCGGGCGGCGGCGAGCGCGTCCATCGCGCGACGCGCCTCACGCGCGAAGAGCGCGAGCACCTCCGCCTCGAGGCTCTTGTCGCCCATGGTCTGCCGGGCGAGATGGGCGAGGTCGATCGGGCGCCGCGTGCTCCCCCGGCCGCCGGAAATGCGCTCGGGCGGGTCGAATGCGATGTTGAAAGCAACCATGCGGGCCTCGGGTCTGCGGATCGGGTGAGCGCCGGGAACCATGCCGCGGCTCAAGCAGCGCCCTTTTCCCCCGTTTTGGCCGATTGTGGGACAAAAACCCGCGCGCATGGTTAACGCGGCGTAAACATCGCCGTGGAATGACGATTTCCCGCCCCGGAATCGAAGAAAGCCGTTCATAAACCAAAAAGCATGGCGGCAGGCTTCTGGCCTCTTAATTGTGTCCGTGCGCCTTCTGTGCCACTACGATACGGTTTCCGGGGCTGTCCGCAGGCAGGCGACGCTGGAGACGGCGGCACCCATGTGCCGCCCTCGAAAGACCGCGGCGAAGAAGATCATAATGGAGCCGCGCGCATCTTGTAATGCCGGGTTTGAGCGTAACGAGGCGTGGAACGGGATGGCTAAGAAGAACGCGACGGAATCGATCGACGAGCAGGCCTTCCAAGCCCTGGAGGATGCCTTGAAGGTCGACACCGGGAAAGAGGGCGGCGAGAGCCCCGACGAGATGTCCTTCGACGACCTCGAGGCGCAGGTCTCGAGCGCGGCGCGCGAACTGGCGGAGGCGGACCGCGCCAACGCCGCACGCACCACCGGTACCCCCCGCACCGCTGCGACCTCGCCGCGCCATGTCGGCGCGCCGGAGACCGTCCCTCATTCCGCGCCCGCGCGACCCTCTGGTCCCCAGCCGGCGTCGTTCGCGCCGGCCAACGACGACACCCGCAAGACGCCGCCGCACCTCCTCCGCGCCTTCGATGCGCGCACCGGCCACGCCGTGCGCAACGCGACGATCCTGTCGGTGCTCTGGGCGATCGGCGGCATCGGCCTCGCGCTCCTCATCTATGGCGACCGGCTCTTCCAGGTCCGCTCGGGCGCCGATCTGGCCGCAATGCCGGCCGCGATCGGGATCGCCATCGGCATCGTCGTGCCGATCCTCCTCATCTTCGCCTTCTCGGCGATGCTCTCGCGCGCCTCCGAATTGCGCTCCGCCGCCCGTTCGATGGCCGAGGTCGCCCTGCGGCTCGCCGAACCGGAGACCGCGGCCTCCGATCGCATCGTGACCGTCGGCCAGGCCGTGCGCCGCGAGGTGGCGGCGATGAACGAGGGCATCGAGCGCACGATCGCGCGTGCCTCCGAGCTCGAGACCCTGGTTCACTCCGAGGTCAACGCGCTGGAGCGAAGCTATGCCGACAACGAGCTGCGCGTGCGCAACCTCGTCGAGGAGCTCGGCAGCGAGCGCGACGCGATCGTCGCCCATGCCGAGCGTGTCCGTGCGTCGATCTCCGGCGCGCACGAACAGCTGAAGGACGAACTGACGATCGCCGGCGACGACATCGCCGCGCGCATCGCGACCTCCGGCGAAGCCTTCGCCTCGCTCGTCGAGACGCGGGCCGCCTTCCTGACCGATACGACGAACGAACTGTCGCGTTCGATCGGCGACGCGCTGGCCCGGCGCACCGACACCGTCCGCGATACGCTGATGGAGTCCGGCGAGGTCCTGTCGAGCATCTTCGATACGCGCCTCGAGGCCCTGACGACGCAGCTGTCGCGGCGCGGCGAGGCCCTGCTCTCGGAGTTCGAGACGCGCGCCTCCACCCTTGACGCCAATACCGAGAAGCTCAACGACGCGCTGAACGAGCGCGCCCGCCAGCTCAACGAGACACTGATCGCACGGACCCGCGAGATCAGCGAGAGCCTGACGAGCGGCCAAAGGTCCATAACCGGCGGCCTCGATGAGATGCTGTCGTCGATGGGCACCGCCCTCGATGAACGCGGCGCCCGCTTCCGGCAGGCGCTGAAGACGACAGCCGACGAAGCGATCATGGACCTCGACCTGCGCTCCGGCTTCTTCGAGGAGAAGCTCGAGGCGACGATCGGCAGCGTCACGAGCGCCTTTGACGAGCGCGTCGCCGCCTTCGCCTCCGCCTTCGACGAGCGCGCCGGGTCCCTCGACG
>JBQCEN010000026.1:0-9846 GCA_051960215.1 Pararhizobium sp.
TCCGCCTGCCACGGCTCGTCGGCGTCGCCGAGACCATCCGCCTTGCCACCTCCGGGCGGCGGGTGCGCGCGGACGAGGCCTTGCAACTTGGCATGGTCGATGTCGTCGCCGACGGCGATCCTGTCGAATCGGCAATAATGCATCTGGGGAAGCTTTCGGGACAAAAGCGCGTCCTGCGCGATCTGGCCGCGATCGCCTCTTCACCCGCCGAAATCGAAGCGGCCGAAAAGGCGGCGCGCCGGAAGGCCGCCGGCTCGGATGCCGTCGATGCGGCGATTGCCTCGATTCATGCCGGCGCAATCCTGCCGGCCGAGGAAGCGCTGGCGGCGGAGCGCGCGACATCGCTGCAACTTCGCCGCGGCGAACAGTCGAAGGCGCTGCGCCATCTCTTTTTTGCCGAACGCGCCGCGCTCAAGCTTCCCGCCGCGGCAGAGCCGAGGCCCGTCTCCACGGTCGGCGTCGTCGGCACCGGACAGATGGGGCGCGGCATTGCGCTCGCCTTCGCCGAACGCGGCTACGCCATACGCCTGGCCGAGGCGAACGAAGCTGGCCTGGCCGCTGGCGTCGAGGCCCTCGTCAAGAGCGCGGAGCAGCTGTCGGCAAAGGCCCGCATCCCATCAGCCGAAACGCTGATGGCGCGGATTTCCGGCGGCCCCCTCGAAGCGATGGCCGACTGCGATCTCGTCATCGAGGCGATCGTCGAGGACATGGCCGCCAAGGCCGCTCTCCTTGCCGATCTCGACAGGCTCTGCCGGGTGGACGCGATTCTCGCCAGCAACACGTCCTATCTCGACATCAACGCGCTTGCCGCCGCCACGCGCCGGCCGGCGCAGGTGGCCGGCCTGCACTTCTTCAACCCGGCGAATGTGATGCGGCTCGTCGAAGTCGTCCATACCGACACCATCGCGCCGGAGACCGAAGCAACGCTCCTCGCGGTCGCCAAGAAGCTCGGCAAGATACCCGTCGTCGCGAGCGTATCGGAAGGCTTCATCGGCAACCGGATCTTCAGCGCCTATCGCCGCCAGGCGGAGTTCCTTGTGGAAGAAGGTGCCTTTCCCGAAGATGTGGATCGCGCGATGCGCGCCTTCGGCATGGCGATGGGCCCATTCGCCGTCTTCGACCTTGCCGGTCTCGACATTGCTTGGACGACGCGCAAGCGCCTCGCACCAACGCGCGATCCGCGCGAGCGCTATGTCGCGATCGCCGACCGGCTCTGCGAAGCGGGCCGCTTCGGCCGCAAGGCCGGCCGCGGCTGGTACGACTACTCGTCTTCCGCCGCCGGCGAGCCCGATCCGGCCGTGCGCCGGCTGATCGAACAGGCCTCCGCCGATGCCGCTGTCAGAAGGCGCCGGATCGACGATGCGGAGATCGAGGCGCGGCTTCTCGCCGCAATCATCAACGAGGCGGCCCTAGTGCTGGCCGACGGCGTCGCCCGCCGGCCATCCGATATCGACCTCGTCTTCGTCCACGGCTACGGCTTTCCGGCAGTCAAGGGCGGCCCGCTCCACTGGGCATCGAGACAGTCGAGGAAGGCGGTTCACGAGAGCGTCCGGATCATGGCCGACGCGAGTGGCGTCGGCGTGCAACCTGCCGAAAACCTGGACGAGACGCTGGATGCTGCCACAGCCGCGTGAACGCCGAGTGCGCAGTTTCGACGGGACCTGCGGCAGGCAAGGCCGACCCCCTATATCATCAGCTCAGCAGTCACATTGAAGGCATGCGGGCGCGGCCACGCGCCGACCGAGCCCGCGAACCCGTTCCGGCCAAGCGAGCTCGCTTTTTGGACAGTCGTCGCCCCACCTGTGTCTTCGGATCGTGTTTCCGAAGGTCCACTCGCCGAACGGTCAAGGCTGGATGTAACGGATCGTCTGCTCGTCTCGCTTCCCTGAACACAAACGCTGCAAGGCCTGACCGAAGACATCCTCCTTCAGAGCGGCTGCCTCGAACAGGGTCATTGACGACCGGAATTTGAGGTCGTCGGGCGGCCCGAAAATCTTGAGCACTGAGTGCCGCCGGCTTTCCAGAACTGTCTTTGTGCAGAGGATCAGCCGCGGGCCCAGCACGTCATGCTGTAGATAGGCGCGCGCCTCGTCGAGAGAGGCAATCCCATAGAATTGCGCCATTGTCGAATGGCCGAGCCCGCGCAGCTGGGGGAAGACGAACCACATCCAGTGGCTCCGCTTGCTGCCTGCCCTCAGCTCCGCCAGTGCAGTATCGAAGACCGATTCCTGCGCCGCGACGAAGCGCTCCAGATTGAAGGGATCATCGCTCATGAGGGCGTCCTCTCCCGGCGGCTGGCTCGTTTGCGCTTCGGCTCGTCGGCCAGTTCGATCCATGTCGGCGCATGGTCGCTGGTCTTCTCCCAGCCGCGCACCTCACGGTCGACGCCGGCAGCCAACAAGCGGGAGGCGATCGAAGGGCTGAGCAGCAGGTGATCGATCCGCAGGCCCGCGTCGCGGCCATAAGCGTTTCGAAAGTAATCCCAGAAGGTGTAGATCCGCTCATCCGGATGAAGTTCTCGCAGCGCGTCGGTCCATCCCTGAGCGACGAGGCGACGATAGGCCTCTCGCACTTCCGGGCGGAACAGAGCGTCGTCGAGCCAGCGCTCCGGCTTGTAGACGTCGAGGTCCGTGGGCATGACGTTGTAGTCGCCGGCAAGGACGACGGGCGCTCCCGTGGCCAGCAATTCAGCGGCATGCACTGTGAGACGCTCGAACCAGCGCAGCTTGTAGTCGAACTTCGGTCCGGGTGCGGGTTGCCGTTCGGCAGATAGATACAGCCGATCAGGATGCCGTCCACGGCCGCCTCGATATAGCGGCTGTGACTGTCGCCGGGATCCCCGGGAAGGCCGCGGCGGGTCTCTTGAGGCTCGGCTCCGCGCGCCAGGACAGCGACGCCGTTCCAGCTCTTCTGGCCGTGCCAGATCGCGCCATAGCCCGCGTCACGGATCGCAGCTTCCGGAAACTTCTCCTGCGACGCCTTCAGCTCCTGCAGGCAGACCACGTCGGGCGCGGCTTCGTTCAACCAGCGGAGCAGAACGGGCAAACGACCGTTGACGCCGTTCACGTTGTAGGTGGCGATCTTCATCGCTTCACAGATCCGGCAGAATCTGGACGGCGCGAAGTCTGACCGGCACCAGCCGCGATGTCGACTGGATCCGGCTCGAAGCCGAAGACGCTCCGCCCGCCATATGCGTGCGACCGTGCGCGCTCGTCAGCGATCAACGCCTCGACCGAAGGGCCGGAGACGTGCCGCTCCAAACGCCGCGCCTGCTCATCGAGCCGCCCGATCGCTGCCAGTTCCTCCGTGTGGCCGAGCCTGGCTCTTTGCACAGCCGTCTTCATGACCTCGATCGTACGGTCGTAAACCTTCAGCGGTACCGGGTAGGGGTGGCGGTCTTTTCCCCCATGCGCGAGCGAAAACCGCGCTGGGTCGCTGAAGCGATACGGCGTTCCATGCACGACCTCCGCGACCATGGCGAGAGCGCGAACCGTGCGCGCCCCGACTCCGGGCACGAGCAGAAGCTCCGAAAAATCCGCTGGACCGCATTCTGCTGCAGCCGCGAGATTGCCGTGCAGGCGTCGCGCGATGACGTCCTTGGGTCGAACATCATGATGGGCCGGCATGACCAGATGCGGGAGCATCAGCTGGGCCTGCGCCGGTGCAGTCCAGGGTCCGCGCTGCTCCAGCCTGGCGAGCTCCCGCTCGATTCCATCCGGACCGATCGTGCCGAGGAGGTCGAGCTGACACTGTCGTGACGCCTCCGCGCGCCGGTCGGTCAGATTGACGATGACGCCCTGCTCGATGCCGTCGATGGCCGCATGCGGCTCCTCGACGAAGCTCCGAAGGCCCTCGGAGAGCCAATGATAGCGCCGGGCCTGCCGGCGATCTCCGTTCATGCCCTGCTGCACGACAACCCACCGTCCATCGTCGGTCACGATGAAGCCATGCAGATAGAGATCGAAACTGTCCTGAATGGCGGCGCTATCCACCTTGGCGACGAGCCGGCTCACCTTGGCAAGCGCACCGCCGTCAATGCCGACCCGGTCGCCGATCACGGCGAGTTCGTGCGGCGTCTGCCGGGACTGCTTGCCGCGGCCTCCGCAGACATGGATGCCCAACTCTCCCGAAAGCGGCGTCAAGCCGCGCTTGAGGGCGCCGAGCACGCTCGTCGTGATGCCGGATGAATGCCAGTCCATTCCCATGACCGCGCCGAAGGACTGGAACCAGAAGGGATGGGCGAGGCGCCGAAGCAGCTCGTCGCGGCCATATTCCTGGACGATCGCCTCGCTTGATAACCGCGCCCAGCCGGGTCATCCGCTCACCCAGCCATTTGGGCACGTGCCCGCCGTGAAGCGGAAGATCGGCGCTGCCGGCACGGCGCGCCATCAGATCTGACCGTCCAGCGCGCGCTCAGACGCGGAATTCGCGCGATGGCCGCCCGTGCCTGCGGCTTCGAATAGCGGCAGTTCTTCACCAACCCGCGCCGAGGGCGCTGCAAAATTCGACACCGAGGCGCCGACGAGGCGAATGCCCTTCGCCGGCGGGAAGAGCGAGGGAACAAGGTCGATGCTCGCTTGGCGCAACTGGTCGTGGCTCGTCATCACGGCCCGATAGCTGCGGCTCCGGGTGACCTGCTGGAAGTCCGCGAACTTGGCCTTTACGGTCACGGTCCGGCCGAAGGCGTTCGCCTTCTCGCACCAGGACCAGACATCGTCGGCCATCGCCTGCACCCCGGCTTCGATCGCTTCCGGCTCCGTGAGATCGCGCTCGAAGGTGGTCTCCGAACCTGACGATTTCCGTGGCCGATCGGCCACGACCGGCCGGTCATCTTCACCATTTGCGATCGCCGATGCCGTCGGCAGACGGCGCAAGCTTTCCATCACATCGAGATAGGCTTCATCGAGCGAGAGCGGCTCGATCAGGCTCGTATAGGTCGGCGAAGATCGCGTGTATCTGACGCGAGACGGCACGGTAGACCTCGAAGCGAGGGGCACGAAAACAATATCCGGGCACCGCCGCATGGCAGTCGTTGCCGGCATGGCGGAGCGGACTCCGAAAGCGCGCGCCTCGTAGCTCGCGGCGGCGACCACGCCTCTATTGGCCGCGTAGCCGACGGCGACCGGCCGGCCCCGCAGGTTCGGATCGTCGCGCTGTTCCACGGACGCATAGAAGACGTCCATGTCCACGTGGATGATCTTGCGCGGCAGCGAGTCTGGCATCACATCCGACGATAGCAGTGGCGGAACGAAAAGAGAACTCTCCCCCGCCGGAACGGCGCGGTTGTGCGGCGAATGACCGCTTCCCGCTTCCCACAAGCTGACCGACCGCTTTCGGCCCCATTCCGGAACGTGCCCTTCGAGCGGGCGCTTCTGGCGTAAAGCAGACCTGCGTTCCATTATGATCCAAAAAACAATAGGCGCGGCAATGATGTAGGAGGTGTCCAGCTCATCCTCTCGGGTGCGCCATTTTCTACAACAACGCAGACGTTTAGCGAGAACTCGGCGTGGTGGGCACTTTCTCCACGGGGACCTGCGTCTTGCCCCCGGGAGAGGGGCTGCCTCGCCCGCGTGATGTCCTACGGCCAGCGCGGAGGAGAAAGCCGGCGGCCGAAGGTTCCGGCTTTCGCCGACGGGAGCAGCCGCACGTCAGAGTCGGGCGGCGGTCCCCTTGCCTGCCGCACCTCCGCGGCGGATAATATCCAAGAAAAGCGGATCAGCCGGCATCGCGGGGAGATCGGGCATGGACAGGCGTGGTTTTCTTGCCTTCGGAGCGGGCTCGCTCGCTTTTGCGGCCGGGCTGCCGTCCGCTAGCGCCAGTGACGTTCCGTCGCTTTCGGCCGCGCGTGTTCCCCGCCCTTTCGGCCCCTCCGCCGACCCGCCGATGGGCTCACGGAAGGCCTTCGTGGACTGGATGGTCGAAAATCGGGGCGAGAACCCGAACTATCTCGGCGAGCGTTACGACCGGTTCCTCAAGCTCGTCTCGCACCACGACGTCTGGAACGACCGCAACAAGCGGGCTTATCTGATGACCCCGCGCGAGGATTTCGTCACCCGCCGCAACCTCTCGCGCGCCTATGAGTGGCACTATCTCGACATCGGCTACGGCGTCACCATCACCGGCCCGCATTCCGTCGCGCGGATGACGAACACGATCGATCCGCAGCCGGGCGAAAAGGTGCTCGAGATCGGCACCGGCTCCGGCTATCAGTCGGCCTATCTCTCCTATCTCACCGACAGGATCTGGACGATCGAGATCATCAGGCCGCTGTTCGAGCGAACGGGTCGCGTCTATGCCGACCTGATCGACCACGGCTATACCGAATATGCCGCGATCCACCGCAGGAATGCCGATGGCTATTACGGCTGGGAGGAAAACGCTCCCTTCGACAAGATCATCGTCACCTGCGGCATCGACCACGTGCCGCCGCCGCTCTTGCAGCAACTGGTGCCGAACGGCGTGATGGTCATCCCGATCGGCCCGCCCGGCGCGCAGCACGTCCTCAAGATCGTCAAGCAGCAGAACGCCGGCGGCAGCTTCCATATCGCCCGCTCGGATATCTATCACGGCTCGATCGTCAACTTCGTCCCCTTCACCAGACTGAGCGCCAATGGGAAGATTTCGGGCACGCACAACCGCTAGTGTCGACCCTCGCCGCAGGTTGCCGTCGTGGCCGCCCTGTCCGACGCGCCCACGCTAACAGCAGCCTCGTCCGGCCCTGCATCGGCGAAGCCCGCGGCAGCGCTGTTCGGCGCGCGTGCCGGCACCTATGGCGCCATCGGGCTCGTTTCCGCCGCCGTCATCGCGCTGCAGATCTCAGTCATGCGGATCTTTGCCGTCGGCAGCTGGACGCATTTCGGGTCGATGGTCATCAGCCTCGCCATGCTCGGCTTCAGCCTGTCGAGCGTGATCATCTTCATCGGCAAGGACTGGTTCGAACGGCATTGGGCCGGTGCCGCATGGGCTTCGCTCATTCTCTTCGGGCCCTTCACCGTCGCCAGCAATCTGATCGCCCAGGCCCTTCCCTTCAACGCCATCTTCCTCATCTCCGACCCGGCGCAGAAATGGCGCCTCTTCGCCAATTTCGTGCTTTACCTGCTGCCCTTCCTCCCGGCGGCCTTCTTTCTCGGCATCATCTTCCTGAAGAGCCGAACCGGCTTCAATCGCGCCTATTTCGCCGACCTCGCGGGTGCCGGCCTCGGCGGCGCGGTCGTCCTCGGAGCGCTCTATGTGCTTGCGCCGGAGAAGATCGTGCTGGCGCCGCTCGTGCTCTGGGCCGGCGGCATCGTTGCCTGGTCCGTGAGCCAGCGCGCCGGAAAGACGGCCGTCGCAGCGCTCGCCGTGGTCGCGCTTTCGATCGTCGGCTATCTTGAACTTCCCCGAATGACGGGCATTCCCGCCCTGAATGTGAGCCAGTACAAGGGCATCTCCTATGCCCGGAACTTCCCCGACGCCCGGCGCATCTATCGCGGAATCTCGCCTTTCGGGGACCTCCAGATCTATCGGAGCTCCTACATGCATTTTGCGCCGGGGCTCTCCGACAACGCCGCCTTCAATGTGCCTGAACTGCCGCCCGACACCTATGCCGCTCTCTTCATCGACGGCGACGGTCCCGAAGGGATCATGCGCGGCGTGCCGAAAAAGGACGAAGCCTATTTCCGCTACCTTCCGGCCTTCTGTCCGTATGTGCTGGAAAAGCATCCGAAGACGTTCGTCGTCGAATTCGGCGGCGGCATCTCGACCGTGGTGGCGCTTCACGCCGGCGCCCGCTCGGTCACCGCGGCCGAAAGCAACCCCGCGCTGTTGCGGGCATTTCAGGATCCGCGGCTGAGGGAGGCGACGGGCGACCTTCTCGCCTCACCCCGTCTTCACATGATCGGCGGCGACGGACGGCTCTTCCTCGACCACACGCAGGAACGCTACGACGTCATCGATCTCAGCCTCGCCGATTCCGCCGGCCTGTCGCACCCCGGCGGCTTCTCCATCGTGGAGAAATACGCCTATACGCGCGAGGCCTTCGTCTCCTACATGCGGGCGCTCGCCAAAGGCGGTATCCTGTCGGTCACGCTGTGGAACAAGCAGGAGCCGCCGAAATCGGTTCTCAAGCTCTATGCCACCATGGTCGCGGCGGCGAAGGCCGTCGGCCCGGCTTCCGCGGCGCAATCCTTCTTCGTCTCTTCGAGCTATCTCTCGACGACGACGGTGCTCTACAAGAATGGCGGCTTCACCGCCGACGACCTCGCCAGACTGCGCCGCTACACGCAGGACATGTCCTTCGACGAAATCTATTCGCCGAGCTTTTCCTACGACACGTCGAAGACCACCAAGGTCCTGACCGATTATCGTAATTCGATCTTCGGAAGCGCCGCCGGCCAGGCTCCGGGCAACGACAATACGTCCGCCGAAGACGCGCCGCCGAGCGACGAAAGCGGCAGCCAGGAGCCGATGCCGGCGACGACGATGGGTCGCCTTGCCTGGCATTTCCTGATCCATGGCGGCTGGGGCGACATTGCCCGCCGCTATGTGTTCGACACCCGGCCGCTCACCGATGACCGGCCCTATTTCGCCGGCTACGAGAAGCTGCCGGACCTGCCGAGGACGCTCGACCGTCTCGATCTCCTTCAGGACGACTGGGGCTATCTGGTCCTGTGGGCGACGCTCGGCGTCGCTCTGCTCGCCGGGATACCGCTCATCCTGCTTCCGCTCGTCTTCGGCTGGCGCGCGGTTTTCGCCCGGTCCCCCGGCAAGACCGGCACGATCGTCTATTTCGCCTGCCTCGGCCTCGGCTACATCCTCGTGGAGGTCGGTCTGATCGGCCGCTTCATCCTCGCGCTCAGCAGCCCGGCCGTTTCCGCCGCGGTCCTGATCACCGGAATGCTCGTCTCTTCCGGCCTCGGCAGCCTTGCCTCCGAACGGATTTTCAGCAGCGCCCGGAAGCGCCTGCCCGTCGTTCTCGGGGCCACGGCCGTCCTGCTGTTCCTCTACGCAGCCGCGCTTGCGCCGGCGCTCGACTGGATCGGCGGCTTCGCCTACCCGGTACGCCTCCTGCTCGCGCTTCTCCTGATCGCGCCGCCCGCCTTCCTGATGGGCTTTCCGATGGCGACCGGCATGAACTGGCTCGCACGCCTCGGCAAGGACCACATGTTCGTCTGGGCCTGGGGCATCAATGGCAGCTTCTCCGTCATCGGCGCGGCGGCCGTGCCGATCATCTCGACGACGCTCGGGCTCGATGCGGCGCTGGAGATCAGCGCCATCGCCTATCTCCTCGCAATCCCGGCCTTTCTCGGCCTCCTGCGTCAGGCACGGCTCCAATCTCCAGCCGGCGCCGGGCCCGCTTGAGGGCCGGATTCCTCCTCCATCCCTGATGCCGCAGGATTTGG
Source organism: Pararhizobium sp. (assembly GCA_051960215.1). Classification (GTDB taxonomy): domain Bacteria; phylum Pseudomonadota; class Alphaproteobacteria; order Rhizobiales; family Rhizobiaceae; genus Pararhizobium_B. Next base: position 9,381 of record JBQCEN010000026.1, read on the forward strand.
TTCGGACGTGCTCCAGGAAGACTGCCCGCCGATCACATGCTTCACGATATTGCGCTCTTTGCGCCACGCACGCCCGATGTCTTCGATATAGTAGTCAGGCTCGATCCCCAGGATCAGGTTTTTGAAAGGGTAGACATACTTCTCCAGCGGCTTGTTAACGCCCCTGCAAAACTGCTTCTCCGGATCGAATTTGGGATCCATGAGAAGAGCGGCAGCACGCACGAAACTTCCCTTGAAAAAGGATGGCCCCGTGAGAAACGATGGAATTTTCGTCTTTAGTGGCATCTTCAGCCCCGAAATCACAATGGATTTGCGCGTAAAGCAAAAGCGCCCCTTTCTTCGGCGGTCCCAGTTCGTGTTCGCATGGTTGAAGCTGATCTGGGCGATCGATCGATTTTCGAGCAGGGGGGCGATGTCGGATTGATGGAGCGGCTTTCGCAGCAGCCAGTCATCCTCGAGATGGAGG